>JAISXD010000036.1 GCA_031270665.1 Tannerellaceae bacterium | reverse complement strand
TTTCCGTTAAGTTTGTTGGATACATTTCTTTATAGTTTAGTCACTTCAAAGAAAATATCTATTCAGAAGATACGGAAACCCTTTTATTCTTTTATCTCATTAAAATTTAAACAGGCTCTTAGTAAAATACAATTCGCACAATGCAGCATCGAATACAGGATCGCCGACTAACAATATTTCATTTCGTTCATTTAGTAACATCGTTTGCATCTTTTTATCAGTTATTCCGTATTTATTAAAAAATGGACCGTCAGCGCGAACTGGCGGGGCTGATACGCACCGAATACCCGTTTCTGAAGGCGTCGGAAGTGCTGCTGTTTTTCCATCGCCTCAAATGCGGGCGATACGGACGCTTTTACGGAGTGGTAGACGCGCTTTTTATCACATCGGCATTCGCCCCCAGTTCATGCACGAACGGTGCGCCGACCTGATCCGTATCGACGAGAAACGCAAAGAGCAGGAAAAAGCCGCGCAGCTGGTATCGAAAGGCATCATTTACGAGGAGTATTTACGAAGAAAAAAAGCCAAACAGAACAACACATTCGTTAAGGATTGACGTCGGAGAGTGTCGAATCTTTAACGAAACGACATTGAGTTAGAATAAGGTTTCGCGTTTAAAGCTGCCCCGGCGCCGACTGAGGCAGCTTTTTCTATATCCTGATTTATTTAGCTATTAAAAGGTAATAATTCTTTTTACCTTTTTGCACCAATAAATACTTATCATTTAACAAATAAGACGTATCGATAAGCGTATCCGGTTCAGCCAGTTTTTCTTTATTCAGGCTTACGCCGCCACTCTGCACCAGCTTACGCATTTCTCCTTTTGAGGGGAATATAGCGGCCTTTTCAGTACATAAATCGATCGCCTTAATGCCCCCAGACAATTCATTTTTAGCGATCTCAAACTGAGGTACTCCTTCAAATACGGATAGCAAAGTGTCTTCATCCAGCTTTTTCAACGTTTCGGATGTTGAAGCGCCAAATAAAATAGAGGATGCTTCAACGGCCAGTTCATAATCTTCAAGCGAATGGGCCATTACCGTGATTTCTTTCGCCAAACGCTTTTGCAACGGGCGAAGGTGTGGAGCAGCTGCCTGTTCTTCTTCCAGATCAGCAATTTCTTCCTTTCTTAAGGCGGTAAATATTTTGATATATTTGGCTGCATCCTCATCACTCACATTCATCCAGAACTGATAGAATTTATAAGGCGACGTATACTGTCTGTCGAGCCAAACATTACCGGACTCGGTTTTACCGAATTTAGTGCCGTCAGCCTTTGTTATAAGCGGACAAACAAGCGCAAACGCTTCTCCACCGGTTTTGCGGCGAATCAGTTCCGTCCCGGTTGTAATATTCCCCCATTGGTCGGAGCCACCCATTTGTATGCGGCAGCCTTCCGTCTCGTATAGGTGCAGGAAATCATACCCCTGCAACAATTGATACGAAAATTCGGTAAAAGACAATCCCACACTCGACTCTGCGCTTAAACGCTTTTTCACAGAATCTTTCGCCATCATGTAATTTACGGTAAGGTGTTTGCCTATGTCGCGAATAAAATCGAGGAATAAGTAATTTTTCATCCAGTCGTAGTTGTTTACAAGCTTTGCTGCGTTCGGGGCGTCCGAATCAAAGTCGAGAAACTTAGCCAACTGTTTCCTGATACCTTCCTGGTTCCGGAGGAGTGTTTCTTCATCCAACAAATTACGTTCGGCAGACTTCATCGACGGGTCGCCAATCATTCCGGTAGCGCCGCCAATAAGAGCGATAGGGCGATGCCCCGCCCGCTGGAAATGCTTCAATATCATCACACCTACCAAGTGCCCGATATGTAATGAATCAGCCGTAGGGTCGATACCTACATACCCCGAAACTATTCCTTTTTGCAACTGTTCTTCCGTTCCGGGCATTACATCGTGAATCATACCCCTCCATCTTAATTCTTCTACAAAATTCATCGTCTTAATTTATAACATATTAAATTGTAAATGATTGAATAATCACAAAGGTACGACTTATTTTCCAATCAAATAGGAAAAAGGCTCTTAACATTCTTTTGAATCTGTTTACCCAACACTTCTTCCGTTATATGCAGAGCGGAGGCTATTTGGCGGTATACCATTTGAATGCTACAATCTTTATCATCTGTTTCCGTCAAAATGTGATTGGGATAGGCTATTGGAAGTGAACCGGGATTAAAATGCGCTCCGAATGACAGATGAAAGTCTTGATGCACCAACTGCTCCGCCATATCCGGTTTCCCCCTGAACCCATGAATAATCCAAGCTGTTTTTGGTTTGATTTGTTTCTTTACGGCCATTAACTCCTCCCAGGCTTTTACGCAATGAATGATGAATGGCTTTTGTAATGCTTCGGCAAGATGGGCTTGCCGGGCGAATATGTCTTGTTGGATATCAATGGGTGTATCTGTCAGCCTGTCTAAACCGGCTTCGCCAATCGCTACCACTTCGGGCAATGTGGCTACATCCCGCAGTTGTTTCATCTGTACCGCTACATCTTCTATATACCAAGGATGGATGCCGGCGCTCAAAAAGCCCGTCTTCTCTTTGCTTTTCTCTTTTTCTTCTTTTTTTCCTCTTATGATCCGGTTCAGTATGGAAACCTCGTCCGAATGGAGGGATGGGGAATGCGTATGTACATTATAATAATATGTTATCATGGCACCGGGTCGTATCCACTTCCTCCCCAGGGATTGCAGCGAAGTATCCGTTTAATGGATAGCCACAAGCCTTTTACCGGTCCATGTTTTTTCAATGCTTGCACAGTATATTCGGAACAAGTCGGTACGAACCTGCACGATGCCGGCGTTAGTGGAGAAATACAATATCTGTAGAAATAAACCGGCAATAAAAGAATGGTTGTAAAAAAACGCTTAATCATGCCTTAACTGCAGGGTTTTAATTGCTTTCTTCATTGCCTTCTCTATCGTAGAAAAAGAATGAACTTCTCTATCTATATAAAGGAAAGCAACAAACATTACTTTTGCTTTCCCAGCTAAAGGCTCCGTCAGATCATGCTTCTGCATACGATACGCTTCGCGTACCCGGCGTTTGATTTGATTTCGCTTAACAGCCCGTTTGAATTTTCTTTTTGATACGCTTACCAATATAGATACCGGTACTTCTTTCTTTTCATCCAATAGTAAATAAATAACCCTTAATGGAAATGCTACAAAAGACTGCCCTTTCTCAAAAAGCAAATCAATATGGCGTTTCCATGACAGTCGTTCTTCCTTCGAAAAGGTGTACTGATTATTATTTACCATTTTTTTTAGCGTTACCCAACTCACTCTTGAGGTATTGCTCCAATGCCGCCGTCATCGAAGGAGCCTCAGGCGTGGGGGCTTCTACATCCAAGCGCAAACCAGCGTCTTTCACCGCTTTCGCCGTCGTTGGGCCAAAGCAGCCTATTTTTATATTCTCTTGCTTAAAATCAGGGAAATTTTTCAATAAAGAAGCAATCCCCGACGGGCTAAAGAAAAGCAACATATCGTAATTGAACTCTTCTTCTTTCGAAAAATCATTGCTCACTGTACGGAACATGATAGCCTTTGTGTAGTTTATCTTTTTTGTATCCAACTGAACAAACAGGTCATCTTTGTGTACATCCGATATAGGCGCCAGATAATTTTCTTTCGCATGCTTCCCAATAATGACCACCAATTCTTCTAATTTTCCGGTAGCGGCAAAAAAGATTTTACGTTTCCTGTATACCGTATATTTCTGCAAGTACACAGCAATAGCTTCCGTCATACAGAAGTATTTCATTGTTTCCGGAATAGCCACTCTCAATTCTTCACATAAATGAAAGAAATGATCGATTGCCGTACGAGCTGTGAAAATAATAGCCGAATAGTTCAGAATATTAATTCGTTGCTGCCTGAATTCTTTTGCGGAAAGAGGCTCTACTTTTATAAACGGCCTGAAATCTATCTCAACACCATACTTTTCAGCAATGTCAAAGTAAGGAGATTTTTCAGATGCGGGCTTCGGTTGCGACACCAGTAATTTTTTGATATTCAATGCCATATAGCGCTTTTTTCAATAACGTTATACAAATAAACCAAACCTTTGTATATAAATAATAAAGGTGAAATTTCTTGGGCGCAAAGGTACAAAAAAATATATATATAACCCATGTTACGAATATGAAATATCCGCACTGACTTATAAATTAACCAAAAACGATATGAAATATACCAAACAGCAAACAAAGTCAGGGGTATTCCGATATAATTTCCTATAAAAACCAACCAAAAGACAGGGATGTACAACCATACTCCCCAAAAGCCGGTTATTGCATAATAATTGGTTTTCCAGAATTTGTACTTCTCAGGATCGGTAAAAACAAACCCCATCAGACCATAAAGAAATTGTCTGAAATAATAATATAGGACAACACAAAGAAAGATAATACTTATAAGTACTAAATTCGCCCAGATATCCGAAAATTCAAAAAGCCGGTATACATGTCCGACAGCAAATATGAAAAGAGTGGTAAGAAACAACGACTGGAAAATCATAAAGTTCCGAAATACGAATTCATTCCCTATTACCGTTTCAAATAAACTCAGTCGTTCTTTCAAGTAAAATACGTCACGCACCATCTTCGAAAACAAGCGGTAGTTTGAATGATACACGAATGCAAACATAATCAGCAAGGCAAGTAGTAACGCAAAGACAGCGTCATTTACCAACTGTCCATCCCAAATCCGTATACCCACATATCCGTCAAACGAGTTCATGACAACAAAGATATGGAAAAAAGAGAAGGGAATGTGTCAAAAGTCCAACTACAATCTGCAAAAGTTATAAATTGTAAGTTGAGTCAACAGGAGAGTTTGTAACTTCAAAATTAGCTAAGGGGACTTTTGACACATTCTTCTGAGTTTAATTCTTTATTTTGTCCAAGAATTAATAATTTTGCTTCATCGGCTCAAAGAATGCTTGTGGATGGTCGCAGGCAGGACATTTACCCGGAGCTTTCTTTCCTTTGTGGATGAAACCGCAATTGCGACATTGCCATTCAATTTCTCCGTCTTTTTCAAATACTTTTCCTTCTTTCAGGTTTTCAAGAAGTTTCAGGTAACGACGTTCGTGTTCTTGTTCTACTTTTGCAATCATACGCCAAACGACAGCAATGTTTTTGAATCCTTCCTCTTCCGCTATATTAGCAAAAGCGGGGTATAATTCATACCATTCTTCGTTTTCACCGGCTGCTGCAGCCGCTAAATTTTCCATCGTATTCCCAATCACGCCGGCCGGGAAAGAAGCTGTAATTTCTACCATTCCTCCTTCAAGGAATTTAAAGAAACGTTCGGCGTGCTCTTTTTCCTGTTCGGCTGTTTCTCTGAAAACGCCGGAAATTTGTTCATAACCTTCCTTTTTTGCTACACTGGCAAAGAAGGTGTAACGGCTTCTTGCCTGTGATTCGCCGGCAAACGATTTTAATAAATTCTGTTCGGTACGCGTACCTTTAATACTTTTTTCCATAGAATACTTGTAATAAATAATGTAAATAAGATGACTATTCTTTATCCTCTACAGATAATTTGTTCAAATGTAATGAAAACTTATCTGACTTCCAAATATTTTTTTTATATCAAATTCTGTGTACCTTTGCAACCTGTTATCTATAGGTAGAAAAATGAAACAACAGATTGATTTCAAACCGAAGCTTTTTACCCTACTAAAAAACTACTCGAAAGAAAGATTCCTGAGTGACCTCATGGCGGGTATCATCGTAGGTATTGTGGCGCTCCCTTTGGCGATTGCGTTTGGTATTGCTTCAGGCGTCAGCCCGGAAAAAGGATTGATCACGGCAATTATTGGAGGTTTTATAGTTTCTTTCCTTGGTGGAAGCAATGTACAGATTGGCGGACCTACCGGAGCCTTTATTGTAATTGTTTACGGCATTATCCAAAATTATGGCATAGAAGGACTTGCCATTGCTACCGTTATGGCTGGTATTATGCTGGTTATCATGGGGCTGTTAAAGCTCGGCGCAATCATCCGCTTTATACCTTATCCTATTGTAGTAGGGTTTACCAGTGGCATTGCCCTTACTATTTTTACTACGCAAATGAAAGACCTTTTCGGCCTTTCCATAGAGAAGGTTCCGGCTGATTTTATTTCTAAATGGATTGTCTACTTTACCCATTTCCATACATTGAGTCTCTACCCGTTACTGATTGGGTTGGCAAGTATCCTGATTATCGTTTATACCCCCAAACTGTCGAAGAAGATACCCGGTTCACTTGTAGCGATTATCTTTATGACAATTATTATATACCTGTTGCGGCATTACCTGGGTATCGATACGATTGAAACGATTGGCGACCGCTTCATCATCAATGCTTCACTTCCCGAGCCGGAAGGGATTTCTTTTACTATCGAAACCATTATAATGCTATGGCCTGCGGCCTTTACCATTGCTATGCTGGGAGCTATTGAGTCATTGCTGTCGGCCACTGTTGCCGATGGCGTAACCGGGGATAAGCATAATTCCAATACGGAATTAATCGCGCAAGGCGCCGCCAACATCATAGTTCCTGTCTTCGGAGGAATCCCCGTTACCGGAGCGATCGCCCGGACGATGACCAATATAAACAACGGAGGGCGAACACCCATTGCCGGTATCATCCATGCCCTTGTTCTTTTGCTGATATTACTATTTTTAGGTCCACTTACCAAACATATACCCATGGCTTGCCTGGCCGGCGTATTGATTGTGGTTTCCTATAATATGAGCGAATGGCGTACGTTTCGTTCACTGCTGAAAGGCCCTAAAAGTGATATTTCTGTATTATTGGCTACTTTTTTTCTTACGGTCATATTCGACCTTACGATTGCTATTGAGATTGGGCTTCTTATGGCGATGTTCCTGTTTATGCGCCGTGTGATGGCAACAACTCGCATATCTGTTATACGCGATGTTATCGACCTGAATAATGATAGCGAAATTCCGCATGACGACGAACGCCTTGCCATTCCACAAGGAGTTGAAGTATACGAAATAGACGGCCCTTTCTTCTTTGGGATAGCCAATAAATTCGACGGCGTGATGCAAACATTAGGCGACAAACCCAACGTGCGTATTGTCCGGATGCGAAAAGTCCCCTTTATAGATTCCACCGGCCTGCACAACCTGGAAAGCCTGTTGCGCCTTTCCAAAGCGGAAAACATTCAACTAATCCTCTCAGGTGTCAATGACGACGTTCACAATCTGCTGAAAAAGGGAGGTTTTGACCAAAAGATAGGCCCTGATAATATATGCAGCAACATCAATATTGCATTAGAAAGAGCGAAAGAGATACTTTCTATCCAGGGAAGATTCCGGTAAGAAGTAGCAAAAATACGAAATATACGCAGGCTCGTCAGTAGTCGTTTTAAATGAATTCTCTGCCTTCTTTATTATCATCAAACAATACTGCTGAAAGCAGTATTCGTGTGAATAATAATTTCTTATGGAAATTTGTTTTATAAGAAATGAGGGATTACCTTTGTGTGGCAGGGATAAGGTAATCTCTAATAAAAAAGGATATTCATTCAAATTCATATAAATAAAGCCCAATGAAAAAAATAGTATGTATTCTGGTCGTGGGGATGACGTTCGCCTCATGTAATGCACAAACAAAAACAGATAAGCAAGGCAACAAAACAGTAACAGCAGAAAAAGTAATGCAAACAATACATTTAACAAAAGCAGATTTTCTGGCGAAAGTAGCCAACTATGAGACGAATCCCGAAGAATGGGAATATTTGGGTGACAAACCGGCTTTGATAGATTTTTACGCCGACTGGTGCGGGCCCTGTAAAGCAATCGCTCCGGTACTGGAAGAATTGGCAGCCGAATACGATGGGCAAATTTATATCTATAAAATAGATACGGAAGCCGAGCAGGAACTGGCAGCGGTATTTGGTATCCGAAGTATCCCTTCTTTATTATTTGTACCTATGGACGAAAATCCGCAAATGGCTCAGGGAGCTATCCCTAAACCTCAGTTAAAGGAAGCTATTGAGCAATTGTTATTAAAAAAATAAGATTTTTATGAAGAAACCGCTGGTTTTAGTTTGTCTTTTTGCGATTCTTTTTCCTTTGAATGCGCAAGTATCGGATTATGTATTATGGTATAAACAACCGGCAGCAAACTGGGATGAAGCGTTGCCGGTTGGCAATGGCCGGTTGGGAGCGATGGTGTTTGGCGACTATTACAGGGAAACAATCCAGTTAAACGAAGAAAGCCTGTGGGCCGGGTACAAAACGGAATCCAATGCCGATGCCGCCGCTTATTTGCCCGACATCCGAAAACACTTGGTCAACGGTGAAATTGCCGAAGCTGTAGCACTTTCTGAAAAGCATATGAAGAGTGACCCGCTTCGTATCCGTTCGTATCAATCGTTTGGCGATATTAACATCGATTTTTATGCAGACAGGGGCGCTGTGCCCAACATTGAAAATTACCGGCGCAGCCTGGATCTGGAAACCGGGATAGCAACGGTGCAATACCGGATAGGGGAAACTACCTTTACGCGTGAAGCCTTTGCTTCGGCGCCTGATAATCTGATCGTAATCCGTTTGCATGCCGATAAACCGGGACAATTGACTTTCAGGCTGTCTTACAACCGGGAGCAGGATGCTACGGCTTATCCTTCTCCCGGCACGGATAAAGCGCTGAATATACAGGGGCAGATAGTGGATTTGCCTTTTCAGGAAGCCGGCGAAACCGGATTGCATATGAAGTTTGCCGGGCAAATACGCGGCGTGAACAAAGGAGGGGCGTTAGTTGCCTTGAATAATTCGTTTTATGTAGAAAAGGCAGATGAAGCCATCTTCTATTTTACAGGAGCGACTGATTATAATTTCAAGGAACTGAACTTCGACAGGGCGATTGACCCGGCCGAAGTTTGCCGTACGATTTTAGATAAGGCAAACCTGCATAATTATACATTAATAAAAGAGCGGCATATACAGGAGCATAGCGCTATCTTTAATCGAATGTCATTCGCTTTAGGCGAAGCAACGATGAATCTTGTCCCTACGGATGAGCGGATGAAGAACGTGCGCGAAGGAAAGGAAGACCTTGCTCTTGTAGCGCTTTATTTTCAGTACGGGCGGTATTTGTTGATGAACTCTTCCCGTTCGCCGGGTATACTCCCCGCCAATTTACAGGGGATTTGGAATAAAGATATGAATGCCCCCTGGTCTGCCGATTTCCATACGAATATCAATATCCAGATGAATTACTGGCCGGCCGAAGTTTGTAACCTGTCGGAAACAATGATTCCTTTCTCTAACCTGATCAATGCTTTGCGGGAACCCGGACGGATAACAGCCCGTAAGACCTATAATTCTACAGGCTGGACCATGAATCACCTGACCGACCCATTCGGGCGTACAGCCATTAGCGATGGAGTAGGCTGGGGAACCTTTCCGATTGCCTCATCCTGGCTGGTACTGCATCAATGGGAACATTATCTTTTCACCAAAGATAAAGTCTGGCTGAAAGAGGAAGCCTATCCCGGCATGAAAGAGGCGGCGGAGTTTATTTTAAATTATCTGATTGAAGATAAAAACGGTCATTTAGTAACAGCGCCCTCCAATTCTCCGGAAAACCGGTATCAATTACCTGATAAGTCTTCTTTTATGCTGACCTATGGAGCTACGATGGATATTGAAATTATCATGGAATTATTTAATGCCTGCCTGTTGGCCGGAAAGGAATTGAATGTAGACGCCACATTCCGTAAGGAACTGGAACGGGCTCAGAAGAAATTGCCTCCGATACGGATAAGCAAACGCTACAATACCATACAGGAATGGATTGAAGACTATGAAGAAGTAGAGCCCGGACACCGCCATACATCACACCTTTTCGGCTTGCATCCCGGGACAACGATTACGGCTGCCGATAAAGAACTGTTTGCCGCCGCCCGCCGCACCATCGAACGCCGGCGCAAGTATAACGAAGGGGAAGTGAAAATAGGTTCGTATACCGGTTGGAGCCGTGCATGGATGATAAACTTCTATGCGCGCCTGCTGGATGGCGAAGAAGCCGGTAGTAATGTACAGGCATTACTTGCCAAATCAACCTTATCGAACTTGTTTGATACGCATCCCCCTTTTCAGATAGATGGTAACTTTGGAGGAACAGCGGGTATTGCCGAAATGTTATTACAGAGTCATACGAATGAAATACATTTATTGCCTGCCCTACCCGCATCGTGGAAAAACGGAGAAATTAAAGGTTTATGCGCCAGGGGAGGGTATATCGTTGATATAAAATGGGAAAACGGAGAGCTGGTACAAGCTTGTATAAGCTCCACAAATGGAGGTAAATACATCGTTCGTTACAAAGGAAAGGTTAAGGCTTTTCCGGGGAAGGATAAGACGATTATAGATGCTCAGCTTTCTATACTCAAGTAAGAATATGTGTTTTTACGTAAAAATGGATTCAATGTTAAAAATAAAATCTGCAATCGTTGTTATCATCTTATTATCCTTATTCGGATGTAACAATAAACAGGGAGATGAGAAAATTATTTCCGTCACAATCGAGCCTCAGCGTTATTTTGCCGAGCGGATCGGAGGCGACAGGTTTACGGTTCATACGGTAGTGCCGGCAGGGCAAAGCCCCGAGACATACGACCCTACGCCGCAGCAAATGATCCGGGTAAGTAAAAGCCTTGCTTACTTGCGCATCGGATATATCGGATTTGAACAGGCCTGGATGCAAAGTATACAGGAAAACAACCCGGAGATGAAGGTATTCGACCTTTCGGAAGGCATTGAACTTATTCTTGAAACGGATGAAGAAGACGAACCTGACGACCATCATCCGGGACATCATCCGGGAGGTATCGACCCGCATATATGGAACTCGATTCATGGAGCCAAAACAATAGCCCTGAATACATTGAATGCCTTTCTGGCATTGGATGAGGAACATACGGACGATTACCTGCATAATTACGCTCAGTTGATGAAAGAGATAGACGAAACCGGGGCCGGGTTGTCGGAATGTATCTCGCCGCTATCCAACCGTACATTTATTATATATCATCCGGCGCTTACTTATTTTGCCAAAGAGTTTAATCTGACGCAACTTTGTATAGAAATGGAAGGGAAAGAACCATCGCCTGCCCAGTTGAGAAAATTAGTGGAAACAGCCAGGCAACATCAGACAAAAGTGGTGTTTATCCAACAGGAATTTGACCGGAAAAATGCCGAACTGATAGCAAAGGAAACAGGATGCCGCTTAGTTGCCATCAATCCGCTATCCTATGACTGGAGCAAGGAAATGATCCATATTGCAAAATCATTGGCCGGCGGTGAATAAACTGATCGAAATAAAGAATGTAACAGCTGCTTATGGCGCCAAAACCGTGCTTCGTAACGTAACGGTCAATTTGTATGAAGATGACTTCTTAGGTATCATAGGCCCCAACGGAGGTGGTAAGACAACCTTGCTGAAAATAGCGCTTGGCTTATTGCCGGCGGTATCGGGTTCCGTTCATTTTTATAAAGGAGGAAAGGAGGTGCCTTCCTTAAAGACAGGATATCTTCCTCAAATGAATCAGATAGATAAGAAATTTCCTATCTCTGTAAAAGAAGTGATTGCTTCGGGACTTGTTTCCGAAAAACGATTGTTTCGCTCATTCGGCGCAAAGCAGCATGAGCGAATCAATGATGTGGTCAAACAAATGGGCCTGGAAGAATTGTCTACCCGTCCTATCGGCGAACTTTCCGGCGGTCAACTGCAACGTGTCCTGTTAGGGCGTTCCATCGTTTCCTGCCCGGACGTATTAATTTTAGATGAGCCAAGTGCTTATGTGGACAAACGTTTCGAATCCCATTTCAACCATTTGCTGGAAGAGATAAACAAGGAGAGCGCTATTATCTTGGTATCGCATGATATCGGAACGGTTCTTTCCATGGTGAAAAATATTGCCTGTGTGAATGAAACGCTGCACTATCACGCAGGAGTTGATGTATCGGAAGACTGGTGGGGCGAGGCGTATGCCTGTCCGATAGACCTTATCGGACATGGCGATTTACCCCATAGAGTATTGAAAAAACATTAAAAACAGACAGTTGGCAACAAAAAAAATTTTAATCACCGGAGCGAGTGGTTTTATTGGAGGCTTTTTAGTAGAAGAAGCGCTTCGCAGGGGATATGAAACGTGGGCCGGCATTCGCGCCGGAAGTAACCGTTCGCATTTACAAGACAAGCATATCCGGTTTATTGATTTAAACTATAGTAGCAAGGAGGCTCTTACGGAGCAACTAACCGCTTTTGTTAAGGAACATGGCGCGTGGAGCTATGTTATACATAATGCAGGAGTAACCAAAGTTTTAAATAAAGATGATTTCTCCCGGGTAAATGCCGGATACGCCATTCACCTGATTGAAGCGTTGGAAGCTGCCGGCTGTAAACCTGAAAAGTTCCTGCTGATGAGTAGCCTGAGTACGTATGGAAAAGGGGATGAAAAGAATTTTACGCCGATTCGTCCGGACGACCCGCAACTGCCGGATACGGCGTATGGAAAAAGCAAACTGGAAGCCGAATGTCATCTTTCCCATCAGTCTTATTTCCCGTATATCATCCTGCGCCCTACCGGTGTTTACGGTCCCGGCGATAAAGATTATTTTATGGAGATAAAATCAGTCAACTCGGGCTTTGATTTTGCCGTTGGTTTCACGCCTCAACGGATTACGTTTATTTATGTAAAGGATTTAGCTACGGTAGCCTTCCTTGCCCTGGAAAACGAACAAATCAGAAACAAACATTATTTTGTGGCGGATGGAGATGTGTATACCGACACGGAATTTGCCGGCGAGATAAAGAATATTCTCGGGAAGAAGTTTGTATTACATGCCCGCATCCCTGCCGGATTGGTGTATATAGCCTGCGTATGTTCGGAGTGGATAGGGAAACTGTTGAAGAAAAGAATGACGCTGAATAGCGATAAATATCGTATCCTGAAGCAGCGAAACTGGATATGCGACGTCACGCCGCTCCAGGATGATATGGGTTTTTCTCCTGTCTATCCACTTCGTAAAGGATTAGAGGAGAGCATTGCCTGGTATAAAAAAGAAGGATGGTTGTAATTAATCCATCTTCCTGAGACTACCCGATCCGGCTATTTCCTTCCGTATCGTTTGTGGGTCTCCTTTGTATTTAATACGTCCGCTGCCGGCTACCTCCGCAGAAATACGATGGCTAACGCTGATTTCAATATCTCCGCTACCGGCGATTTCGCATTTCATGTCTTCTACCTGAAGGTCAAAGGCACGGACGGTTCCGCTACCGGCGATTTCGAATGTTGCCTCTGTCATAATACCTCCCAGATTGATTTTTCCCGATCCGGCGACGTCTCCTCCAAAATATTTTCCATTTAGTTTGTAGGCATTGAGCGTGGCGCTGCCGGCCAGGTCAACATCCAATTCATTGACAGTAACCTGGTCGTTCAGGTTGATTGTTCCGCTGCCGGCTAAGTTTATTTCCAGATTGTTTCCGGTAAACGGGCTGTCCAGGTCGAACGTAACGTTCCCGGCTAAATTTACCCTTTTCAGTCCTTTTGAATGTGTCGTAACCGTAAATTGGGAAGGCAAGAAACTCGCGTGTTTATATTCGTCTTTAGGCTTTACCTTCAATTTGGAATCTTTCACATGGAATATATATTTTTCCATAATATTCTGGTCGGTAGTAACGGTTAAAGCAGGAGATTCTTCCGATTGGACATAGGTTACGCTGATTGAATGGCCGGCTTCAATCACGTCATAGTCATCAAGCGCCAACGTCCGGGTCACTAAATTACCATCGCCCCGTATCAGGTAGAATGGATTACAACTGTTCATTATCATTGATAATAAACAGGCAAGGAAAATGGATACGTTTGTTTTCATGTCTTACATTGTTTTTTTATTGAATAAGGGCATAAGCGATATAATGTGTCTGTTTTGTAACGGGGCAAAGCGACAGATAGCCGCTTCTGAGTTTACCATCCTTACAGGTAAGAGGGTAGTCTTGCTGGTTTTTCCGATGCGTGTTGCTCACCCTTTCGGGTTCGGCGCCATATATCAGATTGAAAACGCCTTCCGCACCGGGATGGATATATTTTTCGAATAACCTTATAGCCGCCATTCCCATCGTATAACGCATATTAACTTCTATGCAGGGATGGAGGGCGTTTGTTCCTTCTGCGGTTTTGTATACAAGCATGTCAATGCCTATATATCCGGCATATCCGGCATAAATCTCCCGGATGGCTTCCGCCGCCGCTTCTTTTACCTGTTGAAACAAGGTTTTTCCGATGGAAGAGGAAATTAGATTTTCCAATTCTTCCTGCCTCATGAGCCTGTTGCCGCGATACGCCCCTTTGGGAGATGTCCCGAAAACAGATAATCCTTCATACCTCACCTTTCCCTGCTCATTGATAAAGAACTCCATCGCAAAATTATGAATCGTATTCAAAACAGGCTCGATACTGACGCTTCCTTGTTTTCGGAGCGCCCCCTTCATCCAATTTATATCTTTATCTCTTAGCGTACCCTCCTCCAGCCACAACAACCCTCTTCCTGATGATGAATAAGGCGTTTTTATAACAGAAGCCCCGGGATGCCCGTAAAGCCAGGCTTCTATATCCGGTAATTCAGCAAAAAAAAGAGGGAGAGGCGGGAAAGAGGCGCCGGGAAGAAGTTGGGATATTTTCTTAAAACACGCTGCCCCCGTTCGCCTGCCGGTCAATCTTACATACGCATCTTTCCATACCGGGAGTTCAATTGTAACGTTATGCCTGCTCATTAAATTCTTATAGAACCCGACGCTTTGCAGCGAAAGCCCCCAGGGAGCAGCCAGCATCTGCGGGAATGATGACGCATGCAGGTGTAAGGCTTCCTCTGAAACGATCGTGACTTCCGGGCGTATCTCTTCGGGCAAGAGCGATAAAAAGTCGGGCTGCACATTCTTTTCTATATACACATAGTCTCCCTTATCTGCATACCAGACAGGCAATAAGGCCAGTTCGCCCAGCATTCTCCGTACATTAACCGAAGGAGTATAATTGGCCGTACCCTGTAGCGTTGCCGTTTCATGCCCGGGATTATAATAGTGCAGTTTAGGCTTCATACGATGTGTGATAAAACAAAAGAGCTACTTCTAAAGCAGCTCTTTACACTTTGATTATTATAAGTTTTCGTCGATAGCGTCAATCTTTTTCACGATAAGCGCCATCTCTTCTTTTAATTTTTCAATTTTCCGTTCCATTTCTTTTAAAAGGCCGCCTCCGCCTTTTGAAGAAATGCTAAGGAACCCGATATTATTTTCATACGTTTGCAGTTCGTTCTTCATACGCTCGTAGGCGCGCATCAGTTTTTCCCGTTCTCCGTAAAGTTTTCCTTTGCCTTTCTCACCGCTGGTCATTTCGTTGAGGTTATTTCGGAAAGATTCCATTTTGCGGTCGTTTTGTCCTACTTTCAGACGGTCAAACTGTTTGTCGATAGCTTCGTGGTATTCTTTATATATTCTGCCTTTTTCTTTGAAAGGGACAAAGCCGATCGTAGCCCACCCGGCCATATATTCTTTCAGCATCGCTAATGCGGTATCATGTTCCGGCTGGTCGCTCAAGGCATTAATATTGGCTATCAGTTCTTTTTTGGCTGCTAAATTTGTCTGTTCAATGCTTTTCTGTGAAGTGGTATTTTTGCTTTTTTCTTCAAAGAAATAATCGCAGGCCGTGATAAAACGCTTCCATATTATATCGGAATGTCTACGGGCGACAGAGCCAATGGTTTTCCATTCCTTTTGCAGGGCAATCATCTTTTCGGCCGTCTCTTTCCAATCCGTACTGTCTTTCAGCGCTTCGGCTTTTTCGCATAAGGCTGTTTTTAGTTGGAGATTTTTCTCCATATTTTCTTTAATGCCTTTGTAAAAGTCACTTTTCCTGTTAAAATAGTTATCGCATGCCGCACGGAAACGTTCGAATATTTTCACATTGTATTTTTTGGGAGCAAAACCGATTGTTTTCCATTTTTCCTGTAAGGCAATCACTTCCTTGTTTTTTTCTTCCCAGTCTTTAAAGGTTTTCAGCAGGCTGAAATCGATGTTTTCAATCTGTTCGCAAATAGCTGTTTTAATCTCCAGGTTTTCCTGTTCTTTTCCTTTAAGCGACTCAAAAAACTGTTGATGCCGTTTGTTTATAGCTGTTGACGCCGCTTTAAACCGCGTCCACAATTCTTCCCTGAGATCTTTTACCACAGGGCCAACCTCACGCCATTGCTGGTGTAGTTTCTGCAATTGGTGGAACGCTGATATAACATCCTGTTCGTCTATTAGCTTTTCTACTGTTTCGCAAAGCGCTGTTTTCATTTCCAGGTTCTTTTTGAAGTCGTAGTCGCGGAACTGGTTGTTTATCTTGATAATGTCATAAAACTGTTCACTGTATAACTGATAGCTTTTATACAATTCACCTGCGTGTTCCTGCGGGATCAGTTTGGTTTCTTTCCACCTCTGTTGTATTTCTTTAAACTCATTATAAAGCTTATTGAAATCGGCCTGGCTTTCCGTCAGTTCTTTCAGCCTGTCGATTAATTGAAGCTTCAGCGCATAGTTGGCTGCTTTCAGCTGCTCTTCTTCCGCGTGTAAATTCGCCTTTTTCTCTTTATATTGTGTGAGGAGTTCTTTTATTTTCTCTTCCGTTTCATCCAGAGGGGGCTGAAAATCTTTTTCGTCGCCTCCTTCTTCAATAAATGCATTCTTCAATTCGTCCACCTCTCCCCTGTGAATCTTATAATATGCCTGCTTTAACGATTCTATTTCATTACGGGTATTTTCTACCGGGCGTGCAACCAGCTCAGCGAGTCTGGCCATAATTTCGTCTTTAGCAGGATTGTTGTTATTCCTGGGAATCACTTCTCCGGAAGTTTCATTGCCTGCCCCTTTGTTTGCTTCGGCTTCGGTTTCCGCTTCTACTGTTTCGGTTGCTGCTTCTACCGCTTCGGCTTCCGCTTCTACTGTTTCGGTTTCTGCTTCTACTGTTTCGGTTTCTGCTTTTACTTCTTCTGCCAGCTGTTCAACAATGGGATCTTCCTCTTCCGTGGATTCAGCTACAATAATGTTTTCGGGGATAACTTCCGATACTTTAGTTTCTTCTAATTTGCCATCTTCTTCTGCCGGCAAATTAGCTTCATGGGTGTCCTTCATATTCAATACATTTTTTAAGAAAAAGGCTGTTTTTTCCTTTATCAATCTACAAATTAAACTAAATATTTTCGTATAACCGCACGTCGTTGCATTTTTCTAATTAAAATTTAGCTAAATTCGGATTCCTGCAAAATTTATCCGGGGTTGCCAACCACTTTACACGGATAGCAGAAACCGTACAAATCAGATATCGTCTATGTATTTCTGCATAAATTCCCTGGGGAGCATATGATACATTCTGTAAAAGACTTTGGCAAAGTAAGAGGGAGAATTGAACCCTACGCTGAATGCTACTTCATTGATGCGCATATCCGTTTCGAGCAAGAGTTTACAGGCTTTCTTCAAACGGTAGTTGCGCAGGTAATCGCCGGGAGTTACGCCGCTGATGCTTTTCAGCTTGCGTTGCAGGTTTGAGCGGCTCATATTGAATATCTCGGTCAGTGAGTCTACCGAGAAGTTTTCATCGGAAATATGTTTCTCTATCTCTTCATTCAGCTTGGAAAGGAAAATCTCATCATTCCGGTTGTTTACCAACACGGAATAAGACGCCAGGGGCGAACGGTTAAACGCTTCCAGTATCGTTTTCCGGTTCTCCAGCAAACTTGCTATCTGCGCTTTCAGGTAAGAAATAGAAAAAGGTTTTTCTATAAAAGCATCCGCCCCTGAGAGCAGGCCTTCCACCTTTACCGCATTCTCCGTCCGGGCGGACAAAAGAATGACAGGGATATGGCTGTAGTTCAGGTCTGAACGCAGCCTCTTTGTAAAGGAAATACCATCCGTACCCGGCATCATGATATCCGACAGGATGATCTCGTACGTATTCTCGTTCAGCAGCCGGAAGGCTTTATCCGCATCCGGCGCCGCATCCACATTATACTCGCGCTGAAGGGAATTTACAATAAAAAGCGCCATGTCAGGATTATCTTCCACCACAAGGATAGCATGCCGGCCATTATCTGCGGATGAAGAACAATCGGCCTCCGGCGTCTGCGGTTCGGCTTCCGGCGTCTGCCCTTTGCCTTCACCGGGGACATCGCGGAATGTAAATTCAAATTGCGTTCCTCCTGCCGGGTTGTCTTCCACGCGGATGGTTCCCCCGAGTATTTCCGTGAGGTTTTTCACCAGGGATAATCCCAGTCCGGTGCCAATCTTTGCGTCTTCTTTCTGAACCTGGTAGAAAGGGTCGAAGATGAGCGTTTTATGGTGTCCGGATATGCCCCGTCCGTTATCTGTCACTTTCACCGTAAAAGAATGATCGGGGTTTTTCGCTGCGGTAAGCATAATCTTATTCCGGGTATATTTCAGGGCATTGGCAAGCAGATTGCCGATAATTTTTGTCAAGGCGTCTTCGTCGGACAAGACAGTCATTTCGGCTTTATCCTGAAGCATTTGAAGTTCCATCTCAATTCCTTTCTGTTGTGCCGTTTTGCCGAAGCGGTCGTACAGTTCCTGCAAGAGGTCGCCCAGGTTGATGATCTTCGGATTGATTATGTAGCGGGTAGAATCCATTTTCCTGAAGTCCAGCAATTGGTTGATCAGTTCTTTCAGGCGGTTACAATTCTTTTCTATAATGGAAAGGTTCTGTTTGGTCTCGTCGCTTCCCTCCTCCGAGTTGATGACTTCTTCGAGAGGAGCCGAAATCAGGCTTAGGGGGGTCCGTATCTCATGGGCGATTGTGGTGAAGAAGTCTATTTTGGATTTAAAGGCGAGCGTTTCCTGCTGTGTTTTGTAGTTGTCCAGTATCTGCCGGTGTTTCTCCCGGCTCTTCTTCAGGTACCAGGATATAAGGAGGTAACACAGACACAGCGAGAGGAAGACGTACACGATCTTTGCCGGCAGGGAAAGCCAGAAAGGAGGCTTTATTTCTATCTGTATGGAGGTTCCCGTTTCGTTCCACAGGCCGTCGTTGTTCGTTCCCTTTACCTGGAAAAGGTATTTGCCGGGCGAGAGGTTTACGTATGTCACGCTCTTATTGTTGCGGGCGTAGTTCCACCCGGGGTCAATCCCTTCCAGACGATAGGCGTATTGATTTTTGGCGGGCGTCATATAGCTCAGGCTTACGTAAGAGATGGTGAAGGAAGAGCGGTTGTAGGGCAACGTAATTTTTTCGCGCTTGTTGACGCTTATCTGTATTTCTTTCTCCAGGTGCGCCTCCGAATGTCCCAGCAGGCTTACCCCTATGATTTCTACCGGGGGGATGATTCCGTTCCCGTTTCCGGTCACATCCTGCGGGAAAAAAGAATTAAAGCCATTGATGCCTCCGAAATAGAATTTCCCGTCGCGCGTTTTGAGGCTCGATTTATAATTGAACTGGTTGCTCTGCAGGCCGTCTTCCCTGTCATACAACTTACAGGCGGCCGGGTCGGACGTCTTAAAACGCACCAACCCCTTATTACAGCTAATCCAGAGATTGCCCAGGGGATCGTCCAGTATGCCGTATACTACATTATTGGGCAGGCCTTCCGCTTCGGAGATATTGCTGAACGTGTCATGCCGGCTGTCATAGATGAAAATCCCTTTTCCCTCGCTGGAGAAGAGCACCCGCTTGTGGCTGTCGATGTAAATACCGGTAAGTTTGCTTCCGGCGATGGGATTATTCTGCGTCTGTACCGTGTCGTAATGGATCCATTGGCCTGTCTGCGCGTCCAGTCGCATAGCGCCCCGCCCATAGGTTGCAAGCCACAGGTTTCCGTTTTCGTCTTCTTTGATATCATAGATGAAATCCGCCACCTCCGGGATGCGGGTAAACGTACGGCTTAGCCTGTCAAATTTATTGAGCCCTACGGTTGTACCGGCATAGATGTCGCCCTTTTTCGTTTTATAAAGGGCAAATACGCAATCATCATTGAGCGTACGCCTGTCTTCTTCCTTATTCCGGAAATTGGCGATGGCATGCGTCTGCACATGATAGATATCAATCCCCCGCGAAAAGGTGCCAATCCAGAGTTCGTCTCCGTCGAGCAGTAACGCATGCGTGTTATGATAAGACGTACGGATGGGCTGCGTGATACGTTTGGTCTGTACATCGAGGTAATTGACACCCCCGTCTTCCGTTGCAATCCACAGGTTGCCCGAAGCGTCTTCGCAAAACTGGCTTACGGCCTTTCCCGACAGCGCCCCGGGGACCGTATACGGATAACAGGCCTCCATATGCAGCGTTGAGGGATTGAGGTAATTGACGCCGCCGAAGTAACTGCCTATCCATATCCCGCCCTCGCGGTCTTTCTGCATCGAATAGATATTCTGGTCGCTCATGCTGTAAGGCAGCAGCGGCATATCCAGCCGCCTGGAAGACATCGTATTCAGGTCAAAAAGATACAACCCGTCGTCCGACCCTGCCAGTAAGGAATGTCCGCCGTAAGGCAACAGGCAGCGTATGTGCGTAACGTAGGGCGAACGGTTCTGCCCGTCCAGGTGCGAAACATAGGTGTTGGTTTGTCTGTTATATTGCTTCAGGCCTTCCGACCAGGTCCCCAGCCAGAAGTTCCCTCTGGGGTCTTCCCATATGGAAAGGATCTCGTACGCATAGTTGCCCGACATATAATACATATTCTCTACCGTTTCCAATTCTTCCGCCTCTTCCCTGTAACGCAGCAGCCCCATGCGCGTGCCTACCCAGACAGCGCCGGCCATATCTTCATAAATCACCCACACGGGACTTACCGTCTTGTTGTCTTTCACCTTCACATGCCTCAGTTCCTTCTCCTGCGGCAGATACCTGAAGAGTCCCTGCGCCATGGTGGCTACCCATATGGCGCTGTCTTTGTCTATATAAAGTGCGTTTACGGGCGAAGTAATGCCACTGCCTTCCGGGGTGCGGGCCGTTACCCTGGCAAAGGTTTCTTCCCGGGTATTCATAATGTTCAGTCCGGCGTCTGTCCCGATATAGATCAATCCGTTCGTCCCTTCTATCATACTCCGGATAAAATTATTGCCGATAGACCGGTCGCTCTGCGTATTGTTACGGAAAATGCGGAAATTGCTCCCGTCGTACCGGTTCAGGCCGTCTTTCGTGCCAAACCAGATGAAACCTTTCCTGTCTTGCAGGATACAGTAAACAGCGTTTTCCGACAACCCCTCGTCTACCCGTATCTTACGGAAGTGAAAATTTGAATTTTCCTGCGGGAAGAGCGGAAGAATGACAAACAGGGGCAAAAGCAGGCATAATGTACTTTTTATCATGATAAATCTTTTTTAGAGATACAAAGGAATGGTTTTTTTCCGCGCAGAAATTGCTTGTTTCCGAGCAGAAATCGTTCGTTTCTGCGCAGAAATTGCCTGTTTCCCAGCAGAAATCGCCTGTTTCCGCACAGAAATCGCCCGTTTCCGCGCAGAAAAGGCTCGTTTCCCAACAGAAATCGCCTGTTTCCGCGCAGAAAAGGCTCGTTTCCCAGCAGAAATCACCCGTTTCCGAGCAGAAAAAGCCCGTTTCCAAAGAGGAAGCAATCCGTCCAGCCATATCGTCCGTATTTTTAATTCAGCAATCAAATGTATACGAAATTTCTCAGAAGAGGGCAGGCAGACGATACGCCGTCTTCCGGAAATAAGCGTATTTTATAGTCAATCAATGAGATTTTTCAGTCAAACATGCGTTTGTCTTCATTTGTATCCTTTTTTTATCAAAAAATAGTTTTCTCCGCCAGGCATATTACGATAGCTTTGCCATACGGAGAAATAACGCTTAATGAAGACAGATTATGAGAAAGTACATTCATTTACTGACTTTGCTGTTTCTATGCCAATGGATTATCCCGGCGCCGGAAACAATCCTTACAACCAGCAGCATCTGCATCAAATCACCCGGCAACCCGGCCGTGTCATACGCCTTACAGCGAGAGGCGAACGGCTATCTCAGGGCGCAACAGGAGCTCCCCTTATCCATACGGCACGAGGTAGCGCAGACGCCGCTGGGCGCCCGGATAAAAGTAACCCTGACAGCCAGTGAAAAGGTATATTACAGCTACGAAGAAGTATGCCCGCTGCCTTCGGCGCGCCATGCCGACTGCCAGTTTTACCTGCCCGGCTTCTGGTATCGCCGCAACCTGCGCTCTCCCCGCGAGGCTCCTTCTTTCCATACAAGCGATAGCTGGCAGGTGCGTGAAGACCGGCTAAGCGCTCCGCTGGCAGGTATCTATAATGAAACAAACGGCGCGTATTACACGGTGCTGCGCCTGGAAAAATCGAGGGACGAAGCGCTGGCAACCCACGCCTCCGGCGAAGTGATACTGGGCGGGAAAACGTCCCTGGGGTATACCGGCTTCCGGAATATGGACGGCAATGCAGCCCTGGTATTCGGTTTCCCCTACCACGAAGCGCCCCGGACCTACATCCGCAAACTCACCCTTATCCCTCCCCTGCAAGCCTTTGAGAAACTCGAAAAAGGAGAATCCCGCGAATTGCTGTGGGAGGTACGCAAAGGGAACGCCCCCGATTACGCCGCATTCATAGCCGGCACATGGACGTATGCCTTCGATACGTTCCGTCCGCAGGAAGTAAAAACGCCTTACAGCGAGGCGTCGGCCAAAAAAGTACTGTCCAATTTCTTCACCCAAAGCTACGTAGACCGCTATGAGCTGAAGTATTTTTCAGGCGTGCATATGCGGACAGACGCTTGCGAAAACACCCCTTCGGCAGAAGTCGGGTTTGTGGGGCGCGTTCTGCTCAATGCCTTCAACGCCCTCGAATACGGGGAGGAAACAGGCCGGGCCGACCTGGTAACAAAAGCCAACAGCATCTTCGACAGCTACCTGGCCTACGGCTTTACGCCGGACGGCTTCCTGCGCGAATTTGTAAATTACCGAACGGGAGAAGAAGAAACCGTTTTCAGTATCCGCCGGCAGTCTGAAGGCGCTTTTGCCGTCCTGCATTACCTGGCCTACGAGAAGAAAAAAGGCAGGAAACATCCCGGATGGGAAACAAGGATACAAACGCTGCTCGCCAATTTGGGCAAGCTGCAAAACGCCGACGGCAGCTTCCCGCGTAAATTCGACGGCCATTTCACCGTGTCCGACGCCTCCGGCGGCAGCACCCCCTCGGCCACGTTGCCCCTTACGATGGCCTACCGTTATTTCAAGGATGCGTCTTACCTGGCCTGTGCCCGCCGGACAGCCGTTTACCTGGAAAAAGAGCTGATAGCCAAATCCGATTATTTCTCCTCTACGCTGGATGCCGATTGCGAAGATAAAGAAGCCTCCTTATACGCCTCTACGGCCATGTATTACCTGTCGATGGCAAGTCCGCGCGGGAAAGAACGCGAACATTACACAAACCTGTGCCGGCAGGCAGCCTTTTTCTGCCTCTCCTGGTATTACCTGTGGGACGTACCTTTCGCCCAGGGACAGATGCTGGGCGACGTGGGCTTCCTTTCCAGGGGATGGGGCAACGTATCGGTAGAAAACAACCATATAGACGTATTCATCTTCGAATTCGCCACAGTACTCGACTGGCTGGCTGCCGAACGGAACGAACCGCGCTTCTCCGCCTTTTCGTCCGTTATCAAATCATCCATGCTTCAGCTGATGCCGGAAGAAGGGCATTGGTTCGATATCGGGAAAGCCGGCTATTACCCTGAAGTAGTGCAGCATACGGCCTGGGACTACGGCCGGAACGGCAAAGGCTTCTACAACGACATCTTTGCCCCCGGCTGGACGGTGGCTTCCCTCTGGCAAATGTTATCCCCGGACAGGGTAGCCGGGTTTTTCAATCAGAAACAATCATCCTTTTAAAATAATATTTTATGAAAAGAAAAGTAAAACACTTATGCACCTGTCTCAGCATGATATGTTTGCAGACGCTGCTCTGTGCGGCCTCCGTCTTTGCGCAGGAAAAAACAGTGAGAGGAACCGTACTCGACGCCGCCGGTGAACCCATAATCGGCGCCAATGTCATCCGGAAGGGAACCGCAAACGGCGTTATAACCGGTATCGAGGGCACATTCTCCCTCGAAGTCCCACCTACCGCCACACTGCAAATATCCTATATCGGTTTCCAGACCGAGGAAGTAGCTGTCGGCTCCAACACAGATTTTACAATCATCCTGAAAGAAGGCGGTATCGGACTGGAAGAAGTAGTCGTAATCGGATACGGCACCGTAAGGAAAGGAGACCTGACGGGCGCCGTCTCCGTTATCAGTATAGAGGATATGAAGAAAAGCCCGTCGGGCTCGGTAACCAGCCAGTTACAAGGCCTGGCCACCGGGGTGAATGTAAGGAACACCGGTAAGGCGGGCGAAGATTCACAGATAGAAATCCGGGGCGTAGGCACATTAAGCAATCGGGACCCGCTCTGGATAATTGACGGCATGATCAGCAACCCGGGCATGAATTTCAACCCGGCAGACATTGAATCCATACAGGTGCTGAAAGATGCTTCCGCAGCAGCCATTTACGGCTCCCGCTCCGCCAACGGGGTAATCATCGTCACCACCAGAAAGGGAAGCAAAGGCCCGATGAAGATAGGAGTGAATATCAAAGAAACCCTGGAATGGAGCCCGCGGTTCGACCTGATGAACGCCGCAGGCTATAAAAAGTATAACGATATGGCCTATACGGAAGGCATCCGGAACGGTTCGTGGGGCGGCGGATTGCAGGCCCATGCCGCTTCTGACACCGACTGGCAGGACGAAGTATTCCGCACCGGCCTTGTGCAGGATTATAACGTATCCCTTTCGGGAGGAGGCAACGCCGGCAGCTACTTCGTTTCGGGCGGTTACTACAAAAACGAAGGCGTCTCTTACGGAAACGAATTCGACCGTTACAGTTTCCGCGTAAACACGGAAGGCAAAAGAGGCATGTTCTCTTTCGGTGAAAACCTTTCCTACACCTATACCGATAAAGACCCCTTGCAGACCAATCCCTATAACGACGTGGTCCGTATGATGCCCACCATCCCCGTATACGACGAAAATAATCCGGGAGGGTATGGCTATGGAGACGCCAATGCCAATACGTTCGGCACCAATCCGGTCGCACGCGAAGACCTCGAACATCAGAAAGAAAAGAACAACCGCCTCAACGGATCGGTCTGGGCAACGTTCAAACCCCTCCCCTTCCTTTACTATAAGCTGAATGCCGGTATGGATATAGAATTCTGGGACCGCTCCTGGTTCCGCGGGGAAGGCAACTGGACGCGCAACCAGGAATACCGCAGCCCCGAAAGCGTAAAGGAAAAAAGACATACCTACACCCGCCTGATAGAACATACCCTGAACTTTGCCGACGATTACGGCAAACATCACATCGATGCCGTGGCAGGTACCACTTACCAGACATACGAACGGGAATTTCTCACAGGTTCGCGCCTCAACTTCCCTATCGTAGGAGACGATTACCTCACGGTGCTGAATGCCGGGCAGGGCAATCAGCAAAACAGCAATGCCATTTATCAGAATGCCATGATTTCTTACCTGGGACGGGCCAATTACAGCTACGACTATAAATACTACCTGACGGCAACCCTCCGCCGCGACGGAACGTCCCGCCTGTCACGGGAGAACCGCTGGGGCAATTTCCCCTCTTTCTCTGCCGCCTGGCGTATCTCTAACGAACGCTTCTTCCACCTCTCCTTTGTAGACGACCTGAAGTTTCGCGGCAACTGGGGACGCTTGGGCAACGCCGCCATCGGCGACTGGGATTACCTGGGAACCATCAACCAAAGCCTGGTTACTGTCATCGGAGGAAGCCTGAAGCCGGGCGCCGCCCAGGTGAAGATAGTAAACAACAACCTGCGCTGGGAAACCAAGGAAACAACCAATATCGGTCTGGACGCCCTGTTTCTGAACCATCGCCTGGGAGTTAGCGCCGAATACTACGTATCCAACACCCGCGACGTATTAACCGATATGCCGATAGCTATTTCTACCGGAAACCAGGGAGGAGCCCCTAAAGCCAATGCGGCCAGCCTCCGCAATACCGGTTTTGAAGTTTCCCTCAACTGGAGGGATAAAGCAGGCGATTTCAATTACAATATCATAGCCAACCTCACCACCCTGAACAATGAAGTGACCGAACTCGGCTACGGGAAAGACGTCTATTATTCGGGCAAAACGAAATCGGAGATCGGCCAGCCGCTTTCCATGTATTACCTGTATAAAACAGACGGGATTTTCCGTACGCAGGGAGAGATAGACAGCTACGTTACCTCCACCGGCCAGCCAATCATGATCGGCGGCAAGCGGCCGGAAGCGGGAGACGTAAAATACATTGATACGGACGACAACGGGAACATCACAGCCAACGACCGCCAGATTGTAGGCAATCCGTGGCCCGAAGTCCAGTTGTCGCTTCTGTTCAACGCATCCTGGAAAAACGTCGATCTTTCCATGATGTGGTACGGCCAGTTCGGCAATGATATCTACAACGTACCCCTATGGCAGGGAAGGCTGTTTGCCGACAACTCCAACTATATCAATTTCAAGACGGGAGAAGAACCTTACCAGGAGAACCCCAACTCCAATACCGCCCGGATCATTTACGGCGACTTCAGGAATACGTACGACAGCGACCGGTATCTGGAAAACGGCTCGTACCTGCGCCTGAAAAACATACAGTTGGGCTATACCTTCCCCAAGAGGCTCATATCCCCATGCGGGGTTGAAAACGTCCGCCTTTATGTAGCCGGTAATAACCTAATCACGCTCACAGGATACAAAGGCCTCGATCCCGATTTTGTCAACACGGATGTATGGGACAGGGGGACGGACAATTTTGCTTTCCCCAATACCGGTTCGGTTATGTTCGGACTTGATTTAACTTTTTAATTAATCATCATTGAATATTTACAGATATGAAATACCTATATTTAGTACTCATAGCGATGTCGCTTGCTTTTACAGGCTGTAGCGGCGACTTATTAGACATCTCCAATCCCAATGAAGGGACTACCGATAAATATTGGAACAGGGAAGCAGACGCTATTGCCGGAGTCAACGGATGCTACAGCGCTTTATATAAAGAAGGAACCTGGATGCGGTGGCTCTCTTTCCGCTACGATTTGGCTTCGGACGAAGGATATAGCCCCTCGCCCTGGATAGAACTGGGAGACTGGGCGCGTTTCAATTACGTGAACTACAATTTTTATGAAGGAAACAACATCCACTGGGAACATTTCTACATGGCTATTTACCGGTGCAATCAAGTGCTGAAATATGTCCCGGACATAGAGATGGACGCCAATGTAAAAACACAGGCGCTGGCACAGGCGTCTTTCCTGCGGGCCATGTGGTATTTCCAAATTAATATCCTCTGGGAGAAGGCCCCTTTGATACTCGAACCCACAGATGCCGGATACACCCCGACAGAAGCAACCGGGGCCGCCATCTGGGAACAGATAGAAGCCGATTTGAAGACGGCTGTCAACGGTTTGCCCGAAACATGGACAGACGCCGATAAAGGCCGGGCTACGAAAGGGGCCGCCAAAGCTTTCCTGGCCAAAGCCTACATGCAACAACATAAATACGACCTGGCTAAAGCCGAATTAGCATGGCTGATAGAAAAAGAAGGTTCGCTGTACGGACTCGTTTCCAATTGGATGGATAATTTCACCCATCTCAATGAAAATAACAGGGAAGGAGTGTTTGAAATACAATTTGACGATGCCAACAAAGGCGACACCGGAAACAATGCAAGTATGGCAACCGGCTTCCAGCGAACACAATTTTACGCCCCCGGCAGTATCGGCTGGGCAGACGGCAAAGCGCGCAGATGGCTTGTGGATGAATTTTTAAAGGAAAAGCGTACGGACGGGACAAACGATACCCGCCTTTACAACAGCGTATTCTACCGTGGATACATAAATGATTTCCCCGACGGCAATCCGTTGTATTACGGCGTGGATGTTGCCACACAATGGGATGCAAGAGGCTGGGGCGACGAATGTTATATCCGCAAGTACGGAACCTGGTATTACAGAGACCAGGAAGATTATTTTGCTCCCAACAACTATCGTATCATCCGCTATGCAGACATTTTACTCAATTATGCCGAGTGTCTCGTGGAAACGGGTGCTTCCGCCTCCCAGGCCGTAGTTTACCTCGATAAAGTACGCGAAAGAGCCGGAATGAGTAAACTAAGCGAAAGCACCTTCAAAAACGCCCTCAACAGTAAAGAGGCTTTCCTGAAACGACTGCAAATGGAGCGTACCCTGGAACTATGCTTCGAAGGATGGCGCTGGGCCGACCTTAAGCGTTGGGGATTGCTGGACAACCAGGCCGGCATAAACGAACTCAAACAGCGTGATGAAGACTTCGGCAACTTTATCATCGGCAAACACAACCGGCTGCCTCTCCCACAGATAGAAGTCGATAATAGTATGGGTGGCCTCACACAGAATCCGTTGTATTAATACATAGTAGCTAAAGGAGTGAGGGGGTTGCTTGCCTGACCTCCTTCACTCCTTTGAACGCTTTAACTGTTAAAAAAATAACGCATATGCATAAAATCATCCCGAGCGTTTCAATCCTGTTGCTCTGCCTCATAACTTCATGCAGGCAAAATACGCAGGAGCAGGCTACGGAAAACAGCGCCGGAAACCTCTTCCTGGCAGATCCGACTATCTTTCCCGACAACGGAACCTACTATTTATATGGAACCAACTCTCCGGAAGGCTTCCGGGTATATACTTCCGGCGACCTTATTCATTGGAGCGTACCGGCACAAGACAGCCTTGCCCTTCGCAAAGGAGAGTCTTATGGCGAAGAGGGTTTCTGGGCGCCCCAGGTATTCCGTCACAACGGACAATATTATATGGCCTATACCGCCAACGAAAACATTGCAATAGCCGTAAGTAATCATCCCGCCGGGCCTTTCCGGCAGAACAAGTTAGCTCCCATTGAAGCCCCCACACGGCAAATAGATCCGTATGTCTTCTTCGACGACGACGGGAAAATCTATCTTTATCATGTCCGACTGGCCGGTGGTAATCGCATATTTGTAGCCGAAATGACCGGCGACCTGATGGCGATAAAAGAAGAAACCGCAAAAGAATGTATCGTGGCGGCAAGCGAATGGGAAAATACCCAAAAAACAGACTGGACAGTAGCCGAAGGCCCAACCGTGCTGAAACACAACGGCCTCTATTATCTTTTCTATTCGGCAAACGATTTTCGCAACATCGATTATGCCGTAGGGTATGCCGTAGCCCATTCTCCCTATGGCCCTTGGGAGAAAACAACCGACAGCCCCATTATCAGCCGCCATCTCATTGGCTACAAGGGGACGGGGCACGGCGATTTCTTCCGGGACAAGAACGGAGACAGGAAATACGTTTTCCATATCCATTATTCTGACACAACCGTATCTCCCCGGCGAACGGCCGTCATATCCGCCGGTTTCATCCCCGGTGAAGAGCCGGGAAAAGACCGGATGCAAATAGATACCGAAACATTATTTTTTCCCACATCCAACACGGGCATGCTGAAATAACCGGCCAGACAGGCGCCTGCCGAACAGGGTGTAGCCGAGAGTGTTGTGGCACAATTTTTTGTGTTGATTACATTATGAGGCGTAAGAAGTAAAAGAAAAAGAAGCTGTCTTGCAGATGAAACAACTTCTTTTTCTTTTTAAAGTAAGCAGTAGTTCTTTTCTTTTCTTTACTTAAAAAGATCCGACAATTCAACGCCTGCTTTAAATTTAACGGCTTTGCGTGCAGGAATGTCAATAGGTTGTTTCGTCTTAGGATTAACGCCTTTACGTGCTGATTTTTCAGCAACTGAAAAGGATCCAAAACCCAAGATCGCTACTTTTCCGCCATTTTTCAATTCTGCAGAAATAGTGGTAATAAAAGCGTCCACTGCTTTCTTTGCATCAGCTTTGCTTAAGCCGGATTTCTCGGCTATAGCATTAATAAAATCAGTTTTATTCATGATGGTTTAAATAATAATTATATTACACAAAAAAATAATAGCCTCAATTGGGACCAAATGTAGTTCTATTTTAAGATACTACAAAGAAAAAGAAGTTTTTTTTACCGTTTTTCTATGTTTTGTTACCCACTGCGCCAAAAATACCAAATAATATATACCTTTGCCACTATAAAAAGATGATAATATGATGAATTATAACAATTCAGGTTTTCTTAATTCCATACCTGCAGTAACTAAAAACCTGATAATAATTAATGTAATCTTCTGGATAGCGAGTCTCGTCTTACCCAGAGTTAATATTGATTTAGTGGATTGGCTTGCCCTGTATTATCCCGGCTCTGAAAACTTCAATCCGATTCAATTGGTGTCTTATATGTTCCTGCATGATACACACTCTATTACACACTTATTCTTTAATATGTTTGCGGTGTATATGTTCGGGCGAACGCTTGAACAGGTTTGGGGGGCGAAACGTTTTTTTATTTACTATATGATAACAGGGGTAGGAGCCGGATTGATTAAGCTATTGGTAGCGTTTGTACGAATCAAATCTGTAGAGAAAGGCTTATCGCCCGACATCATCAGCCAGGTGTACCTTGAAGGTTGGCAAGTCCTCAGCGAAGGAATGAACTATACCGGTCTGGCGGGACAACTTAACTTACTAATCAATACACCTACGGTAGGCGCTTCGGGCGCTGTATTCGGTGTTTTGTTGGCGTTTGGTATCTTGTTTCCCAATATACCTTTATATATAATGTTTATACCGGTGCCTGTCAAAGCCAAATACTTTGTTATTGGATATGGTTTGATAGAACTATTCCTTGGCCTTGCCGATTTCAGAGGAGACAATGTTGCCCATTTCGCCCATTTGGGAGGTATGCTGTTTGGCTATTTTTTAATTCGCTACTGGAAAAAGATCGATGCAAAGAATGGAAAATATTTTTGGTAACTTACAGCATACCTTCCGTAGCGGGAGTATTCTTACGAAATTTATCTATATAAATGTGGGGGCCTTTATTGTTATTCGCCTTACAGCCGTGCTTTTTATTCTTTTTAATGTACAGCCTGTTTCTTTCCTGCACTATTTACAGATACCTTCCTCTCCCCTGCAACTATTATACAGGCCCTGGACAATCATTACCTATATGTTTACCCATTATGACTTTCTGCATGTTTTATTCAATATGTTATGGTTGTATTGGTTTGGAAAGATATTTCTTCAATTTTTCATGCCGCGCCAGTTAGGAGGCGTTTATCTGTTGGGGGGAATAGCGGGGGCTGCCTTGTTTATGCTCGCTTATAATGTATTCCCTTATTTCCGGACAGTGGCGTTGAGCAGTGCATTGATTGGGGCGTCGGCGTCGGTAATGGCCATTGTGTTTGCTGTTTCTTTTTACAGGAAAGAGTACGAAATAAGTTTATTATTTATCGGAAAAATCAAATTAATATATCTTGCATTAGGTACATTCGTATTAGATTTCCTGGCAATCACTTCTACGAATGCAGGAGGGCATATTGCCCATTTGGGAGGGGCCTTTTTGGGTATTTGGTTTGCCTCGGGGATGAAAGCGGGGAAAGACCTTACGGCTCCCATGAACCGTTTGATAGACAAGGTCGTTAATATAGGAAAGCGAAAACCGAAGATGCATGTTTCATACAAACGGACTGAGACGGATTATGATTATAATGCCCGTAAGCACAAGGAACGTGTGGAATTAGACACTATCCTGGATAAATTGAAACATTCCGGCTATGAAAGCCTTTCGTCTGAAGAGAAAAAACAATTATTTGACGCCAGTAAGAAGTAACAGGTTGGCATGAGAGAGCATGTTTTCAAACATATAATTAAATACATCTTTGTGATAGCCAACGTGCTGATGGCATTGTTGATGATTGTTTCCGCTTTTTCAGACCGCGTCCCTCCTGAAGGGAGCCTGTTGTTTTCTTATCTGGGATTGCTCTTTCCTTTTATCTGTTTGCTGAATGTTTTTTTTATTGTTTACTGGCTGCTTTTTCGTCATTGGAAATATATCCTGATAGGAGCCTTTACCTTTATTATCTGTTGGCAATCGGTACGCAGCTACTTTCCGCTGCATTTTGAAAAGGAACCCATTCCCGGGGAAAACGTAATCAAAGTACTTACCTACAATGTAATGGGATTTGCCTACAAAGATCATACAGGGAAGTCTCCTAATGAAATCATTAACTATATCGCCGGGTCGAATGCCGACATTGTCTGTATGCAGGAATATTATTTCCACAAATCAGGGAAAGGGCTTACCGCTGCAAAATTAGACAAAGCATTGGATATGTATCCGTACAAGTCTGTTGTCTTAGTGAATAACAGTAATTGGGGATTGGCTGTTTATTCAAAATATCCGATATCTAATTCGCGGCGGATCGACTACAAAAGTAAAAACAACGGCTCTTCCATTCACGAAATAGATATCAATGAGAAAAAACTCACCCTGATAAATAATCACCTGGAGTCGTTTAAACTGACAATGGAAGATAAGACCCGCTATTCGGACTTTATAAAAGGAGTAGGCGCCGAAACGTTCGATGGTTTAAAAGGGACGATACAGCAAAAATTGGGCCCCGCTTATCTGATACGCGCCAAGCAGGCAAGGGCGATAGCCAAAGAGGTACAACATGCGAAGAGTGATTACCTGCTGGTATGCGGCGATTTCAATGATACCCCTGTTTCCTATACCCACCGTACGATACAGGGAGCGCTATCGGATGCTTTTGCCGAATCGGGCCGGGGATTGGGCATAACATACAATCAAAACTTTTTTTTGTTCAGGATCGATAATATACTGCATTCATCCAATATGCAAGCCGTCAAATGCCAGGTAGGCAAAGTAAAATACTCCGACCATTATCCTCTTTGGTGTTATTTCAAATTAGCAGAATAGTTCGCTTACGCCGCCTGCTTATCGCCTCGTAGTAGAGACTATATTTAGGATTGCAAAATAATATTTTCGCTCGCAGGCGGAAGTGCGGATGCCCCTGTTTGCCGAGGCATCATTTCCTCCGCTCATTCATCTTTAAGTACCTCAACATATTGATTGATCATGTAATTATCCGGATATAAAGACAATGCCGTATTCAAATAATCTTTAGCCTTGCTATAATCATCTTTGTTGATATAATAACCAATCAACATATGATAGGCGTTGCTTTTGCCCCATGAAGGCATGGATGGATTCGGAATGGTTTGTTCCTCAAGCGAAATAGCCTTTAGGAGATATTTCTCACATTTTGCACCTCCACCAAACGCCGGCGGAGTATAATAGTCGTTTGATGCAAGAATATACCAGGCTCGTAAATTAGCGCTATCCAATTCGATAGCCTTCTCTGCATTTTTCCTGACCTTTTCGGATAGAGACACAACAGCCATCCCGCCTGAAAACTGAGAAGAAAAACTCTGAATAAACGCAAGCAAAGCATATGTTTCGGAATGCTTGTCTGTAACTTTTTCGAGCGTACTGATAGCCAAAGCTATTTCTTTCTGGCACTGCTTCTTTTCGTAGAGTTTGATGTAATAGATAGCCTCGTAATATTTTGCATAGGCAAACCAATACGAAGTTATCTGGTTTTGAACAGGAAGAGCCTTCAACCGGCTTTCGATTTCAACTAAGCGTTCAATTCCTTTGTCTTGAAATGAGGCAATAAATGCTCCATATACTTTTTCTTGTCTATTATAGAGCAGGGAGTCGCTGTCGGGGCTTTGCGAACCTTTCTCATTTCCATACACTGGGCAGAAAAGAAAAGCGAGAACCTGTCATTTTGCTACTTTGTCATTTTATCATTTTACCCCCTCCCTGTTTCGCTTAGTTGTATTCCAACCCGGGATAACCTCCAAAAACACGCTGCATTTTGCACCTGGCTTTTGATAAAATGATATAAAAAGAAAGATAGTATAAA
>JAISXD010000032.1 GCA_031270665.1 Tannerellaceae bacterium | reverse complement strand
TCAAACTCTTCGTAATACTGTGATGCTACCGATAAAAATTCTTCCCTGTTCATAACATACTGTTTTTAGTGTGCACACAAAGATACTTATTTGACGCGACAATTTGAATTGCACCCATTTGGATTTGTCGTTTATTATTTATCCCATTATTTTGGTTATCTTTGTGCTTCAATTATCATATCATTATTAAAATATAGAAATGTATGGAAATCGTAAAAGTATTAGGTAGGGAAATTTTAGATTCTCGTGGGAATCCTACAGTTGAGGTAGATGTTCTTTTGGCTTCAGGCGCTTTTGGCCGGGCAGCAGTTCCTTCAGGCGCTTCTACCGGCGAAAATGAAGCAATCGAATTACGCGATGGCGATAAGAAACGATATGGTGGCAAAGGCGTTCTGAAAGCTGTTGATAATGTAAACAGAGTAATTGCTCCTGCTATTTCAGGGATGAGCGCTTTGAATCAACGTGAAATTGATTACAAGATGCTTGAACTCGACGGTACAAAAACAAAATCCAATCTGGGAGCCAACGCTATATTGGGCGTTTCTTTAGCTGTTGCTAAAGCAGCTGCTAATTACCTGGATTTACCCCTCTATCGTTATATCGGCGGAACAAATGCGTATGTAATGCCGGTTCCTATGATGAATATCATCAACGGCGGTTCTCACTCAGACGCTCCGATTGCATTCCAGGAGTTTATGATTCGCCCGGTAGGTGCAGGAAGTTTCCGCGAAGGCTTACGCATGGGTGCTGAAGTATTCCATGCCTTGAAGAAGGTATTACACGATCGTGGACTGAGTACGGCCGTAGGCGACGAAGGTGGTTTTGCCCCTACATTGGAAGGTACGGAAGATGCATTGAATTCTATTTTAAGCGCTATCAAAGCTGCCGGATACGAACCGGGCAAGGATGTAACAATTGCATTAGACTGTGCTTCGTCCGAATTTTATGATAAGAAAGGCACTTACGACTATACTAAATTCGAAGGGGCAAAAGGCGCAAAACGTTCTGCTAAAGAACAAGTGGCTTATCTGGCGGAATTAGTTTCCAAATTCCCGATCGACTCGATTGAAGACGGTATGGACGAAAACGACTGGGAAGGATGGAAGATGCTGACGGAGGCTATCGGCTCAAAATGCCAGTTGGTAGGCGACGACCTGTTCGTTACGAACGTTGAATTTTTGAAGAAAGGCATCCAAAGCGGTTGCGCAAACTCTATTCTTATTAAGGTAAACCAAATCGGTTCATTGACCGAAACATTGGATGCTATCGAAATGGCGCATCGTAACGGCTATACGTCGGTAACTTCCCACCGCTCGGGTGAAACGGAAGATGCTACGATTGCCGACATTGCCGTGGCTACTAATTCGGGCCAAATCAAGACAGGCTCATTAAGCCGTTCAGACCGTATGGCCAAGTACAATCAGCTTCTCCGCATCGAAGAAGAATTGGGCAACCTGGCTGTTTATGGATATAAGAAGTTGAAGTAATAACAGTAATAGTAGAGGGAAGTCAGAGGAGTTAAGCAATTCTTTCTGATTCTTAAAAGTAAAAGAGAGGCCAGTTGTTTGGTCTCTCTTTTATTATGAATATATGCGAGGTCTGATAACACGCTTAATCTTTTAATCTATAATCAAATTAGCACATCTCGGTAATACCCCCCCCCTTAATTTAGGTAATATGATATCAATAAAGAAATGTTTCATTCGCATATTTCGTAAACAACCTTCAAAAAGTATGCTATTTGTATTTATGCAGCATAAAATACAGGAATTGAAAGACAAAAATAAGATAAATACAGCAAGGAAATATGCCGCGACCTTACGGCGGTTTTCAGTATACAGGAATTTAACGGATATTCCACTGGAAGAGCTGACAACAAAAGAATTGAAATTGTTTGAAGACTATCTTGTTGGAAGAGGCATGGTGATGAATACGGTGTCGTTTTATATGCGTATATTAAGAGCGGTTTATAATAAGGCAATTATAGAGGAAATCATTCCTCCGGGAAAACCTTTTGCAACAGTTTATACAGGCGTGGCAAGAACGAAGAAAAGAGCGATTGATGAAAAAACAATCCGGCAACTGCAACTGTTTCAACTAAAACCTAATCTTGCCTTTGCAAGAGATATGTTTTTATTTAGTTTCTATACGCGTGGAATGTCTTTTATAGATATGGCCAACCTGAAGAAAGACAGTGTAATAAATGGTGTAATTGCCTATAAACGAAAAAAAACAGGACAACAAATCCTGGTAGGACTGGAGCCTTGCATGGCCGAAATAATCAGGCGTTATGAGAAAATGACAAAAGGGAGCGATTATTTACTACCCTTGCTTTACCAGGACGGGGAGGCAATAAAATACGAAACGGCTCTCCGTAATCAAAATCAACGCCTGAAAAAGATCTCGAAGCAATTAGGGCTTTTAAAGAATCTGACTACCTATGTGTCCCGGCATACCTGGGCAACGATAGCACGTAGTAAAGGCATTTCATTACCGATAATCAGCGAGGGAATGGGGCATACATCCGAGCAAACCACGCGTATTTATTTATCCTCTCTTGATCATAGGATCATTGACCGGGCAAATCGGAAAATAATAAGAAAAGAAAACCGGGAAGGGAGGTTGTAACTATGTTTTATGATTTCATGTTTTATGTTTCATGTTTTATGTTTATCTTTACCGGATGAAGGAAGAAAAGCTAAATAATCCTTTTTTGGTGGCGGGATATTACAGTCCGGCTTATTTCTGTGATAGAGAAACAGAAACGGAAAAAATTATTTCGGCATTGTCCAACAACCGGAATGTTTCGCTTATCAGTCCTCGCCGTTTCGGAAAAACCGGACTGATACATCATGTTTTCTATCACCTGAAAGCACAGAGAAGCGAGATTTATTGTTTTTATGTTGATATCTTTTCTACTCAAAATTTACCGGATTTTGTACAATTGCTTGCTAAAACAATACTTGGAAAATTAGACAATTATTCGGAGAAAACATTAAAGCGTATTTCCGGGATTTTTAAAAGTTTTCGTCCGGCTTTTTCATTTGATACGTTTACCGGTGTTCCAACTATCACATTGGATATCCGTCCCGAACAAGTCCAGGGTGGGTTACAGGAAATTTTTGCTTATTTGCAGCAGTCGGGTAAGCGATGTTATATTGCTATTGACGAGTTTCAACAGATAACCGAATATCCCGAAAAGGGCGTTGAAGCTTTATTGCGTTCCTATATACAATTTTCCGATCAGGTAAAATTTATCTTCGCAGGAAGCAAAAAACATTTGATGGACGCCATGTTTTCGTCCGTGAATCGTCCTTTTTATCAAAGTACACAAAAAATCGGGTTGAGAGAAATTCCATTGGTAACGTACAGCCTGTTTGCCGAAAATTTGTTTGCGCAATATGGAAAACATCTGGATAGTTTGATATTTAAAACCGTTTATAATACGGTTTTAGGACATACGTGGTATATTCAGTTTATACTCAATCAATTGTTTTCTCTTTTGCAGGATGATTATTCGGAGAGCGATGTAAATAAAATCGTTTCGGATGTGTTGCTGGAAGAAAACGCCACATATAAAACCTATTGCGAATTGCTTACGAAAGGGCAATTGCGTCTGCTGATAGCTATTGCCAAAGAACGGAAAGTGAATGCTCCTTTTCAAACTTCATTTCTACAAAAACATCATTTAACGGCTGCAAGCAGCGTAAAATTAGCGCTAAAATCTTTGATCGACAAGACTTTGATACTAAAAGATGATGAAGGAAACTATTTCGTCTACGATCGTTTTTTTTCTTTATGGCTGGAGGAAACCTTTAAGTAACATCCGGGCAAACCACGCGTATTTATTTATCCTCTCTTGATCACAGGCTCATTGACCGGGCAAATCGGCAAATAATAAGAAAAGAAAATCCGGGAAAAACGATTGATTATTGTCCGAAGTGATAAGATCAACGATAGAAATGGATAGGAGATATACCGGACTATCTGAAAAAACGGATTGAAAGAAAATGGAAGAAAAGAATTAAGAATTAGCCTTTTAATGGAATTATTTTTTTCCGTCTCTTAAAAAGAGATAGACAGAAAAACACATCATTTGGTCTGCAAACATACGATATTTTTTCAAACAGTATTCAAAAATAATCCTTTTTTGCTGTTTTTCTTCTCGATATAG
>JAISXD010000024.1 GCA_031270665.1 Tannerellaceae bacterium | reverse complement strand
ATATGAAAATTTTGAATACCTAAAATTATGAAAATTTTAGGAAAATGCAAAGGCTGGGCTTGGGAAAGTTCGGCCTTTGATATTAAAAAAGGGCATGTCACTTTTGACACACCCTCATTGTTGCATTAGCAGAGATTGTAGTAGCTCTTTTCTATTCGAAGAAAGTCTTCCAACAGAATGGGAAACCTGCCACCTCAACCAAATTGCAAATGCTTTTGCAATAGTATTCAATGTTGACTTCGCTAGTATTTACGACCAACAGGAAAAGGTTTTCGACCGCAAACCGTTCAACCGTACCAAAGCGTTAGACTTTCTTCGTAACCTTATCATCCGAAAGGAGAAAGAGGGCAAGAATAAACAAGATGAAAAATAACCGTTTTGTAATATACTAAATACAAGACCGTTGCAAATAACTTTAGGGGGAGTAGTTAACTACTCCTCAACGAAGATTTTGAAAAATGGATGGAACGGCTATCCAAGAAGTTGAGCGAGATAGGCAAAGACCTCAAATCGCTTATCAACACCGATAAGGTTTTCGACAAGGACGAGAAGTTACTCGACAACCAATATTTGGCATTCATGCTAAAGTGTAGTTACCGCACCTTACAACGGTATAGGTCAAACGGGGTTTTACCTTACGCGCTATTGGGACATAAAATCTACTATCGCGTTGCGGACATCCGGGCATTCGTCCGGGAGTATTGCGACTTCCAAACCTGCCAAAAGTTTGAAAAGGACAACCCACCGAAGGAAGAAGACCGCGAAGACCCTGAAATTTCCAAAGACGAAAAAGGCAACGAGTCAATGCAAGGCGGAGTTTAGCCCATCGCCTTGTTTTACGCTCCGCATTCGGCTGAAACGACCTCGCCTGTCGGCTTTGTCTGTTTTGTCGAATTGAGCAAGAGGGAACTGGACAAGTCCCGTTCTACCCTCTTGCCCTGCGGGGCAAAGCCTTCGGCTTTAGCGTGTTATGAAAACACGCTGTAATTGCACCCTCAATTAACAATTTTAATTTATCGCTAATTATCAGGCGCTTAATAAGATAATTTTGCATGAAAATATAATTACTCATGCAAAATAACCCTCGTAAATCCATTTATACTACCGTTTCCATAGACAAGGAAACAGGGCGTTTGATAGAGAAAATCTGCAAACGCTATTCGCTAAAAAAGAGTGAAGTTGTAAAGTTGGCTTTTGGCTATATCGACAAAGCCCATATCAACCCTGCCGATGTAATAAACAATCAGGGAAAACAGATAGGCTCTTTGCTCCAATTACAAAAGAACGATAACGCAAGGCTATTGAAATTGATTTCCGTCTATTCGGAACTGGCGACTTGTGGAGTAATACCGCCGACCTACTGAGTTATTTGAGGAAATACAGCGTAAAACGCAGAAATAGGCACGGTTGCCAATTCGTTACCTCTCATCGCTGAAAATTTCACTTACAGCCTTTTGTTCAAAAGGTTATCTCCCAAAGATAATTTTATAAAATAAATTTTCTTCTTTTCATAAATAGTTAAATAATATAGATTATCGCCTGATAAAGACGGTTATACGCAGAGCCAAATCGAAAAATACCATTTTGGCATTTACATTCTGTATAATATGTCTTTCTGCTTTAGCCAATTCGTCCATTAGTTCAAATACATTCCGTTCATTTACGAAAGGGGCAAACTTTGCGGCAAATTCAGCCTCCTTTCTATTCATATAATTCAATTCCTCCGACTGAAAACGATACATGAAATTTTCACGAATCAGATGCTGGCAGTAAGTAAAGAAGTTTTTTTGCCGTTCGCGCCCGATACCGGCAAGCAAGTCGGCGGATGTTTTCATTCCTTTCACGTTACGCGCCCATGAATTACGCATCATCTCCTTGAATTGTTCCAGATAGAATTCGTTCTCTTCGTTTATACAGATAAGTTCTAATGCCTTCAGATAACTCCCGCCGGCTAAGTGAGCAATTTCTTTGGCCGGCGCCGGCTCTAACATCTCTTTATTAATAAGCGCCTCTATCATATCGCTTTGCCTGATACCCCGGGCATTTACCCTTTGTACACGCGACTGGATCGTACCCAATACCATATCGGGTTCTTCAGAAACCATCAGAATGGCCGTATTGGCAGGAGGCTCTTCGATAACCTTCAGCAGTTTGTTGGCACAGCTTGAATGCATCTTCTCCGGGAGCCATACCAATAGTATCCGGTAAGTCGCTTCGTAAATCTTGAAGCTTAGTTTGCGGATAATTTCATCACTTTCTTTTGAATAAATAATCGCCTGCGAATTTCCGGCGTCCATGGCTTCCAACCATTCATTCATACCGAAATAAACCTGCCTCTTCAAAAAAGCGCGCCATTCGGGAAGGTAATCGTCACAAACCTCCTTTTTCTTTTCTTTTTTGGAAACAATCGGAAATACAAAATGTAAGTCGGGATGCGCCAACTCATTAAACTTTGCACAGGAAGGGCAATGCCCGCATGAATCCGTATCCGATGGATTGGTGCAATTCAGGTAACGGGCATAAGCCAGCACTAACGGAAAAACGCCCGTACCGCCCTGTTCGCAAAAGAGTTGAGCATGTGGCACAATTCCTTTCTTTGCCGATTCTGTCAGCCGCTGCTTTATTTCCTGTTGCCCGATAATATCTTTGAAATACATAATTGCCTGCCGAATAAAAAAATCTACTGTTCTAATAAATACCGTTTAAACCCTTCAAAATCCTTACCTAATCCGATGCTTTGTTTTTCTCCTTTCATAAAAGCTTGAAGTTTATCCGGGATTTCCTGATCAATGCCTAATATCTCATCGACGGAGCTTTTAAATTTGGCGGGATGGGCGGTTTCAAGAAACAGGCCCGTCTCCTTCTCTGCCGGTTTGTAGTCGATTAATCCTTGGTATCCACAGGCGCCGTGAGGGTCTAAGATGTATCCGTATTGCTTATAAACCTGTTGCATTGTTTTAGCAATTTCTTCGTCGGTATACGTACATCCGGCAATCTTTTTTTTGATCGCCTTATACGGATCCGGATATATGCTGAACATATCTATGATACGAGCAAAATTACTTGGATCGCCTACATCCATGGCGTTGGCGATAGTAGCTACCGACGGGCGGGGCGTATAAACGCCCGTATTCAGGTAATCGAGGAATACATCGTTGCGATTATTGGCTGCAATAAAACGTTTAACGGGCAATCCCATCCAATTGGCTATTAAGCCGGCGGTAAGATTCCCGAAATTACCGCTGGGAACGCTTATTACCAAATTATCTGTTTTCCCCAACTTATCCAATTGGGCATACGCATAGAAATAATAGAAAGATTGGGGCAGGAAACGGGCTATATTGATTGAATTGGCAGAGGTAAATTTGCTATGGCTGTTCATATCGGGATCCATAAAGGCGGATTTCACCAATGCCTGGCAATCATCAAACGAGCCGTCTATTTCCAATGCGGTTATGTTCCGCCCTAATGTTGTAAACTGACATTCTTGTATGGGGCTTACCTTTCCTTTGGGATATAATACATATACGTTGATTCCGTCTACGCCAAGAAAGCCATTTGCTACCGCACTCCCCGTATCACCCGACGTAGCCACCAAAACGTTTATATCTTTAGTTCCTTCTTTGTCTATAAAGTATCTTAATAAACGAGCCATAAAACGGGCGCCCACATCTTTAAAAGCAAGAGTGGGGCCATGAAAAAGCTCAAGGCTGTAGATATTATCATGTACAGGTACAACGGGTGTATCGAATGATAACGTGTCATTTACTATTTTTTCCAATGTGCCTCCGTCTATATCATCCCCAAACAAGGCTTGGGCTACTGTGCAGGCGATTTCCCGGAAAGACATGTCTTTCATATCACCGATCACAAAATCATTCAGGAGGCCGATATCTTCGGGCATATACAATCCTTTGTCTCCGGCGAGACCTTTTATAACAGCCCTTTTCAGGGATGCAAGGGGAGCCTGTTTGTTTGTACTGTAATACTTCATACTAATTGAACGTTGAAAGCTGAAAATTAGTTTTCAAGCAGATATTTTATAAATTCATCTTTTTCTAACATTCCAAATTTACCATTTTTTATGGAGAATTCATCATATTTTGTTACGGAATCCGGTTTTTCTCCCGGTTTATAGATAATAAAAGGGATCGGCTTGTTGGTATGCGTACGTATGGCACAGGGTGTAGGATGATCCGGAAGAATACCAATGGCTACCGATTCTTTCCAGGCCTGTAATGCTTCTACGATAGGGCGGACAATGCGATTGTCTAAGTATTCAATAGTTTTAACCTTCAACGCTACATCCCCTTCATGCCCGGCTTCGTCGCTGGCTTCGATATGCAGGTAAACAAAATCGTTTGTTTTCAGCGCTTCTAATGCGGCCGCTGCCTTTCCCTCGTAATTCGTATCATATAAACCGGTGGCTCCTTCTACATGAATAACCTCTAAGCCGGCATATACGCCGATACCCCGGATCAGGTCTACCGCAGAGATAACAGCTCCTTTCTTAAAGCCATACATTTCCTGCATGGTTTGCATAGCCGGGCGATAACCGGGAGACCAGGGCCAGATGCTGTTGGCCGGACTTTTACCTTCGGCAATTCGTTTTTGATTAACCGGATGATCCTTTAACAGATACTGTGATTTCAGGATTAAATCATTCAATAAACCGGCTGTCTCTGATGCTTCGCTTGCTTCGGGCTTGACCATAAACGGGCGAAATGGCTGAAGCGGAACATCATGTGGAGGCGTACAATCCAATTGTTTATTCCCTTTTTTTATGATTAACAGATGGCGATAGGAAACGCCGGTGTAAAACCTGATTTGTTCCGACCCCAATTTTTCGTTTAAGAACTTTATCAGCACATCCGCTTCTTCCGTACTGATATGCCCTGCCGAATGATTCTTTATCTTATCATCTTCTATACAAATCAGGTTGCACCGCATAGCCATCTCGCCCGGCTGCAAGGTAACCCTTATACTGGCAGCTTCCAGCACGCCACGCCCTTCATATACTTTCGGCAAATCGTATCCCAATACGGATAAATTAGCCACTTCGCTTCCCGGATGAAACCTCTCGGGTACTGTCTTCAATTGTCCCGTAACGCCCATTTCGGCCAATTTATCCATATACGGCGTATGGGCATATTGCAAAGGGGTCATCCCTCCCAACATATCCATAGGCTCATCCGCCATGCCGTCGCCTAAAATTACAATACTTTTCATCGGATATTAGCTATTGAGATAATGTCGGCAAATACGCCGGCAGCTGTTACGTCTTCGCCGGCTCCGTATCCTTTGATAATCATGGGATAATCATTATACCGCTCGGTGGATATCATGATGATGTTGTTGCTTCCTTCCAATTCGTAGAAAGGGTGGTGGCGGTCTACTTCCTGCAAGCCTACTTCACATTCGCCCCTTTCCATTTTGGCAACTAAACGGATGTGCTTCTTTTCAGCTTCCACGCGTTTACGCATCGATTCAAATTCGGCGTCCAGTTCTTTGATGTTTTTCCAGAAGTCGTCTAAAGAACCTTCAAAATATTTTTCAGGGATAAACAGGCTTACTTTTACATCCTTTTGTTCTATCTTATAACCGGCTTCACGGGCAAGGATTACCAATTTGCGAATAACATCCTTACCACTCAAATCAATACGGGGGTCGGGTTCGGCATAGTTGGCTTCTTTGGCCATTTGTATCGCCTGGCTGAAAGGAATATCTGCGCTCAGGGTATTGAATATAAAATTAAGCGTACCCGATAGTACAGCTTCCAGCCTTAATATATGGTCGCCACTGTTTATCAGGTCGTTCATTGTATTAATGATAGGAAGCCCGGCGCCTACATTTGTTTCAAATAAGAACTTTACATCCCGTTGGCGGGCTGTATCTTTCAGGTTTGTATAGTTGTTGTAAGAAGATGACGCCGCCATTTTATTAGCCGCTACTACGGAGATATTATTCTTCAACAGTTCGGAATATATTTCGGCTATTTCGGGACTGGCTGTGCAATCGATGAATACAGAATTGAAAATGTTCATTTTCAGTATCTCATCACACAGATGCCGGGGCGAACTGTCTTCTCCTTTTTCTTTCAACTCCCGGATGCAGGTATCCAGGTTCAACCCTTGCCGGGTAAGAAGTAATTTCTTTGAATTAGCGATACCTACCACCCGCAGCTTAAGGCTATTCTGTTCCATCAACGTAGCCTGTTGATTACGGATTTGTTCCAATAACTTTTTACCTACCGTACCAATCCCTACAAGAAAGAGGTTTAACACTTTATATTCCGAAAGAAAAAACGAATCGTGAATAGAGTTTAACGCTTTCCGTAGATATTCATGCTTGATAACGAACGATATATTCGTTTCCGAAGCGCCTTGTGCACAAGCTATCACACTGATACCGGCCCGGCCCAACGTACCGAACAGCTTTCCTGCAATACCCGGCGTCCGTTTCATATTTTCGCCTACAATTGCTACGGTAGCCAAATCTTTTTCGGCTGTAATATCATCTATTTCACCCTGTGCGCGTTCAATAGCAAACGCTTCATTCAATACAGCTACCGATAAATCTGCGTCGGCATTGCGGACGGCGAAAGTAGTATTGTTTTCCGAACTTGCCTGGGATACCATAAACACGCTGATGCCATTCTTTGCCAATGTTTTGAATATACGGTAATTGACTCCGATAATGCCTACCATGCCCAAGCCTTGTACGGTGATAAGACAGGTATCGTTAATAGAAGAAATCCCTTTAATGATCGATTTGGCTTCTCCGTTGCTACGTTCTTTAGAGATGTAGGTTCCGGGAGCTTCCGGATTGAAGGTGTTTCGTATAAGAATAGGTATATCCTTATGATAAACAGGATAGATGGTGGGCGGATAAATTACTTTCGCTCCGAAATTACACAGCTCCATAGCCTCGGTAAAGCTAAGCCTGTCTATTACATAAGCCGAACTGATAACGCGCGGGTCGGCTGTCATGAAACCGTCTACGTCCGTCCATATTTCCAATATCGAGGCGTCGAGCGCTGTTGCCAGAATAGCCGCCGTATAATCCGAACCTCCGCGCCCCAGGTTGGTTACCTCTCCGTTTTCTTTGCTTGAAGAGATAAATCCCGGTATTAAAGAGACGTTAGGCAGCAGGGTAAACGTTTCTTTTATCAATTCATTTGTCAAATCAAAGTCTACCATATGTTTGTTGAACTGCTTGGCCGTTTTGATAAATTTGCGGGAATCGAATAATTGGGCGTCCTTAATGACATTCGATATAATGAGGGAAGAGATACGTTCGCCATAACTAACAATAGCATCAGACGTTTTAGGCGACAGGTCCTCAATAAGATAGATACCTTTATATATATTGGATAGTTCGTCGAGTAAATGCATCACCTGCTTTTGTACTTCCATTCGCAGGGTATCGCCGGGGATAACGCCTTTTATTACATCCAGGTGGCGGGAGATTATTTCGGATAATTCTTTTTCGTAAGCCACATCGCCTTTCGAGGCCATTACAGAGGTGTTAATCAATTTATCGGTTATTCCGCCCAACGCTGAAACGATTACTACTACAGGCTCTTCAATAGCCTCTACTATTTTCTTTACGTTTAAAATGCTTTCTACAGAACCTACGGACGTTCCGCCGAATTTCAATACTTTCATCGTATTTGTTTTAAAATGTATGTCGTTTGATAAAGAACCGGAAATACCGGGATAAGAAAAAGAGATGCAATATCAGGGAATTGCTACAACGCGGGGCGTGGCCTCCGCTATTGTTTATTTGTTGATGCTAACCCCCCAAGGGGTCATTGTTAATGCCCACGTATAATATGCAAATACTGCATTAGTCATAAAGTTCTTTCTTTTTTCTGGTTTATTACGGTACAATATTACGCATTATTTGTTAAACGGCAAAAAATATATCATTCTTTTGTCATTTCATAGATATTGGTTATATATTTGTCTATTATAAACATAACCGGTAGTTCGATTGAAATAAGAGACACCCTAAAAGAAACGGATTATCCTTTTCGCAAAAGATAATCCGTTTTTCTTTAATTAACCGACCGACCATTCTTTCATTTCATACATGTCTTTATACTCTTCCCAGTCGGGGTCTGCTTCCGTATAAATGGAGATAGGCAATAATTTAAACGGCGCTAATATCTCGTTCAGCCGTTCGCCGAAAACACGTACCGTACGGGTATAAAACACCCATATCTTTTCTCCTCCCCCGGTATAGACAGCAGTCAGAATGGATAGTTTGTCTTTTTCCATAGCTTTCCGAAGCGTTTCCTGCACCATTTCCATTCGTTCGGCCTCGTTCTCGGGAGGCATACCTTTATCAGACGGCTCATATTTCCAGGTTATTTCAACCCGTTCCTTAAATTTGCCCGAGTGGATAAATTCGGCAAGCGAATCACGCCCCGCAACGGTAACCAAGTCACCCGCCCCATTGCCGGACAAGGCAGTAAACCATTCATTACTTAATTTCATATCCCTTTCATTGATGATGAACAAAGATACATATTATTTCGCCATTCCATAATTATAGTTAAGCCTTTTTCTTTGCCGTTAAATACAAGGCTCAAAACTTAACACTTGAGGTGTAAATTCACAATGAATATCCATAAGTGAGTTATCGGTAGCAGCCTTTTTTCAATAATCTTCCATTTTGAGCATAGAAGCCTATTGGTTGTTTATCTTTTATTTTCCGTCTCTTTCTTTCCTTTTAAATACAGTTGATAGGAGTTGATGATGTTTTGCCACAATACATAGGCGGCGGGAGCTACGGAGGAGATGGGATTCAGGTAGGTTTGTGCCATCCAGATGGCAAGTATTGTATTCTTTTGGCCGAGGCCTTGTGCGCATGATACCGGCTCGCCGTAACGTTTGCCCATACGGCGGCCTAAGAGGAATTGGCCGGCGCAGATTATGAATGCAACAATAGCCAGGCTTATCTCTACTTTATAACTGGGATTTTCCTGTTCGACGAGGAATTTTAGGGTATTCCCCGTTACGATTGTCAGAGCGATAGCCCATAAATAGAAGGAAAGGCTGGGGAAATTGGCTATTGCTCTGGTGACTTTTGGAATATAATATTGTGCAATCCATGCCAGGAGTAAAGGTAAAAGCAGCACCGGGCCTATCTTCTTACAGATATAAATGAAAGCCTCTGCGAAAGACATTTCCGCATGGGGGCCGATGAACGGGAAAAACAGAGGGGCTGCAATGGCTACTCCTATATTACATACCAGCAGGTAGCTGGTAAGAAATGCCACGTTCCCTCCCAGCATACCGGTGATAACGGCTGCCGAAATAGCCGTAGGCGCCAGCACACAGATAAAAGCTCCCTGGGCGACAACCGGATGATACAAGCCTGCCATCCCATAGATAAGCCAACAACCGGCCAACTGAATCACCAATAACCGGATATGCGCCGGGCGGATGTGAATATCCTTGGGCGACAACTGGCAAAACGTAATAAATAACATGATAAAAATAATGCAGGGGGCAAAAATCATCAGGCGGCTCACCCATGGATAAGCAATGGTTCCGGTTATCAGGGCAACCGGAAGCGTCCAGTTTTTTATAGTTTGTAGCACTTCGTTTTGATTCAACGCTGTAAAGATACGCTTTTATCTGCAATCTTGTACCCTATTTTCCCCAATGGAAGGTAATGGGCGGGCCGTTATGACTGAATTTGTAATGTAAAAATAATATTTCCTTAAACATAAAGTAATAATAATTACAGACATTTGTGCTACAAACATATAATCAATTTATTTTATGAAAAAAAGAATAATCGGCGTGTTTCTATTGTTTAGTTCATTGGGCGTTAATGCCCAACAAATAACCACAGGTTATATTTTTGAAGACAGAAACAATAATGGGAAAAAAGAACGGATGGAAAAAGGCATCGCAGATGTTGCCGTATCAAACGGGCAGGATGTGGTAGTGACTGATTCGGATGCCGTTAAGGGGCGATGCTATTATCTTTGTCATAAAGCCGGCAGGCTACCAGGTCCCTGTGGATGAATATAATCTTCCGAAGTTTTATTATATCCATAAACCGGATGGCTCCCCTGATTTATTTTATAAAGGCGTGCCGCCAACAGGCGTATTGCCCGGTTCTTTAGACTTCGGACTAACCCTCTGCGATGAACCGGATACTTTTTCTGCATTCATCTTCGGCGATTCGCAAACTTATTCGGAGCAGGAAGTAGCCTACTTCACCAAAGGCATTATTGAAGAGGTGAAAAACAAGCGGAATGAACCGGGATGCCGCTTCGGTATTACTTTGGGAGACTTGGTTGGGGATGACCTGAGTTTACATCCATCATACAGGAATGCCGTCAGGCAGATTGGGCTACCCTGGTATAATGTTATCGGAAACCACGATATGAATTACGACGCAGGGGAGGATGTTTTTTCAGATGAAACCTTTGAACGGAACTTCGGCCCCGCTACTTATTCATTCAATTATGGAAAAGCGCATTTCATTTTATTGGACAATATTTTATACCCCGACCCGGTTACGGGGAAAGGCTATCGCGGCGGTTTCAGGAAAGAACAACTGGCTTTTATTGAAAATGATTTGAAGTATGTGGATACTGACAGGCTCATCATCATCAATATGCATATACCCTGGCTGGAAGAAGGGCATAAAGACGCATTCAGGGATACGGACCGACAGCAGTTGTATCGTTTGTTGAATGATTTCCCGAATGTATTGGTATTGTCCGCTCATACCCATATTCAATGCCACAACTTCATAAAAAAAGAAAACGATCCGCTCCGCTCGAAACCGATACACGAATATAATGTAGGGACAACCTGTGGCGACTGGTATTCCGGGCCGCTGAACGACATGGGGGTTCCGGTATCTACCATGCGGGACGGCACGCCTAAAGGGTATGCCCGGCTGAATGTAACCGGGAACCAATATACCCTCGATTATAAGGCTGCCGGATTTCCCGACAGCTATCAACTATCCGTCTATCATCCGAAAGTGGTCCCATACAAAGGAAGATGGATAACATCCGGAATATATGCAAACTTCTTTATGGGCAGCGATAACGATCTTGTAGCGTACCGTGTGGATGATGGCAAATGGGTTAAAATGGACAAGATAGCGGATTACGACCCTGCTTATTATCGCTATGTGCAGGATTGGGACTATGCGGATGATGTAAAACCTGTACGCAGGCCATCCAACCCACAAATATGCCGCCATTTATGGAGAGCGAACATCCCCTCGGCGCTTCCTGTGGGAGAACACCGGATAGAAGTACGCGCAACCGATATGTTCGGACGGGTATTTACACAAAGCAGTCTGTATAAGATAGCGGATTTGCAGGAATATGCCGGCAGGTATGTTTTTGAAGATGGGAATAGTATTGAAGAGGCCATGATTACCGTTGTAAACGATACAACGCTGAACGTTACGGCCTCCATGGGGAAATGTGACCTGAAATACCTCAGGGATGAAACATTCACATTTCCCCAATATGGAAGGATTACTCTACCTGTATTCCCCGAAACCTTTTTCAGGCACATCCGTAAGCGTAAGCTCTAATGTGCCTCCTTTTATTATATCTTGATAGTCGATATAACATTTGTTGTAATCGCTTCCGTTTAATCTGGCAGATTTGATATATACATTCCGGGGGCTGTTATTGATAGCGTTTATACTGAATGTTTTTCCACTGGCAAGGTTTATATCAATGCGGTCAAAAACCGGTGATGTTATCTCGAAACGTGTTTCACCCGGACAAACCGGATGGATACCGCTAGCGCTCAACACATACCAGGCCGACATCTGACCCACGTCTTCATTTCCTACCAACCCCTCTACGCGGTTGCTATAGGCGTTTTCGCAAATATAGCGCGTCCACTTCTGCGTCTTCCAGGGTTCGCCCAGCCGGTTGTATAAATAAGGTATATGGTGAACCGGTTCGTTTGCATGGTTATAGTATGCGTTCCACAGGAAATGGGAAGGCGTTTTTTCAAACATGTTGTCCAGGTCGGCGAGCGTTTGTTCGCCTCCTCCCATTAATTCCGCAAGGCCTTCGATATCGTGAGGCACAAACCAACCCTGCTGATAGGGATTGCTTTCGGCGCAGCCATACCCCTCTTCCAACCGGCCTTTTTCCGGCCAGGGATAAAAAGCGCCGTCTTCCCGGCGGGGGCGAAAACTGTTCTTTTCCTTGTCAAAGATATTTTTGTACGAACCGGAACGTTTCAGGTATGTCTGCCGGTCGTCCGTATGGCCCAACCAGCCGGCTAATTCGGAAACGCACCATTCGTTATATCCATACTCCAATGTGTTGGAGATTCCTCCCGGGCCGGGGGAGTAGCCCAGCTCTCCGTTGCCGAACACCTCGGAAGTGTTGATGGCATACCGGTAGGCTTTCCCGATATCATAGTCACGGATACCTTTCGCGTACGCATCCGTCAAAACCGAAATCGCCGGATTGCCTAACATACATCCCGTATAGGCATTGAGAAATTCCCATCGTTCAAAATACTCCCGCCCGCTTTGTTCGGCCATTGTAATCAACGAGTTCAGCATATCGTTTATCACATCCGGGTTAATGATGGTCTGAAGGGGCATCTGGCTGCGGAACACGTCCCAGCCGCTGAATATCGTCCGTTTGGTAAATTTGTCGGATGTATGTATCCGGTAGTCGCCGCCTACGTAGCGGTCATCTACATCCGTATATATGCGCGGGTCTGTCATTGTATGGTATAAAGCGGTGTAAAAGGTTGTTTTCCGGTCGTCGCCACCACCTTCTACCCTCATCTTTGCCAAAGCATTATCCCAGCGTATGCTGTTTTCCTCTAAGAGCGCGTCGAAATCCCAACCGGCCATTTCGGCTTTCAGGTTCTTTTCGGCGCCGTCCATATCGACAAAAGATATGCCCGCTTTGATATGGACAACCTCCTCTTTGGCTGTTTCAAATTCGGTGAAGAAGCCGATATGTTTGCCTTCAAATTCGTCTACGCCCCGGATAATTTCGGCATCTGCTATTATCTGCTGGTAGGCGGCGCTTTCTATATCTTCGCGCTTACGGCTTTGCCCTTCGGGGATATCGGCGCTCCATAGGCCGTAGTGTGTTAATGGTTTGGAGAATTGGGCGTAGAAATGTACCGTATACAGCGCCTTGCCGTCGCCATTGCCCCAGCCTCCGCCGGCGGGCGTACATTCCATCCAGCCTTTGATCGTATGGCTGTCTACCACCTTCAGGTATTGCCGGGTGGAGGTTCCGCCCACTCGTCTGGCCAGGTCTATCTGGATGCGGGACTGTTTGTTTTCAGGGAAGGTGAAACGCAGTATGCCGCTATGCGGGGCGACCGTCGCTTCCGCCCTTATTCCATAATCGGTCAGTTGTACGGCATAATATCCGGCTTTCGCCGTTTCGGACTGCTTGTCGTACCGGCAGCGGTATCCCGCTTCGGGATTGTCCGGGCTGCCTGCGTTTGTTTTCATTTCGCCAACGGAAGGCATCACCAGGAAGTTTCCCAAATCGCCAAACCAGCCTATGCCGCTCATTTGCGTAAAAGCGAAGCCTTCAATCGTTTCATGTTCGTAGCTGTATCCCGGGCCGTTGTCGCCGCCGGTAATGGTATTGGGGCTTAGCTGGACCATTCCGAAAGGCGAGGTGGCCCCGGGTATTGTTTTGCCCAGTCCGTGATATACTCCCGCCGCCCCTATGCTGGTACTGGCGCCGATAAACGGATTCACGTAATCAGACAGGCGTTTGGCGTCCGGTCGGGCTTTTTCATGGCACGAAGAGAAAGTGATTAGAATAAAAGCGGGCAAAATGCAGAAGAATCTTTTTTTCATGATATAAGTTGTTTTTTTAATTTGTTTGGTATTTTTTCATCATGCGTACTAATTTTTCCGTAATGATA
>JAISXD010000022.1 GCA_031270665.1 Tannerellaceae bacterium | reverse complement strand
CCTTTAAACAGTCTTGACAGATAAATATTTTGTGCAACAGTCATCGAGTAAAAATATATCGGTTCCTGATGAATAAAAGAAATGCCATGGGCTTCGGCTTCTTTCGGAGTAGTATATTTTACCTCATTCCCGCCAATGTATATACTTCCTTCATCCTGACTAAATATTCCTCCCAGGATATTCATAAGGGTTGATTTGCCCGCTCCGTTAATACCAATTAAACCTAATATTTCCCCCTTCTCCACCTTCAGACTTACATTATCCAGGGCCTTAACTCCGGGAAATGCTTTTGTAATGCTCTTCATTTCCAACATTTCGGCTGCCTCCTATTGTCCGCCCGAACGTAATACATCAATTCCAATAACAAGGACAATTATTATTCCTTTAATTATCATCCCGGTATAATAGGAAATGCCTAGCAGGTTTGTACAATTACTGATAATAGTGATAAACAAAACCCCCAATAACGTACCAAATACATTGCCTTTTCCGCCGTTTAAACTGGCGCCCCCAATGACGGATACACTTATGGCATCCATGATCATGGTCTCGCCGACCATTGACGATGTAGCCGAATTCAAACGCGCAGTCAATATGATAGCGGCAAAGGCGGCCATTATCGACGATACAACATAGGTGCTGAATTTAGCCCAAATCACAGGCAGCCCGGAAACTTTTGCGGCATTTTCGTTTTCACCAATAAGATAATACCAGCGTCCCAATTTTGTGGTTCTAATAATCAGATGAAATAAAATTGCCACCGATAGAAAAATAAAGATGGAAATGGGTATAATTCCTATTTTTGAACCGATGCGCTGGAATGAATCAGGAAGTCCATAAACACTTGTCGCATTGATGTACATTACCGCGAATCCTTCCGCGACAAATTTTGTAGAGAGTGTTACTATAAAAGGGATCATCCTCCCTTTTGTTACCGCCAGACCGTTGATACAGCCAAACACCAGAGCCACAAGGATCATTAATAAACACCCAACGACCGCCCCACCGCCTTTTGCCATATAAGTGGCCCCAACAACCGCTGATGCGGCCAGAATACTGGGCGTTGACAAATCTATGCCTCCGCCAATCAAGACGCAGGTCATTCCAATAGATAAAAAACCGAGAGTACTGATTTGTTCAAAAATATTGACAATATTGTTAAGTGTTAAAAAAGAAGGGATCGTTATGGAAATAACAACAATGACTATAAAAGCGACAATACCGACACAAATATTGACCTTTTGAGGCCGGGGCATAAGGACTATCCTGACAGGAAAAGATAAATTTCCAGCTTTATTTGTCAATTTATCAACCTCTTGTAACATTGATATCCACCGCGAATTCCAGCCTTCCGCGGTGGACACTTGTTTCGGCAGAGAGTTGTTTTGAAACTTCAGTTTCTGAACAACTCTCTTTTTTAAAACCTCTTGTTTACCACAAGAGAGATCTCATCTCCGGGTCATTAACATTTTCAGGTGTATACACAGGCCCTTTAACCAGAATGATGGGTTCAACCTTGTTGCCGGCAGCCAGTTCCTTAATAACACGGACAGTTTCTTTTGACTGAGTAACTATATCAAAAAGAGAATCGGCGTCGATATATCCTTCCTCAATCAGGGGGAGACAAACACCAAACACATCACAGGATGCAATATATACATGATTTGGTTCTCCATACGGTGCCCATCGCCCTGCATCTTCCAATGTAGTTTGGACTCCTGGTATCATACAATCGGAAGACACAAAAACTACATTACATTGCGGATATGCTTTTAGCGCCGCCGGTAAATTGGCCGCCGCCAATTCGGGATCCCAATCGCAGGGCAAATCCGATAACACATTGGCGCCAAATTCTTTGGCAGCCCGGTTAACGCCATTAGAACGATTAACGGAATTTTCATCGGTGAGCGACCCGCTTACCAAAACAATGTTGATTTCGTCGATGCCATCATCTTTCATCTTTTGGAAAACATGCTTTGCGGACGCATAACCCTGATCGGTTGAATCAATGCCCACAAAACAGTCAGGCTGTTCAGCGACATCAGGATGTACCGGGCGATTGTAAACCACTACCGGAATATTGGCGGCATGCGCATCTTTTATGCTTGCTTCGACGGCACGAGAATCTTCAGGAACAATGGCGACAACATCAGGCTTCTTGCTGATAATATCTTTTATATCAGCGGTTTGTTTACTGATATCGTTATCCGCTACCACCACCGAAAATTCAACGGGAGGACTGGAAGCTGCCCCGAATTCTTTCAGATAATTTTCTGATGCGGTAAATACATCATTCATCATGCTGTGGAATGAAATACCAACCTTGATCGTACCATCACTTTTTTCACGTGTGGGACCGCCGCAACCCGTCAACACAAGTACAAAAACCATCGAAATCAACACAATCCACGTCTTTTTCATTTCTTCCTCCTCATAAAGTACCAATATTAATGCGTAATTAAATTACGTCATTTTCTTGAATAGGACACGCTTACAAGAATTTTACCGGATGTTCTGTTGGAAGCCTGGGTAACACCGTCTTCAATATCTTCAAGATGTATCCTGCCGGTAACCATTTTCCTCATATCAATGCGACCGCTGGCCATAAGGCCGATTACATTGGTAAATATCCCATGCCCTGAAGCGCCGTTTGATCCGCTGATACTGCAGGCGTTAATCATATAGGGGTGGATATCCAGAGTCATTTTCCCCATAGAATGGCCTATTTGTACCGTTTTCCCGCCGATAGCCAAAGCCCCGGCCATAACCGGATAAGTAGCATTGTTCGCACCGGCACATTCGGCAAACAAAGATATCCCCTGCCCTCCGGTAATATCCATCAGCAGTTCCGAAGGATTAATCCCTTCTTTAGTTAAAACTGAAGGATCATATGTATAATCGGCGCCGCAGTTTTTAGCAAGATGACGGCGTTCTTCGGCGGTCTCAAAACAAATCAGCTTGGCAACGCCACTGGCTTTCAATAGGGAAATTGCCGATAATCCAATAGGGCCGGCTCCGAAGACAACCGCATGTTCACCCGGCCTGAGACCGCCACCCCGGACAAAGAGGCCGTTATAGGCAACCCCGGTCGGTTCGATCATGGAACCTAATTCAAAGGCCGTCATTTTATCGCCATAAAAACATACAATGTCATTAAGAAGATAGCAGTATTTAGATTTAACGGTCACATATTCGGCAAAACCGCCGTCATAAGTCAGGCCTTGTTCCTCATTGTTTTTACATTGATTAAACATACCCTTTCTACAGGGATCACATTCCCCGCACCAGTTCATGGATTCCACGCTTACCAAATCTCCAATCCTGAGGCTCTTTACCCCCGATCCAATCTCAATAACTTCGCCGGAAAATTCATGTCCGGTAATAATAGGATATTTGCTGTGCCCGTCGTATTTGGTATACCCATCGTCGTCATTACGCAGAAGATGCGCATCGGTTCCGCAGATTCCCGCCACTCCGACTTTAAGGAGTACCTCATCAGGCGCCCTGATTTTCGGATCGGGCCGGTCCACAACCCTGCCCCGGATATTCCGCCATATTGAGTTTCCCCGGGCGGATCGTCTGGTTCCGGATTCCCGTTCGGACAGTTTATAGCCCGGTTTCGGTTCCCAGTCTGCTTCAACATAAAACGCTCTCATTTTTTCTCCTCCTCTTTTAAACGCCGCTAACTATGATATATGTGCCTTTTTAAAGTGTTGAGATCTTTAATAAGCAATGCCAATTGATCATCCCCATGGCGCATACGCAAAGGCAATTGATTGTAGTAATTCTCAATAATAATCCACCCTGAATAGTTTTTTGCTTTTAAAAATTCCATCTGTTTAAAAAAGTCCATGTTACCATCTCCGAGAAGGGATCCGCTTAAAGTGCTGGTGCCATCTTTAACATGAAGCTGCCGAATCATTTTGGGATATACCTCATTTAATATCTTGAGCTGATCATACTGCCTGAAAAATTTATAATTCATTGAATCATAGAGTATTCCAAGGTTTGGCATATGAACCTTGGCAAGCAACCTCAAATGTTCCTGTCCATTTAAAATACTTTCACTGGCAATCGTAATGTCGTGTTCCCCGGCCAATTCACAGCAATATTTCAATGCCGCCACCGTATTGTCAAAATGATACTCTTCGGTAATAAAATTCTCAAAAAAATTGGGGATACAAACCGTTTTTATCTTCATCCTTGCCGCAGCCTCAATACCTATCTTGATTTGTTCATAAGCTATTTCTCCTTTTTCACAGGTACATCCATGCACAAAATCATTGATCGTCAGATCGTTGAGCACAAGAGATGGAAATTCTATCTTATATCTTATGGCATCTTCCATGTATGCATCTTGAATTCTTTTTTGGGCCAGCGGATATCCTTTTTCATAACTTCCCAATTCCAATTGCAATCCGTCCAGGCCGGCTTCCCTTACAAGCTTGACGGCATAAATACCATCACCGGGGAGACCCCATTGCGTTACGCCAAACTTGATGTTCATCTTCAATTACCTTTATTTTTAAGAGCGTTTAATTCGGAGTGCACTTAAGGAGTCCATGTACATCGCAAGAAAAATAATGAGCCCCTGAACGAATGGATAAACGTATGGCGAGGCTCCGAGCCCTGCGAGACCGTTATCAATAACATATAACAATAAAACCCCCAATAAAGTTCCCGGTAAAACATTCCCTTTACCTCCAAGAAGGCTGGTCCCTCCGATAACCACAGCGGCTACAACCCTGAACTCCATACCTTTGCCCACCGTATTACGCATAAGTCCCAATTTCGTCGCTACGATAATTCCCGTCATTGCCGCACAAATTCCTGATATAATATAAACGGTAACCTTTACCCTTTTAACCGGAATGCCAAGTTTTTTTACCGATTCTCCATTACAGCCCATGGCATAACAATAGGCTCCAAACCTCGTTTTCTTCAATAAGATGTATAAGATGACCATAACCAAAAGGCTCACCGCAATCTGAATAGGCATATTCAGAATTTTGATTTGCGCGAATGCTTTATATTCATTTGGAAGCATAATCGTTCTGCCATCGGTAATTACAAGTCCAAGCCCTCTGTATGCGATCATAAGACCCAAAGTTGTCAACATTGAATTAAGTTTAATAAACGTTACCAATATTCCATTTATCAAACCAATTGCCGCACCTGCCAATAAGGCCATACCTATAGAAGACGGCATATCCCAACCCGCTCTGGCCAATAACGCCGTTATACCGGCCGAAACAAGGGCAATAGAACCAATTGACATGTCCATATTGCCGGATACAAATACCGGAGTCACACCACCGGCGGCCAACATTATAAAACAGGAACTGCCAAGAATAACAACCATATTTTCGAGGCTGAGAAATACGGAAGACATTATAGAAAAAAAGAGACATACCAAGATCAATAAAATATAAAAACCATAGGAAAAAATAACATTTTCAATCCTTCTGTATCCCAAATGAATTCCCATTGATTCGTTACCTCCGTCCATTATCCTTCCAGAGAGAGATGCATTAAATTAGCCCTGTTAATATCTTCTCCAATTACCTCGGAAACAATTTTTCCATTTCGAAGTACAATTACCCTGTCTGTCAAATCTGTCATTTCGTCTACTTCAGAAGTAACAAGTAAAACGGATTTCCCCTTTGATGCCATTTGACGGATCAGGTTGTGAATTTCAAGTTTTGATCCCACATCAACTCCCCTGGTGGGTTCATCGAGAATTAAAACGGGCAGCTCTTTATTTAACCACTTTGCAAATACAATTTTTTGTTGATTGCCTCCGCTCAATTGCTTTGCGGGTGTATTGCAATTTGGTACTTTTATTGAAAGCTGTTCAATAAATCTTTCGGTATCTCTACGTTCCTGCTCTTTTTTCATTATCCTCAAAAAATTCGATTGATATTTTTGCAGATTGGTAGTTGTTACATTGATCCATACTTCTCTTGACAGAAAAAGACCGTCGTCATGTCTTCCTTCCGTTACATATCCACAGTATTTAAACAAATTTTTCCGATGGATTTTTTTGAGTGAACCGTCTATATTGAAATACACTTCTCCATTATCAATACGATCTAACCCAAAAAGGGCTCTGATAAGCTCCGTGCGACCCGATCCCATCAGCCCCCAGAGGCCAAGAACTTCGCCCTTATGCAGATCAAAGCTTACATCCTGTAACAACTGCCCGCTGCGGATATGCCTTACCTGCAAACTCGATTCATTTGAAATATAAGAACTATCATTTTTTTTAATGGCCACGGCCTTTTGTCCGATTATCATATTAACAAGATCACTTCGTTCTACATCGATAACATTACCACTGCCACTCACTCGTCCATCCCGCAGGACAAGGTATTTATCACACACTTGTTTGATTTCATCCAGAAAATGTGATATATAGATAATTGTTTTATTCTCTTTCTGTAACCGGCGAATCACATTAAATAAATTTTCTTTTTCGTTCAGGCTGAGTGATGAAGTCGGCTCATCAAAAATTACAATCTCAAAACCGGCGGCAAGTGCACGGGCTATTTCAACAACTTGCCTTTCCCCTATGGATATATCTTCCATTCTTGCCCGCGGATTAATATCGGCGCCAAGCTGTTTAAGCAGTTTTTCCGTAGCTTCATTTGCTTTTTTATCACTGGTAAAAAAAGGCAAAACGCCTTTAAACAGTCTTGACAGATAAATATTTTGTGCAACAGTCATCGAGTAAAAATATATCGGTTCCTGATGAATAAAAGAAATGCCATGGGCTTCGGCTTCTTTCGGAGTAGTATATTT
>JAISXD010000013.1 GCA_031270665.1 Tannerellaceae bacterium | reverse complement strand
GACATAAGCGGTTATGAAGGTGTACCGGTAACGATCGAGCTTTGTTTCCGCAGAGGCGGCAAACTTGCCGGTGTTATGCTCACGGGAAGCGGTAATGCTACAGGTGGCGTGCCTGATGGCAGGGCAGGGCGACAAATGCAGGACGATCCGGAAAGCTACAGGATGAATGAAAGCTGGGGCGCATATACAGTGGGCAATAGCACACTTGAATTCGGCCCGGGAGTCTATGAGCACAACCGGCTGGGTATGGAGGGCGAGCAGTTCAGCGTATATAACGGTGAACTCAAGGCCGACGGATTGCGTGTTTATATGACAGGTAGCACTCCGTTTAAACACACACTTAAAATCAAATAACCCGACCGGCAATGCCCTCGTTCATGGACGAATATCTTTCCGTAGCAGATAATGGCAACGATGCTTCCCGAGCAATTACAGGGACTTACTTTCTGTTGTTCGACTACACCCGAACAACAGAAAGTCGCTACACACGCCAGTTGAAACTACTGGAATGTTACATATTATTATATTAGGATTCACTGTAGTGTTCTATATTTATTTTGGTGACTTTTTAAAATTATATACAAATGAATAAGATGATAAAATTTTATAAAAAAATGACTATGTCAACCATTTTTCAATGTCTTTCTTTGATATTATCATGTGTTATGCTTTTATGTACCTGTCATCCAAAGACCGAACAGGAAGCCAATGACTCCAATACTCCGTTACACCTGCTTCAGCCGGCTTATCAAAATCCTTATGGAATACCCTCTGAAGATTCGATCATGCAGCTGCTTGATAGGATATGTACATATCTTGACAAAGAAACGCCAACACAGGTAATAGACGCAACCACAAAAGATGAAATCATTGATTATTCAAAAATTGATCGAAACTCAGTATTGAAACGCGGTGCATTCCGTTTAACCAGTTACGAGTGGGGGGTTGTCTATGCCGGTATGACCTTGATCGGCGAAGTAACAGGTGACATTAAGTATTCAAATTATACTACCCGTCGTTTACAGTTTCTCTCCGAAATAGCGCCTTATTTCAGAAAACTGATGGACGACAAAACGATACAGAGTCCGCAGTTACATCAGTTGCTCATCCCACATGCATTAGATGACTGCGGTTCCATGTGTGCGGCGTTTATCAAGGCTTCCTATCAGGAAAATGCACCCGATTACAGGGATATTATTGAAAATTACATGGATTGGATCATGAACGGCCAGATGAGATTGTCTGACGGTACACTTGCCCGTAACAGACCACAATTGAATACTTTGTGGCTGGATGACATGTTTATGAGCATTCCTGCGTTGGCATGGATGGGTAAATATACAGGTGAGAAACGATTTTACGACGAAGCGGTAAAACAAATCAGACAATTTGCGTCGAGAATGTTTGTTCCCGAAAAGAACCTGTTCATGCATGGTTGGGTAGAATCAATGGACGATCACCCTGCGTTTTTTTGGGGCCGTGCCAATGGCTGGGCTGTGATGACACTTGTGGAAGTACTCGAAGTATTGCCCAAAGAGCATGAAGGGTACCAGGATATAATGTCGCTTCTGAAAAAACATATCAAAGGTTTGACAGCTTTACAATCCGGTGAAGGGTTATGGCATCAGTTATTAGACAGGAACGACTCTTATCTTGAAACATCGGCTTCAGCTATTTATGTTTACGCCATTGCCCGAGCTATCAATAAAGGATGGCTCGATGCCAAAATATATGGTCCTTGTACTGTGTTGGCATGGAATGCCGTTTCCAAACAAATTAATGAGTTTGGACAAGTAATGGGTACATGCGTAGGTACTGGAATGGCTTTCGATCCTGCTTTTTATTATTACCGCCCCGTCAATGTATTTGCAGCACACGGATATGGTCCGGTATTACTTGCCGGAGGAGAAATGATGGTATTGCTGGAAAAAACTTATCTGAAAATGAACGACAACGCCGTATGTTTTTACGATAAGGAATTGAAAACAGACCTGCCTACCTTTGAAATAGAACCATAATCTATTCCTGAAACAATCCTTTATAATAAAAATCATTCAAGATAGTATCGATGAAAATAAATTTTGCACTTTCAGCTATATTGCTATTAAGCATTTGCGCTACTGTTGCCGGGCAGGATCGCATTGAGTGTACTGTAACCAACCCATTAAGCAGCTTGCGTGAAAACGAGCCGGTGGTGATCCGTTTAGCGGACATCCGCAAAGAACTACCCGACTATGTGGATGGCTATGTTTCCGTGTACGATGGCAACATTGAAATATGTTCGCAACAGGACGACTTCGATGGCGATGGCCTTTGGGATGAATTAGTGTTTCTGATTGATCTCCGCCCGAAGGAGAAGAAAACCTTCGTTCTGTACGTCAACACCGCTGGCGATGGCAAGCCACTGGAATGTATCAAAGAAGTGAATGCTCAGATGTTTTTCAACAACTCAGATAAGAGCATCACACCCACACTCGAAGCCTCGTCCACAGCCGACAATATGTATGATAAGATGTATCATCACGGTCCGGCATGGGAATCGGACAAGATCGGGTATCGCCTCTATTTCGACGAAAAAACAACCGTAGATGTGTACGGCAAAAAGAAATATCGCCTGGAGCTGGCCGATACCAAATGGTACCCTACTGATCAGCAATTAGTCGATAAATATGGCGATGACATACTGTGGGTAGGCAATTCGGTGGGCGTAGGCACGCTGAAAGGCTGGGACGGCAAGACCGCTACGCACATCGCCCCGATGAGCAAACGCACTGCGCGGATTGTGATCAACGGCAACCTGCGCACGGTGGTCGATATGGCGGTGGAAGGCTGGCAGTATCAAGGGCAATCAATTGACGTTACGGTACGTTACATCCAATATGCCCGCCACCGCGACATGATCGCGCAGGTGATCATTGGTGAGCCGGCCGCCAAGAGAAACCTCAATTTTTGTACTGGTGTGCAGAAAGTACGCCAGTCGCAAACATATAGAGACAAGGATGGACTGATCACCCTCTGGGGTACTGAATACCCGACACCCGATTCGGTGAAATACACCCGTGAAACTTTTGGGATAGGTGTGATTATTCCCAAAAAAAACATCGAAAAATTTGCAACCGATCCGCTCAACCATCTCATCGTTATTAAAAACAACAAACAACCGGTGATTGAGTATTATGTCACCGCAGCATCGCAAAAGGAAGAAGCCGGATACAAAACCGCCAGTGAGTTTTTCGCATATATGCAGGATTTGAAACAAATTGCCCATCACCCTGTTAAAGTAAAATTAAAGAAAACAAAATGAGTTTAAACTGTTAAATTATAAAAATCATGTTAAATCAATTTTCATTAAATGGAAAAATCGCTCTTATCACAGGAGCGTCTTATGGGATCGGTTTTGCTATTGCCTCAGCCTTCGCAAAAGCCGGCGCTAATGTGATCTTCAATGATCTGAAACAAGAGTTTGTGGACAAAGGCATCGCTGCCTATAGGGAAGCCGGAATTGATGCCAAAGGATACGTTTGCGACATTACCGACGAAGCACAGGTTAATTGCTTGGTCAAACAAATTGAAATGGAAGTCGGCACCATAGATATTCTGGTAAACAATGCCGGCATCATTAAACGTATCCCGATGCACGAAATGTCAGCTGCGGAGTTCCGTCAGGTGATAGATATTGACCTTAATGGCCCGTTTATTGTTTCTAAAGCCGTCATTCCAAGTATGATCAAGAAAGGTTATGGAAAAATCATCAATATCTGTTCTATGATGAGCGAACTCGGACGGGAAACGGTTTCTGCTTACGCTGCAGCTAAAGGCGGTCTGAAAATGCTTACACGAAACATCTGTTCGGAATACGGCGAGCATAATATTCAGTGTAACGGTATTGGTCCGGGCTATATCGCTACGCCTCAGACGGCTCCGTTAAGAGAAATGCAGCCGGATGGATCGCGCCATCCGTTTGATTCGTTTATTATAGCAAAAACGCCTGCCGCACGCTGGGGAACGCCGGAAGATTTACAGGGGCCGGCCGTTTTCCTTGCCTCCGATGCCTCCGATTTTGTGAACGGGCATATCCTGTATGTAGATGGCGGAATCCTTGCGTACATAGGCAAACAACCATAGGCGAAGGTATGTCAAGGTTTAATAAAAATACTAACGGATGTGTGTAAAGAAACATTAGGAATCATCCTGAGAATTAACAAAAACATAAAGAAACGTATATGAATCTCGAATCACTCGGTTCTGCTTTAGAGGCAGCTTTCGGTTATGTAATAGGGCTGGGCGCTCCGGTAATGATGCCTGTCCTGTTTACCTTGTTGGGTATATGTATCGGCATTAAGCCGGGCAAAGCGGTGAAAAGCGGTTTGCTTGTGGGGGTAGGCTTTATCGGTTTGTCAATCATAACGGCATTGCTCACAAGCGCCCTAGGCCCTGCACTGAATAAAGTAGTGGATATTTATGATTTGCAGTTGAAAGTATTTGATATGGGTTGGCCGGCAGCCGCAAGTATCGCATATAATACATCAATAGGTGCCTTTGTGATTCCGGTTTGTTTAGGAGTTAATTTATTGATGCTTTTGACTAAAACAACAAAAACAGTCAATATTGATTTGTGGAATTATTGGCACTTTGCTTTTGTCGGTGCGTTGGCTTATTATGCGACAAACAGTATTCTTTGGGGCTTCTTTGCCGCGATAATATGCTACATTATCACGCTCGTTATTGCGGATTGGACGGCTCCGCGCTTCCAACGCTTCTATGATAAGATGGATGGAATATCCATTCCACATCCTTTCAGTGGAGGTTTTGCCCCGATAGCGATGGCGCTGGACAAAGTTTTGGATATGATTCCCGGTATCAATAAAGTGGACATTGATGCAGAAGGTCTTAAACGGAGATTCGGGTTGTTGGGAGAGCCTTTATTCCTGGGTGTGATTGTAGGTGCGGGAGTAGGTATATTGGCTCAATACGAATTGCCGAAAGTCCTGATGCTGGGCGTACAGATGGGAGCGGTTATGGAATTAATCCCACGTATCACGGGATTATTCATCGAAGGGTTAATGCCTGTTTCGGATGCCACCAAACAACTCGTTGCACGGAAATTCAAGAAAAGTTCGGGGTTGTATATCGGCATGAGTCCGGCGTTGGTCATCGGGCATCCCACGACATTGGTTGTGTCTCTGTTATTAATACCGGTAATTATTCTTTTGGCAGTGATACTTCCCGGAAATGAGTTCCTTCCGTTGGCGTCGTTAGCCGGGATGTTTTATTTGTTTCCCCTGGTATTGCCTATAACAAAGGGCAATGTTGTCAAATCGTTTATAATAGGTTTGATTATTTTGATAGGAGGAGTCTATTTAGTAACAAACCTTGCCCCGTATTTTTCTCTTGCCGCGCATGATGTATATGCACGGACTCAAGATACTGCGGTGAGGATACCCGACGGCTTTTCCGAAGCGGCAGCATTGGACTTTGCGTCAAGCCCTTTGGCTTGGACTATCTATCATCTGACGGCAAGTACGAAAATTATAGGGCCTGTCATCCTTGTGGTGCTGACTGGGGGATTGATGCTTCGGAACAGAAAAAGAATAATTCGGTCAACCGAAAATGAATTTCCGTCAACGGAAAAAGAAATGTCTTAAAGTAGAAAAAATCAAATAATTCAAAAACATGAAAAGAATAGTATTTACATTGATTTGTACATTTTTTGTAATAGGAACTTTTGCTCAAAATGTAAAATACGAGGTTCGGTATGCTACAAATCCTCAGGATTTCAAAACGTATGACACCGAGCGGTTGAGAAAGGATTTTCTAATAGAGAAAGTGTTTGAAAAAGATCAGATTAACCTTGTGTATTCCATGTACGACCGCTTTATCGCAGGTGGTGCATTCCCTGTAAGCCGTGTTCTCAAACTGGAAACGATTGATCCCCTGAAGGCACCCAACTTCCTTCACCGCCGCGAATTGGGAATTATAAATGTAGGCGGGAACGGCAAAGTAAAAGTAAGAAATAAAGAATACAGACTTAAATTCAAAGAAGCATTGTACGTGGGCAGTGGGAATCATGAAGTATATTTTTCTTCGGATGATGCGGCTAATCCCGCCAAGTTTTATATTAACTCTGCGCCGGCGCATACATCGTATCCCACAAAACACATTACGTTGAAAGATGCCAACGTGTTAAAAGCAGGCTCTTTGGAAGGCTCAAATGCAAGAACAATCAATCAGTTGATAGTAAAGGAAACCGTACAAATCTGCCAATTGCAGATGGGACTTACCGAGCTTGAACCGGGAAGCGTTTGGAATACCATGCCGATGCATACGCATGATAGGCGTATGGAAGTTTATTTCTATTTTAATCTGCCCGATAATCAAGCCGTATGCCATTATATAGGGCAACCGGAAGAGACGCGCCATATCTGGATACACAATGAACAGGCCGTACTTTCTCCCGAATGGTCTGTACACTCAGGGGCAGGAACAAGCAATTATATCTTCATCTGGGGGATGGCAGGCGAAAATCTGGATTATAACGATATGGATAAAATTTCAGTCGATAAGATTCAATAAGCTATCGAAACCTTCGATTCGACCACGATACGGCTTTTCTCAGAGGTTTTGAAAAGTGTAGGTCGCAAACTCAAAGGTAACGGAAGGCAGAAATTCATTTGCAGTACAAAGAGGAGAAAAAATATAAAACTCTTTGTCTGCGAAAAGTAACTTATCGTGATGAAAAGGGCGGAATTTATCAGTTTATCACTAATAGTTGGGATAATGGCGGAAGAAGTTGCATTGATTTACAAATATTGCTGGACGATAGAACTCGTTTTTAATAAATTGAAGCAAAAAATACCGAATTTTAGTCGGTCAATAATAAATTATAATGAAAAAGCTATGAAACCATTTTATCAAAAACTACTGCCCTCTTCCGAACAGTCTTTTATTTTTTATGAAGAGGAGTTACCCCACTTTATAGTACCCTGGCATTATCACCCTGAAATTGAGATTTTACTGGTTGTAAAAAGTACGGGTACAAGTTACATAGGTGATAGTATCAAGACGTTTGGTCCGGGTGATGTTTGCCTGATAGGAGAGAGTCTTCCCCACTGGTGGAAAAGCGATAATGAATATCTTGAAGAAGGTTCGAACCTGAATATGAATGCACATGTTATACAATTCCGGCAAGATGTACTCCTACAATTTATTACATTACCCGAAATGACTCCTATCCGGTTATTGCTGGAACGATCACAGCGCGGTATCCGTTTTTTGGGGAATTCCCGAATAAAAATCGGAAAGATGATACAAAAAATATTCCGTGAAAACGGATTAAAACGCATTTCCGGATTACTTCTATTGCTTGAAACGATGTCGAACGAAGAAGATTTTGAATATCTGGCCAGTACAGGTTTCTCTAAAAGCATATATACTTCCGATTTCCAGCGGTTCAATGCCATATACGAATATATTATCCAAAATTTCACCCACCCGATCAAACTGGAAGATGTAGCCCAAAAAGCCTGTATGGCACCCACCGCATTCTGCCGGTATTTCAAAAAAAGGACGGGAAAAAATTTCTCTGTATTTCTTTATGAATTTCGTGTCGGGCATGCCAACCGCTTATTGGTAGAAACCAATATTAAAATATCGACGATCGCTCATGAATGTGGTTTCAACAATCTCTCTAATTTCAATCAACAATTCAAAAAAGTAACCGGATATACTCCGCAAGCATATAGAAACAAATATAAACTATAAGAGATACGATCTGTTGGTAAAGCAGAAGAGAGGCGACAGATATTACAAGTCATTCAGTTCATGGGATGAATTGGTCACCCTGCTGTTCGGGATATATTTGCGATGTGATTCGATGGGAGAAACATGTGCCATAGGTGAGCAGGGCGAACTTTGTTGCCGGGGTTACCTCGTGATGAAAGGCTATTATAAAAAACCGGAAGCTACCGCCGAAGTAATCGATGCCAACGGTTGGCTGCATAGCGGCGACCTGGGTATCAAAGATGTCAACGGCAACTATCGGATAACCGGACGCATAAAAGACATGATCATCCGGGGAGGTGAGAATATCTATCCCCGTGAGATAGA
>JAISXD010000007.1 GCA_031270665.1 Tannerellaceae bacterium | reverse complement strand
ATAGGTATAGGTGTAATACCTGCCCAGGCGGTCGCTTACCCTGTTCAGCATCCAGGCAGCCACCTGGCCGCTGTTATTTCCCTGGGCGAACAGCTTTGAATCGGACGTCTTACCGTATTTGTAAACCAGCCCGTCTTTACCTTTCCCCATAACGCCGTCCCTCCCCTGACTGTTGTATACGATACCTGTCCGGGGGATCAGAGGGTCAATACCCGGGGGTAAGTCTAAAGGAATTGAATAGGTAGCCCCTCCCATAGGGCTGATATCCAGGGAACCGGAAAAGTTGCCCGGTATATATGTCTGCGCATGCAAAGCCATAGCGGCCAGCGTTAATTTACCGGTGCCGGTTACCGTGACATGCTGTACGCCCAGCGTACTGCAACCATTTACATTGACAACGGATGATACCGTTTGGCCCGCATAGCTACCGACGCAGGAAGCTGCCTGGGGGATTACTTCTGAACCGTCGTACGCTTTTTCCTGTGAGAACGCGGGACATGCGGAACAGAACAGAATAATTATAAGGCTGATGAATGAATAATTTCTCATACGCTTAGTATGTTACCGGTTTATAAACTTTTTGAGCGCATCCCCGCTATCCCCGAACCAATCACTAAGAAATCAAACCGCTTAACCATCCCTTTACTGTCTTTAAGTACAACGCTTTATTAGAACGGTAAAGTTAGCAGAAAATTCTTTAAAAGATGGGTTTACACCCAAAACGGTTGTATCCTTACAGCTATAACGTATCCGGTAAGGGCAGACCCGGAAGCGCCAAGGGTAAACCCGGAAGCTTCAAGGGCAGACCCGGAAGCGGCAAGGGTAAACCCGGAAGCGGCAAGGGTAAACCCGGAAGTGGCAAGGGTTAAAAATAAAGCACCAAGGATTAAAAATAAACCTCCAAGGGTTAAAAATAAAGCTCCAAGGGTCAAAAATAAAGCACCAAGGGTCAAAAATAAAGCGCCAAGGATTAAAAATAAAGCGGCAAGGGTTAAAAATAAAGCCCCAAGGGCAGAAAATAAACCATTAAAAATGTAACATTATGAGTACAAAGAGTGACTGGCTGCCGCAAAGCCTGGAAAAAAAGTATCAACATGTAGACACGAACCGCGTTAAATTCGGAATGGGGGCGGATACGCCACACTGATACTCCGTTCCGAACCCCGGACATATCCATTATTTAAACCGGAATTTGTCCCATGTATATACTTTGGGCGTATCTTTCAGAAAAGGGCTTGCCTGAGCCCTCTGTTCGGCATTAAGGTATAACGGCGTTGTGTAAACGGCTTCCAGCGTTTGATTGTCCGGACTTAACCGGTAGCTGATCAAATCCATATCCAGATGCGCCATAGCGTCTTTGCAGGCGTCGCTGTTTCTGTCGGCGTCTTCTTTTATGAACCAGTCGGCCGAAACCGGAACAATCAAATCCGACACAGTCAGCGGCTCCCATCCGGTGGTATAAAAATCAATACGGCTGTCGGGCGCCGGAGCGCTTACCGTTGTTATCATACAAATAATACAGGTGTTGTTTACTAAAGGGAGCAGTTTCATTTCAACTACGCTGCGTTCGGTTGTTTGCAATAACAGGTAATCACCCGTCATCTTCATTAATTGGGAATAGCCATTCATTGTGTTTTTCAAACGGGCCTCTTTCCCCGATCCGTATAAATCAACCAAATCCTTCCTCCAGGCCGATTCCAGCTGGGGGATGTACCGGTCGGGCATGGCAATAAATACCGCTTTCATATCCTGCGCCTTTACCCCCAAAACACAAACACAAAGAATTAATACATAAACATATCGTCTCATTCGGTTCCTTTTCTTATTATAATCCGACAAATATAGCATCTGCCAACCGATTTTACCTCATCGCCGCCGAATAATTTTTTCACAACCCTTTTTCAATCGTTCTTATGTTACTTCGTCCCCAGATAAAGGAATATCATCCCCGTCAGTACCAGGAGTAAATCCAGCGCTTTGTTTTTTACATTTTTTTCGTGGAAGAATAAGGCGCCGGCAGCAAATGTTACCAGCACGTTACTGCGGCGAATCATGGATACGATAGATATCATCGAACCGGGAAAACTGAGGGCATAAAAGTAAATCCAATCAGCTAATACCAAAAAAACCGAAATAAAAAGAATGTTCCAACGCCATTGAAACGGCGTGCTCTTCCCTCTTTGCGGATACCAGAGAAACAGGAGGATACAGACCATGATAAAGCATTGGTACACATTAAACCATACCTGCACGGTCATTACATCCAACGAACGCATCAAGTGTTTATCATACAACCCGCTTAACGCTCCTGAGAGGGCGGATAGTATCATAAACCATATCCATTTGTTGTGAGAGAAACGAATTCCTTCTTTTTTTCCTGATGAGGAAAGAAGAAAGAAGGAGATAACGGATAGAATCACTCCGACCCATTGATATAGATTTAAACGTTCGCCAAAAATGAGTAATGCTCCCTGAAGGGTCATCACCGGTTGGGTGGCTTTTATGGGGCCTGTTATCGTTAATGGAAGATTCTTAACGGCAAAATAGCCGAATAGCCAGGAAGACAAAACAATCACCGCTTTGATAAAAACGGCGATATGTTGTTCCAATGAAGCATACGGGAGGTGCAACATCGTACCGTCAAGCACATTCGTACCATACGAAAGGATAATTACCGGCACGAAGATAAGGCTGCTTATCAACGTATTCAAAAACAAAACAGGAATGACGGCATTCCCGTTCAACGACATTTTTTTGTTTACATCATAACATCCTAATAAGAAAGCTGATATAAACGCTAATGCTACCCACATCTTTTATTTATTCATTAATCGTAAACAATTCTCCGGGATAAGCGATATCTGTCAGAAACAAAGCGTGCCCCGGCACGGACATCCCTGCCCTACCCCTGTCTTTTGCCTCAATGATGGCGCTAAAGTCTTGCATGGATAATTTACCGCGCCCTATTTCTATTAATGTACCTACAATGGCGCGAACCATGTTCCGCAGAAAACGGTCGGCGGTTATGCCAAAACGCCAGACGTCGCCATCTTGTTCCCACCGGGCATGGGAGATACGGCAATGATTCGTTTTCACATCCGTATGTAATTTACTGAAAGAAGTGAAATCGGTATAGGTATACAAGCTTTCACAAGCCTCGTTCATTGCATCAACGTCCAATACGCTATGTAACTTATAGGCAAACTCGCAGGTAAACGGGTCTTTCCTTGTTGTAATATAATAAGTATAGGTACGGGACAGGGCATCAAAACGGGCATGCGCATCTTCCTTTACCGGAACAATCTTATCAATCGCAATGTCTTTGGGGAGGATACGGTTTAGTTTTTCCGTCAGAGAAGAGAAATTCGTTAACGGTTCATGCCAATCAAAATGAGCTACCATCCTGCGGGCATGGACGCCCGTATCTGTCCGCCCGGCGCCGACAATGGGGACAGGTGAGCGAAGTAAGGTAGTCAAGGCCCCTTCTATCGTTGCCTGTACCGTTATAGCATTGGGCTGAACCTGCCATCCGTTATAGTTCTTCCCATTATATGCCAAATAGATAAAATAACGATTCAAAACGTACTTCTTTGTTATATTTTCAGGGGCAAAGGTAGCCACAAAAGTGCATTTAATAAAAAATAAACAGGGAAGAACCATCGGATTCATCAAATAAAAGATTATTTTTGCTTCTCATGACAACCATGAATAAACAATTCCGATAATGAGAACAGGTACGGCATTTATTTGCGCTATATTAATTTGCATGATGACACAGACACATGTATTTGCCGCTATCCAGCCGGCAATTATTCAATCAACCATTGAAAGTTTAGCCGGTAAGGCAGGTCGCCAACAGGGAATGATGGAAAAAGGCGTCAGGCAGGTCGCCAAATTATGGCAGGAAAAGGATGGCGACAACAAAGCTTTCCAAACATTCTGCCTGGAAAATTATATCGCCGACCCTTCCGAAAAGGAAACCGTATTTCTCAAAATAAGCGCCTATCTTGAAGGAATCTACGGCAACTTCAATGCCATGACTCTATGCCTGGACTGGAACGTTGCCATAGACAACGGCCCCGAACATCCTATTGATAAACAATTTGCAGCTTACAGCCCATCCTCCCATCTGTCAGAAGATTTTTATACGAACAAGATAGCTTTTATAATCGCTTTAAATTACCCGGAACTTGCCCTTAAAGAAAAAGAAGCGTTGGGAAAAGACCGGTTAGCTTGGGCTTATGCCCGGTTGGGCGATGTATTTACGCAGCGTATCCCGTCGGTCGTCATGCAGGAAAGAGCCCGTATCAGCAGCGATGCCGACAGCTATATTGCCGCCTATAACATTTATATGGGGCATTTACTGAACCCCAAAGGGAAAAAGATATTTCCCGAAGAAATGATTCTTCTTTCACACTGGAATTTACGCGATGAGATCAAGGCTAATTACAATAAAGGTAATGAGGGACTCGACAAACAACGCACCGTATATGAAGTAATGAAGCGAATTATAGCACAGGATATTCCCGTAGAAGTAATCAATTCCGGCAAATATGACTGGAATCCTTACACCAATACGGTTTCCGAATCAGGTAAAAAGATAGAAGGAACACCTGAATCGACAACACGCTACCAAAAAATGTTGAATAATTTCAACATCATGCAAAAGATAGATACCTGTACAGGCGATACGTACATAGACCGTAACTTCAACAATGATATGGAAGTAGCGGTAGATGAAGTAACCCAGTTATTCGACCGTTTCCTTTCCGCACCCGAATTAAAAGAGGCAGGTAAAATGATTTCCAAACGCCTTGGCCGTAAACTCGAAGCCTATGATATCTGGTATGATGGTTTTAAAGCCCGCAGTAACTTAGATGAAACCAAACTGAATGAACAAACACGTGCGCTTTACCCCAATGCCGGAGCATTGGAAAAAGACCTTCCGAATATCCTCACCAAAGTAGGATTCGACAAGGGACGGGCCGGCTGCCTGGCGGAGAAGATTGCCGTAGACCCCGCCCGTGGAAGCGGCCATGCCTGGGGAGCCGCCATGAAAGGACAAAAGTCGCGCCTGCGCACACGTATTCCTGTGGGAGGATTGGATTATAAAGGATACAATATTGCCATTCATGAATTTGGGCACAATGTAGAACAAACCATATCCCTGTATGAGGTAGATTATTTTATGCTGAACGGCGTACCCAATACCGCTTTTACGGAAGCCCTGGCCTTTGTTTTCCAGAAAAGAGATTTGGATATATTGGGTATTACAGATAATAATCCCGAAAAAGAAGCGATGAACATACTCGACAAAGTATGGGGTATGTATGAAATCTGCGGCGTATCTATGCTGGATATTTCCGTGTGGAAATGGCTTTATGCCCACCCAGGCGCTACAGCCGAACAATTACGCGAGGCCGTTATTTCAATTTCCAAAGATCTGTGGAATAAATATTATGCCCCCGTGTTCGGCGTAAAAGACGAAACGGTTCTGGCTGTTTATTCACACATGATCGGCTATCCGCTATACCTGTCGGCTTATGCTTTCGGACAGATTATCGAGTTTCAATTGGAGAAGTACCTGCAAGGAAAGGATTTTGCCGCCGAAGTAAACCGGATTTTCAAACTGGGCCGTCTCACGCCTACCCAATGGATGCTGGAAGCCACAGGCGAATCATTAACGGTAGCCCCCTTACTGGAAGCCGTCAGGCAGATACGTTAGTTAAAAACATGATTAGTGACTTGAAACACCAATAATACTGAGCGTTGCTACTGTAAGGGTTAATTTGATTTAATTTCTATAATTGTTCTATTATGAGGGCTAATCCTGCAATTATAAATCTTATTCCTCTATCTCTGAGGAAGTTCTTCTTGTTTGTACCAGTTTATTTTACGGGAGAAATACATGATAATACCCAGTATAATAAACAAACCTATGCTGCCGATCAGTAAGGCTATATCTTCCAACTGTAAAATAACATACAAGAATACATATAAAAGGCAGAGTATCACTGTAAGCATGGCTGTTTGATGTTTATTTTTAAATATACTATGGGTATAGGCAGTTATTAGCCCGATGATAGCGATACTGGCAATGAGGTATGCCAATCCGAAACTCAGTTGCTCCGAAATAGATAGCAACAGGCTGTAGAATAATATCAAAGCAATCCCGACCAACAGGTATTGTATAGGATGTATCTTCTTTTTAGTAAGTATTTCTACAAAAAAGAAAACAACAAAGGTAAGTGCAATAAACATAAGAGCATACTTGGCCGAACGCATGTTTTGCTGGTAATGGTCTACCGTATTAACCAAATTCACGCCAAAGGTAGAATCATGGAAACTATTCATGTTATTATCCTCCCACGCATCAGGAATACTGCGGTTGTAACGAAGGATATTCCATGTGGCGTCAAAGCCTGCGGAAGAAGGAGTTGGTTCCGGGCTGAAATTCCCTATATATCCGGGAGCATTCCAAGCGCCGGCTACATGCACATTCGTAGTTTTTCCCAATGGAATAAAATTGATACTTGTACTGCCTCGCAGGTTTAATTTACAAGTGAAAGAGACTCCTTTTTTTGATGTTTTAAACAACGAATCACCCGGCACTACCAGTAATTCTTTTCCTAAATATCCATCATATACCCCGCTTGCTTCTGCTTCGTATGGCTGATTATTCAATTTAAAACTTACATTATTGGTAATTCCCCGCAGGTCGGAAAAGCCCAGACGTATATAGGCCCGATCCCAATGAATCACACTGTTGACTATTTCGAAATCTTTCAATTCGAATGTTCCCGACACATCAATATCGCTTTCATACAAGATGGTTTTATAAATGCCGTAATGTCTTTCTTCGGGATACAATTCCGCCTCAATATTCAATGTTTCGGGAGTGATATTGAGCGTATGTTGCTCATACTCAATTTTATCGTCCGATGTTTTATTCGAAGTAGTAAAAGGAACAGACAAAACCGGTGCACAAAGCGTCTGGGCATGGCTCCATTTCTCATTGATTTTCTCAATGGTCTCTATACTCCGGTATTGGCGTTCTCTGATGATATTCTGAACCATAATACCCGGTATGAGTAAAAGAAGCGTTAAGACTGCTACTATCACAGCTTTCAGTGTAATAGACTGAGATAGCTTCTCTCCTTTTTTCATTTTTGTTTCCATAATCTATAATATTATAATGTATATAAAAGTACTTTGTAATTCAAAGTTTGCAGGCAAAAAAATTATTTGAATAAAGACTCTAAAGCGTCCAAATGCTCTTTGAACTGCCTTCTCCCTTCCCCGGTAATCACATACTGAGTATTGGGTTTTCGTCCGATGAACTGTTTAAACGATTGGATATACCCGATACCTTCAAGCGCTTTCAGATGGCTTGCCAGATTACCGTCGGTCAAATCCATCAATTGCTTCATGGCATTGAAATCAGCCGAATCATTTACAGAAAGGATAGACATGATCCCTAACCGGATACGGCTTTCAAAAGCCTTATTTAGATGGGCGATTATATTAGTCATTCTGCTTCAAATCATATTTTCTGTACATAACGAAACCATAGACAATATGGCAAGCCCCAAAACCAATTGTCCAAAACAATAAACCGTTACTTACAAAAATTGCGGCGGCAATACCCAATATAATTTCTGTTATGCCTAAATAATGAATCTCATCAAAGGTATATTTTGATACATTGATCAAAGCTATACCATAAAATATAAGGGTGCCGGCAATCACCATCCAGATATCTCCTCTAAATAACAACACCAAACAAAATATACCGCCCGCCATTAAGGGGATACTTAAATTATAGAGTGTTCGCAAGGTTACTTTATTAAACAGGTTCTGCTTGTTCTTTTTTGCTTTCCGCCATGAAAAACAAACGCCAAAACTTATGGATATAAATAAAACAATCAGTGCATCGGCCAAAAGGATCATGAGTTCCTGCGTATGGCTATAATCCGTAAAGGAAGGGTCTTTCAACAAATAAAAATAAGCAAATGCCGTTCCGAGTATGGCTGTTACTCCCGCCAATATACCTGACAATCCGCTCAGAGAAATAAACTTAGTTGATTTCTCCATCATTTCACGTATGGCTTTTATGTCTTCCAATTGTTTATTCATAAGATATAATAAAAGTACTTTGAACTGCAAAGCTAGTATGGATTTTTATATTTCCAAAAAAAAATGGTTATAATTTACGTTTTATAAATTATAACCATTTCTAAACAGGTAAATCAGCATAGTTCGTTAAAATGCTATGCTGCTATGCGAGTTGTTATTTAAAGCCGATCGGCTGAGCCGAGGACTTCTTCGATTTTGTGTTTGTAAAGCCTCTTTGCATTGTCGCGGGCCGGGCCTAAGTATTTGCGTGGGTCGAACTCGGCTGGCTTTGTTACGAATACTTCACGGATAGCGGCAGTCATTGCCAGACGGCTATCAGAGTCGATGTTTATTTTGCATACGGCGGAAGCGGCAGCTTTGCGTAATTGTTCTTCCGGGATACCGATCGCATCTTTCAATGCGCCGCCATATCTATTGATTGTTTCTACTTCTTCCTGAGGAACTGAAGAAGCACCGTGCAATACGATAGGGAATCCGGGGATTCTTTTTTCTACTTCTTCCAAAATATCAAAACGCAAAGGAGGAGGTACCAAATGGCCATTGGCGTCGCGTGTACATTGTGCGGGAGTAAATTTATTGGCTCCATGAGAGGTACCTATAGAGATAGCCAACGAGTCGCACCCGGTCTTTGTTACGAAATCTACCACATCATCCGGTTCGGTATAGGTATGGTGTTCTGCACTCACTTCGTCTTCAACACCGGCTAATACGCCTAATTCACCTTCAACGGTTACATCATATTGATGAGCGTATTCCACTACTCTTTTAGTAATTGCTACGTTTTCATCATAAGAAAGGTGGGAGCCGTCAATCATAACAGATGAAAATCCTGAATCAATACAGCTTTTACATAATTCAAATGTGTCGCCATGATCTAAGTGAAGAACGATTTGCGGACTTGGACATCCTAATTCCTTTGCATAAGCTACAGCGCCTTCAGCCAGATAGCGAAGAAGCGTTTGATTGGCATATTTACGGGCGCCGCTTGACACCTGAAGGATAACCGGCGACTTTGTTTCTACGGCAGCTTGAATAATTGCCTGCATTTGTTCGAGATTATTAAAATTGAATGCAGGGATAGCATATCCGCCTTTCATTGCCTTTGCAAACATTTCTTTTGTGCTTACCAGGCCTAATTCTTTATAACTTACCATTGTAATATATGTTAATATGTTAATAATTATAAACTTGTACAAAGATAACAACAATCAAACAAAAAGTATGCTTAATAGCATATAAAATAACACAAAAAGTAATACCTTTAAAAAAATAATTTTGATTTCTTTGTTTGTTCAACTCTATTCCATACCTTTGCAACCCAAATTACCGGTTGCCAGCTATTTGAAATATAAATTAAAACAAAATAAAGCAATGAAAAAAGGAATCCATCCTAATAACTACCGTCCTGTTGTGTTTAAAGACATGTCGAACGATGACGTATTTATCACGCGTTCTACCATCAACGCAAGGGAAACAATTGAAATTGACGGCGTAACTTATCCGTTGATAAAAGTGGAAATCTCAAACACTTCACACCCATTCTATACCGGTAAATCCAAATTGGTGGATACTGCCGGACGTGTGGATAAGTTTATGAGCCGCTACGGAAACCGTAACAGGAAATAATAAATCAAATATACTTGATTAAAAAAAGGTTTCGGATTTTAAATCCGAAACCTTTTTTTGTAAATCCGAAATCGTGATTATATTTGCATCATCAACAACATTCAAACACAAATACCATGACAAAGACAACAGAGCAGTTAGTAAACATTCTTGAACAATTTGAATTAACAGACAAAGCGGTATCAGCAACACCCTTCGGAAACGGGCATATCAATGATACGCTAAAAGTAATAACAGATAAAGGGGAAGAAAAATATATTCTGCAACGTATCAACCATCATATATTCACAAATGTAGTTATGTTGCAAAACAATATCCACCGGGTAACTTCCCATATTCGTAAAAAACAGGAAGAAAAGGGCGAAAACGATATCGACCGAAAAGTATTAACCTTCCTGCCTGCCAAAGACGGTAAATTTTATTATTTTGACGGAGACAGTTACTGGCGCGTGTGCCTCTTCATTCCCCGCAGTAAAAGCTACGAAGAAGTGACTCCCGAATTATCTTACGAGGCAGGGAAAGCGTTCGGCAATTTTCAAGCAATGCTTGCAGACATACCCGAAGACGCCTTGGGAGAAACCATCCCCAACTTCCATAACATGGAATTTCGCCTTGAACAATTCCATGATGCCATTAAAGAAAATGCAGCCGGACGTTTAGACGAAGTAACAGAATTGGTTGCCGAGATTGAAAAAAGAGCCAAAGTAATGTGCATACAGGAAGATTTATACCGCGAAGGCAAGTTGAAGAAACGGATTAACCACTGCGATACAAAGGTGAATAACGTTATGTTCGATGAAGACGGAAAAGTACTTTGCGTTATTGATTTGGATACGGTAATGCCCGGTTTCGTATTATCCGACATAGGCGACTTTATCCGCACAGGCGCTAATACCGGAGACGAAGACGATGAAGACCTAAGCAAAGTAAATGTAGACATGGATATTTTCCGGGCATATACCCGCGGATATATGGAAACGGCAAAATCATTTTTAACGCCGCTCGAAATCAGCCTTCTTCCGTATGGAGGACGTCTGCTCACCTATATGCAAACCGTTCGTTTCCTGACGGATTACATCAATGGCGACACCTATTATAAGATTCATCACCCCAAACATAATTTACAACGTACAAAAGCGCAATTCAAACTTCTCCAAAGCATTGAAGCAAATATGGATAAAATGAATGACTTTATGAAACAATGGTTATTTTAATTTGAAAGAAAATGGATTTTTTAGATTTAGCAAAGAGCAGGTATACTACTAAAGAGTACGACTCAAAGAAAAAAATAGCAGACGAAAAGATTCAGCTATTAAAGGAAATTGCAAGATTAAGCCCCTCGTCAATTAATAGCCAACCGTGGAAGTTTATTTTTATTTCCGATGAAAAAACAAAGAATGAACTGTCGGTTGCATCCTATTGGAATAGACAAAAGATAAGTGATGCAAGCCATTTGGTCGTTTTTTGTGCAATTGATGATGTTGAAAAGTTTGAAGAACAAATAAAAGGAAACTTGCCTGAAGGTTCTATTAATTATTACAATCAGTTTGTGAAACCAAAAGGGGAAACGGGTATCAAATCCTGGTTGCAACATCAGGTTTATCTTTCTCTTGGATTTTTTCTTTCAGCTTGTGCAAGCCTGGGTATTGACAGTACGCCAATGGAAGGGATTGAAAACGAAAAGTATGATAAAATATTGCAACTAAACGGTTACAAAACGCTGTTTGCCGCAGCCATTGGACATAGAAACCTCAGCGACACCAATCAGCCCTCTATTACACCAAAATCACGTTTGCCATTGGAACAAATCATTCGATCTATTTAAAAATAGTACAGATACGTGATTCTCGTATAAAAAGTAAAAGGAGAATATTTAGTATATTTCTTTTAGCCCTGCTTCGGTAAGGAGGCATGAACAAGTACGAAATCATCATCCACCAGATAAGATAACGAATAAGAGGTGGTGGCTTGAGGGGTACGGGTTTCCGTTATCGTTAAGCCGCCGGATTTGTTATAGGGGAACGGGGTTACATGCATATGTTTTGCGAAATCCACTTCGTTTTGTCCAATCATTTTAAATAAGGCTTCTTTGGCACACCAATAGATAAGCAAATGGGCTACTTCGTTTGCCGGGTCTATATGGCTGTCTTCTTCCGGGCTTATAAAACGGCTACGTACGTTTAAGATACGATTGGCGCGATACTCAATATCAATGCCGACCGGAGGTTTTTCCAGCAACAATACGGCCACATAACCTTTTGTATGGGAGATGCTTATATATAAATCTTTTTCGGGCAGGTAAGGAGCGCCGTTAGCATGATAGGCAATAACGGTTTCTTCGCCCAACAAATCTTTCAGCAATACGCGGACAGCCAACCATTCCGTTTTTCTGCTTTCCGTATGTATTTTCTCCGGGAAAAGAAAATTTGCCGGCGTTTGAGTCAGGAGAGAAAGTAATTCACCAGCGCTTTCGTTTACTTTCCAAACGCCCATAAGAGGAACTGTCTGTTTTATATGGAGAGGCATGGCTACTTCCAGTTAAAAGACTGAATGAGTTCAATAATATCATTCTTCAGATAGTGCGTCACCGGGCCAATCGAATCGCCATTCGGACGCTGGCCGTAGAATAAAGAACCTCTAAAGAAATTAGACATGCTATCTGTCAGCGTAAACTGGATAGGTGAAACAGACGCCCCATCCAATTGATACACGTAAGCATAAACCCGTTTCTCCGGATTATTGTATGCCTGCTCCGTTATCGAATGAGCATTTGGTGACTGTCTGGCTACCAACTTGCGCGACTCTTCCATGACAACACTCAGCGTGGAAGGTTGTATACTCAGGTAACTGCAATAGATTTTTGCATCCAATACCGGATAAGACAAATTAATCCATCCCGCGGGATCGCCAGCGGGAGGAAGCTCTATTTCCGGCAAGGAAGATATATTAAATGTATAAGGCAATTCATCCAACGGTAATGCCCGATAAGATGGAACAGGGGGTTCAATCCGAAGATAGCCCCGCGGTTTCGGCGTGTATTCCGAACAGGATAAGCTCAACAACAAAGCGCATATCAGTATTGCCAATCTTGACATCGTTAACTTTTTTCTTTTTCCGAATCGGAAATTCTTGTAAACTTAACCTTTTGAATACGATGGTTGTCTACTTCCAATACCTGGAAGCGATACCCATTATATTCAATGATTTCCTGCCGTTTGGGGAAATCTCCTTTTAATTCAAGCAACAGGCCGGCCAATGTCTCTACTTCGTCTGTCAATTCTTTAAACTCAGACGGGGCGCAATCAATCACACGGAAAAAGTCTATTAATGGAATTTTAGCTTCAAAGATCAGGCTGCCATCGGCCAGGCGGACAAATTGCCGTTCTTCTTCATCATATTCATCGGATATATCGCCCACGATTTCTTCCAGAATATCTTCCATGGTTACAATACCGGATGTTCCGCCAAATTCGTCTATTACAATAGCCATATGGATTTTATTTATACGAAACTCTTCCAGTAATTCGTCAATCTTTTTTGTTTCCGGCACAAAATAAGCCGGGCGAATCAGACTTTGCCAACGAAAGGTATCCTGTTTATCAATATAAGGAAGCAAATCCTTTATATAAAGGATTCCCTTGATATTATCTTCCGTTTCGGTAAAAACAGGGATACGCGAATAGCCCGAATCAATAACTATCTGTATAACATCACTAAAAGGAGTCTGTATTTCTATATCCTCCACATCTAAACGGGAAGTCATAATTTCGCCGGCAGTTTTATTATAAAGCTTGACGATCTCTCCTATCATTTCTTTTTCTTCCGGCATATCTTTCGAGGTTAATTCTAATGTTTTGGATAATTCGTCAACAGATATTTCATGTTTCTTCTTTGCCAACGCTTTATTTATCAGGGAAGTTGGCCTGAGCAATAATTTGGCTAACGGGCGGCAAACAATCTCCATACCATTTATTATCCCGACTGCTTTACGTGAAAAATGCAATGGGTTTTTCAGGACTTTTACTTTAGGCATAATCTCTCCGAAAAGCAACAAAAGGAAAGCCGGTATTAGTATCTGAAGCATAAACCTCACCCATGGGGCAAATGAAAAATCAATCATATGGTCTATAATACAAGCGCATATCAGCACGATCGCCACATTGGCAAAGGTATAAATGATAAAAATAGTAGCAAGAAGATACTCAGGGCACTCCAACAAATGGACTATAACCGAATCGGAAGGATGCCTCTTCTCTTTGATTTCATCCATATCGTCCGAGCTGAGAGAGAAAAAAGCGACTTTCACCGCCGATACGAAACCGGATATACATAGTAATAGTATAGTAATACACAAGCCTGTTAGCGGCCTTACTAACAATTGGATGGTTTCCTGATCAAATAAACCCGATAAAAAATAGTCTGAGTCCAAAGTGAACCGTATTAGTTAAACAATATCAGAATGGAAGGTCGTCTGCTTCATTTGTTTCCAAAGGTTGAGCCAGTTGGAAAGGCTGCGTTTGCGGAACCGGGGCTGCTACTTGAGATGAATGAGTTGTCTGCGTTGCCGGCTGTCCTTCTTCACGCTTCCCAAAGCTGAAAAAATCTACCCGATCGGCATAAATTTCCGTTACATAACGCTTAACGCCTGCTTGGTCATCATAGGTACGGGTATGGATTTTTCCTTCCACACACAAACCGGATCCTTTCCTTACCCATTTTTCCACAAAAGCTACCTGGTCGCGCCGGACAACTATATTATGCCATTCCGTACGCTCGGGAACAACCGTACCGTTTGCCAATGTATATCCTCTTTCCGAAGTAGCCAGTGAGAAATTTGCCACCGCTACGCCACTGTCAAAATAACGTACGTCGGGATCTTTCCCTACATACCCTATCAATATTACTTTATTTAAAGACATAATTTATTTTTACTAAATTTTAATTCACAAAGAAAAACAAATTCAATCATTTTACAAAGAAAAAAGTAAATGAATATAGTTGTATCCGTGTTATAACGTTGTTATTTCTCCAGATAAATCCGCAGAAGACGGGGGACGGCATATTCGTTTATTGCATCGCTGGGTATCTCTATATAGGATTGTAGCGATCCGGGTATTTTCTCTATTTCAATTTTATAAAATGTGGCGTAAAGTATTTGGTGGGATAATATATGTTTCACGTCAGACAGCACAACGGATATGGATAATTTCCCGGTCCCTTTCAATAGTTGCCGGAAGTTGTCATTCTCTTGTAATTGTGTAAAATCCGCAGGCATTTCGGTTTCTATCAACGGGAACTCATACAAGCCTTTCCAGATATCTTTCCCGGAACGGCGGTTCAGCCAGGTCTTTCCTTTATATAATATATGCAAGTAGTGAAAATAACGGTTCCGGGTTTTTACTTTATTTTGTTTCACAGGATAGGATAAGGGCGAACCGGAAGCATATCCCATACATTTACCTTGAAGGGGGCAGAACATACAAACCGGATTTTGCGGCGTACATTGCAAGGCACCAAACTCCATAATGGCCTGATTGTGGAACCCGGCTCTCGCAGGATTCATAACCGAAGCCGCCAGTTCCGTATATTCTTTTTTCCCCTTACCCGTATCAATCGGAGTATCCAGAGCAAAAAGGCGGGACAACACACGGAACACATTTCCGTCTACTACCGGATAGGGTTTGTTCCAGGCAAAGGAGACGATAGCGGCAGCGGTATACTCGCCAATACCTTTTAACGATAACACTTCCTTATATTCAGCAGGGAATTTCCCGTCGTATTGCTCCCTTATCCGGCGGGCGGCGGCGCACAGGTTACGCGCCCGGCTATAATACCCTAAACCTTCCCAGTATTTTAACACTTCATCTTCGTGCGCCTCTGCAAGCGATTGTATATCAGGAAAACGTTCGGTAAAATGCTGAAAATAATCCTTTCCCTGCGCTACCCTTGTCTGCTGCAATATGATTTCGGAAACCCAGATGATATACGGGTCGGTTGTTTCCCGCCAAGGCAAATCCCGTTTGTTTTTCCCGTACCACTCAATCAGAATATCGCTAATTTCCATCAAAGCCCTTTCGCCTTTGCTTCATCCCATATTTTGTCCATTTCGTCAAGTGGCATATCTTTCAGTGATTGTCCGGCCTTACGTGTCTGCTCTTCTAAATAATTGAAGCGGCGGATAAATTTTTGATTTGTGCGTTCAAGGGCATTGTCTGGATTTATCTTATATAGCCGGGCTGCATTGACCAGGCTGAAAAAGAGGTCGCCGAATTCGCTTTCCATACGGTCGGCGTCTAATTGGTTTATCTCTGCTTTGAGTTCGTTAAACTCTTCCTGTACCTTATCCCATACCTGTTCGCGTTGTTCCCAATCAAAACCTGCATTTCGGGCTTTATCCTGAATACGGTGCGCCTTTACAACCGAAGGAAGGCCAGCGGGAACCCCTTCGAGCACGGTCATATTACCACCTTTTTCTTTTAGCTTTATCTCTTCCCAGTTTTGTTCTACCTTTTTACTTGTATCGGCCGATGCATCGCCAAATACGTGCGGGTGGCGGAATATTAATTTCTCACAGAGCGCATCACAGACGTCTTTGATATCGAACTCCTCTTTTTCTTCTCCTATTTTGGCATAAAAAACGATATGGAGCAGCAAATCGCCCAGTTCTTTCTTGATATCATTCGTATCGTTGCGGATAATCGCATCGCATAATTCATACGTTTCTTCTATGGTATTGGAGCGTAGGCTCTCATTGGTTTGCTTTCTGTCCCACGGACATTTCACACGTAATTCATCTAAAATATCCAACACTTGCCCGAAGGCTTTCAACTGTTCTTCCCTACTGTATTTCATTTCACCCCGGTTATTTTTCTATTTTCATTTTATAATTGGTCAAACCATCTTGCAGGAACTTTATATACTTAGTCACATCTTCATTGTATGCATACGACGGGCCTAACGGTTTGCCGTCATTATCAAGCAATACATAGAACGGCTGGGCATTCGCGCCGAATTTACTCCGTTGCAGATAACTCCATTTATCGCCAATCGTTTTCAGTTTACGTGTCTTCCCGTGTTCTTCTATCTCAAGTGTACGAGGGAGTTTGGTTTTATCGTCTACAAATAAGGTTATCAATACATATTCTTTCTCGAGCAATTGTTTTACGGCCGGGACTGTCCATACAGCGGCTTCCATCTTGCGGCAGTTTATACATCCGTAACCGGAGAAATCTATCATCACGGGTTTTTTTATCCGTTTGGCATACGCCATGCCGGCTTCATACTCATCAAAAGGAGCATGTACTTCGTCGTTGTACAAATTAAAATCCTGCGTATACAAAGGCGGGGCAAAAGCGCTGATTGATTTAAGCGGCGCTCCCCATAATCCGGGTATCATATATATGGTAAAGGCAAACGATATGATTGCCATAAACAAACGGGGCACCGATACATATTTTATATCGTTATCGTGGGCAAACTTCAATTTACCAAGTAAATAAAGCCCAAGCAAAGCAAAAATCACAATCCATAAAACAAGGAATACCTCCCTGTCGAGAATTCGCCATCCATAAGCTAAATCAGCTACGGAAAGAAACTTAAGCGCCAATGCCAATTCAAGGAATCCTAATACTACCTTCACGGAATTAAGCCATCCGCCCGATTTCGGCATATGTTGTAACATATTGGGGAAAATGGCGAACAGGCTGAACGGGATAGATAATGCCAAGGCAAACCCAAACATACCGGTAGCCGGCCCGATAGCGCTTCCCATGGCGGCAGCCTGCACAAGCAACGTCCCGATAATCGGACCTGTACAGGAGAAAGAAACCAATACCAATGTAAACGCCATAAAAAAGATACTGACAAATCCGGTTGTCGAATCAGCTTTACTATCCAGCTTATTCGTCCACGAAACAGGCAATACCATCTCGAAAGCGCCAAAGAAAGAAACGGCAAAAACCACAAGCAACAGACAAAACAGGATATTGAATACCGCATTCGTAGATAAGTCATTCAAAGCGCTTGCCCCAAAAGCACCCGTTATAACCAATCCCATCGAAAGATATACGATGATAATGGCCAATCCATACATCAAGGCATCACGAACAGCCCTTTTCCGGCTACTTGTCCGTTTCAGAAAAAAACTAACCGTCATCGGAATCATTGGCCATACGCAAGGCGTAAGCAGGGCGATCAGCCCACCCAGAAACCCGGCAAAGAAAATGAATAACCACGAAGTATCCGCAGCCGACAAGGTAGTATCTCCGTAAGCCTTCATTTCATCTACCACCGGTGCCCAAAGATAGTTATCATCCGTAAAACCGGAAACAGTCAAAGGGATTGTTCTAATGACGGTAGAACTACCCGGATTTGCGGCGGTTTCACCTGCTGCCGTATCACCCGCTTCCATTGAATCAACGGGTTCATCCGGCAATTCTTCAATGGAAAGGGCCGCAACCGATTCTTCCATTTTTATATGTTTCCGGTCGAAAGAAAAGGCTTCACGTTCGGGAGGCAAACAGGTTTCGTCGTTACAGGCCATAAATTCCACCTCCCCGGCTATCTTAAATCTTTTCGCATCCGTTACCTTAAATTTCTGCGTAAAAGAAACTGTTCCGCCAAACCAGCGCAAGTTCATACCGAACAGCTCATCATATACCGATACAGGCGTGACGGAAGCGACGGGCTTCCCTATTAATTCCGCCCCTTTCAACGTTTCAAACGTAAACGACGTAGATACAGGTCCGCCTTCCGGCAAATCCATATCATACAAATGCCATCCGGCATCCATCGTAGCTGTAAAAACAATCGCTTTCTCCGAAGTAGCGGAGCTATCCGGATTTATTTTCCACTTTACAGGAGTGAATATCTGCGCCTGCGCAATAATAGTTATCAGCGTTAATAACAGTAAACTAACTAATTTCCTCATAAGATTATGATCCTATTGAAAGATTGTTCACTACAAAGATACATAAAAAAGCAGTCAAAGGAGTCAAAGGAGTTAAGGAGTTTTTGGGGTCTCCCTAACTCCTTTGACTACTCGACCGGCTGCTTCTTCTAAAGGTATCATTACGAAATCCCGTTTATACATCAAAGGATGAGGGATTGTTAATTCGTCCGTTTGGATAATAACATCTTCATACATAAGAATATCTATATCAATGATACGGTCTTTGTATGAGTCGTCGCTTTTTTCTTTTCGTCCCATTTCCCATTCGATTTGTTTGGCTACATCAAGCAACTCGAATGGGCTTAACCGGGTATCGAGGATAATCACGGCATTGAGGAAAGTGTTTTCCGATTCAAACCCCCAAGGTTGGGTTTCATATAGACTTGAAAGGGAAAGAACCTCCCCCACCCTTTCAGTCAACAACTTTACAACTGCTGCCATATTCGTTCTTTTGTCTCCTAAATTTGTTCCGAGGCCCAGATAAACGGTTGACATCCGCTTCTTTTCTTTTTAAATAACGAGCATGGCGTCGCCATAAGCGCCAAAATGATATTTCTCGCTGATAGCGATTTTATAAGCATCCATTATTAAATCGTACCCACCGAAAGAGGCTGTCATCATCAATAAGGTAGAAAGCGGCAAGTGGAAATTTGTAACCATACTTGTTGCCACGCTGAATTCGTACGGAGGAAATATAAATTTATTGGTCCATCCCTCAAATTCCTTCAATCGCCCGTCGGTACTTACCGCCGTTTCAATCGCCCGCATAACCGATGTACCTACGGCACAAATCTGATGGTTTCCCTCTTTTCCTTCATTAACAATCCGTACAATTTCGCCATTCACCATCATTTGTTCGGAATCCATTTTGTGCTTGGTGAGGTCTTCCACATCTATTTCCCTGAAATTACCCAAGCCGGAATGGACTGTCAAAAAGGCAAAACGGCTATCTTTTATTTCCAAGCGTTTCATTAATTCCCTACTGAAATGAAAACCTGCCGCCGGAGCAATAACAGCGCCTTCTTCGGCAGCGAAAATATTTTGATAACGCTCTTCGTCTTCCGGTTCCACAGGGCGGTCTATGTATTTGGGCAGCGGTGTTTCACCCAACGCATACAACGACCTTTTAAACTCATCATGGTCTCCGTCGAATAAGAAACGGAGCGTGCGTCCGCGTGAGGTTGTATTGTCTATTACTTCGGCTACCATCGAATCATCTTCACCGAAATACAGCTTGTTCCCTATACGAATTTTACGCGCCGGGTCTACCAACACATCCCATAAACGTAATTCCTGATTTAATTCGCGAAGAAGAAAAACTTCAATGCGAGCGCCTGTTTTTTCCTTGTTCCCATACAATCGCGCCGGGAATACTTTCGTATTGTTGAAGATAAATACATCTTTTTCGCCGAAATAATTCAAAATATCTTTGAATATTTTATGCTCAATTTCGCCTGTTTTACGATGGACAACCATCATTCTTGACTCATCCCTGTTGTTCGAAGGATACAGTGCAATGAGTTCGTCCGGCAGATTAAATTTGAATTTTGACAGTTTCATAATTATATATTTTCTTTTGTTTCTATCTTAATACTATTCAGGAAAGAGTCGATGTCTTCCGGATTCATACACATATCAAGTGTTACATCGCCGATGCGTATGCGCTCTAATGCAACCAGGTGTGCGCCCGAATCAAGCGCTTCGCCTATATCGCGGGCCAATGCACGGATATAGGTTCCTTTGCTGCATACCACTCTTATTTTAATAACAGGTATATCACATGCCAACAGTTCCAATTCGTCTATAACTAAGGTTTTGGGTTTGATCTCAACCTCACGCCCTTTACGGGCGAACTTATACGCCCTTCGGCCATCGACTTTTACAGCCGAAAAAACAGGAGGCACCTGCTGAATGGTTCCGGTAAATTGCGTAAGGACTTCTTTCACCTTCTCGCAGGTAATATGTTCTGTCGGGTATACCGCATCCACTTCCCTTTCCAAATCGAACGACGGGGTGGTTGCCCCCAATTGAAGTGTCGCCACGTATTCCTTTGTCTGGTATTGAAACTCATCAATGCGTTTTGTAGCCTTTCCCGTACAAAGAATCATAACACCTGTAGCCAGCGGATCTAATGTTCCTGCATGCCCTACTTTTATTTTCTTCACATTCAGTTTTCGCGATAATCTATAGCGAAACCTGTTTACCAAATCGAAAGAAGTCCACTTTAACGGTTTATTGAAATAAAGTATCTCCCCTGAAAAAAAATCCATCAAATAAGCTGTAAATTATGTCCTGTTAATATCAATACTAATATAATACCTCCCACGATGATACGATAGTAACCGAATACCTTAAAACCATATTTGGTTACATATCCGATAAAGAATTTGATGGCAAGCATAGCAACAATAAAAGCAACTACGTTTCCAATAACCAATGCCGGCATGTTTTGGTTTAGTACTTCCGTCCCATCGGGTTCCAGCAAAAGTTTAAACATCTTGTAAGCAGTTGCTGCAAACATCGTGGGAACAGCTAAAAAGAATGAAAACTCCGCGGCTGTTTTACGCGATAAGTTTTGCGCCATACCTCCTACAATCGTAGCCATCGAACGGGAAACCCCCGGAATCATGGCAATACATTGAAACAATCCGATATAAAAAGCTTTCTTTTCTGTAATGCCCCGCGATTTGTCGGGATGGTTGAATAATTTATCAACAAACAGCATGAAAATACCGCCAATAATCAACATAGACGCCACCACCCAAACATTTTCGAGCATATCATCAATAAAGTCACTGCAAAGGAAACCGATTATAGCAGCCGGAATAAAAGCAACCAGCAGTTTCCAATAAAAATCATATTTATGAAGAAAACTTTTTAAACCGGTCACTTTCTCTTTATTCAAATGGAAAAAACGTTTCCAATATAAACAAACAACCGAAAGAATGGCTCCAAACTGAATAATAATGGTAAATGCTTTTACAAAAGCCGTACTTTCAACACCCAGCAAATGCTGTGTTATGATCATATGCCCGGTAGACGATACCGGCAGAAACTCCGTAAGTCCTTCTACTATAGCAATAATAACAACTTCTATAGTAGTCATCAGGATGCTTTTTTATCTTTACTGTTCTTTAAAATGCCGACTATCATTAATCCGAAACCAATCATGCAAACAACAGGCGCCACTACGATCCGGCGCGTACTGAATATCTCCGGGTTAAAGAATGTTCCCTCTTCGGCGCCACCGCTCATCAACACGAAACCGATAATTATAATTACTACCGAAATAGCAATCAGTATAAAATTCCCTTTACCAAAAGCAAAATCTTCTTTACTCATTTGTCAGTATGTTTTTATATATAATACATTTTATCAGCTTCCATACGCAGATACTTGCTTACGGCAAAGTAAGTAGCTACAACCGAAAGCAGGATACCCATTACAAAGACAGAAAGAAATACGAATATCAGCAAACCCGTATCAAGCATTTGCACAAATCCGGACAATTCGTTTTGCAGATAATATAACGCGCCGATAAGCATCAATATTGCCAGAATAGAAGCTACAATACCACTTATAATATTGTAATTGATAAATGGACGACGGATAAAACCGGCTGTAGCCCCAACCAATTGCATCGTATGGATAAGGAATCGTTGGGAATATATCAGCAATCGAATCGTATTGCTGATAAGCACAAACGAAATAACCATCAGTATAAGCGCCAATGTAAACAACACGATACTTACCCGTTTCATGTTCTCGTTTACGATCTGCATCATATCTTTACGGTATAAAAGTTCCGAGACGGAAGTATACGATTTGAGTTTTCGCTCAATAACCTGTAAACTATCCGGATTGGCGTATTCGGAATAAAGTTTCACCTCAATGGATGCCTGCAACGGATTATAACCAAGGAAATCTACGGGATTTTCTCCAAGTTCCGCCTCCAACTCCTTTGCCGCCTGTTCTTTCGAAATATATTCGGTAGACTTAATAAAAGGCTGGCTGTTGAGGTTTTTCTGGATACGTTTGATTTCAGCTTCGTTTTGTTCATCTTTCAATATAACTGAAAAAGAGATGTTTTCTTTCACATAGTTGGATAATTTATTCCCCAGCAAGCTCAATAAGAAAATCAGCCCTAAAAGAAAAAGGACCAAAGCAATACTAATAGTAGAAGTAAAACGGGAATTAAAAAAAGAAACGAAATTAACCTTCTTATTTTCAGCCATCAGACGTACACTATAATTATTGATTAAACAAATCAGAGAAACCGGTAAGGACACAGATAACCCAAATTTTTGCAAAAGAACGAATTATTTATGTAAAGACCTACCGTTTTTATTTATTTAACCAATATAATCTGCCGGCCTAACTAACTTAAACGGCATTGAATAAAAATCCATCGCTATGTTTTTCAGCAAAAAAACCATTATAATGTGTTGAGTAAACCATTACGATGTCTTCGGCAAACCATTATGATGGATTTACCAGACCATTATGATGGTTTGCCGAAGACATCGTAATGGTTTTTTTTCAGTCTTCACAATGGTGTCTTTTCCTGAAACAGGTAATCCCCCTTCTATATCCCTGGCCGCTTCGGCTGTAGCGCCTGCCATGTTACTCAGGTTGTTTCCAGTAGTATAGTTTTACATGCTCGTTTCATATAACGACAGGTTTGTATTTAGGAACCAGCGATTTCATTACAACCCAGCCGATAAGATAGGCTACGGCGCAAAAGATGAAAATCATAAAGTAACCGGCCGGCTCGCCTTCGAAGCCGAGGAAACTCATTTTTGTCCGGCCGGTATAGTCAAAGAGCTTACCCGCACATTTCTGGATAAAGAACGAGCCCAGTCCGCCCGCCATTCCACCGATGCCGGTAATTGTGGCGATGGCCGTCTTCGGGAACATGTCGCCTACCGTCGAGAAAATATTGGCCGACCATGCCTGATGCGCCGCCGCCGCAATGCCGATGATAATGACCGGCAGCCAGTATGAATATTCGCCCAACGGCTGCGCAAAGAGCGCCAGCAGCGGGAAGAAGGCAAATATCAGCATTGAGCGCATACGCCCGGCGTACGGATTCATCCCTTTCCTGCCGATAAAATACGAAGGTAGCCAGCCGCCATAGATGGAAATCATGACGATGGTATAGAGTACCGTAAGCGGAAGCACCTGGTCGGTGCCTTCCAGATGGAAAACGGTTTGCAGGTATTTGGGCATCCAGAACAGGTAAAACCACCAGACGCCGTCGGTCATGAACTTGCCGAATGCAAACGCCCACGTCTGTTTGAAGCAGAAGCATTGGGCAAACGATAGCTTTTTGTCCTGTCGTTCGTTTTCAACGACCTGGTCCGTCAGCTTGTCCTGTTGTATATATTCCAGTTCGGCTGCGTTCACTTTCGGATGTTGTTCGGGTTTCTTGTATACAAACACCCAGAATGCCATCCAGACGAATCCCAGCAGACCGATGATGATAAACGTTGCTTCCCAGCCCCACAGTTCGGCGATGTAGAGTATGGACGCCGGGGCAATCATGGCGCCGATCGTGGCGCCCGAATTGAAGATACTGGTCGAGAAAGCGCGGTCTTTTTTCGGGAAATATTCGGCCGTCGCCTTGATGGCCGCCGGGAAGTTGCCCGCTTCGCCGAGCGCCAGCACAAACCGCGCGGAGATAAACAGAATCACGCTGACGCTGACAACCATCGCCCCGTCGCCGACATGAGAGATCATCTCTTTTGCTTCGGCAAAATTCACCAGCCATTCGCCGGTCAGAATCCCCGACGTTGCAATGCCGCAGTAGGCGTGCAAACACGCGCCGACCGACCAGATGCCAATGGCCCAGAGGAATCCCTTTTTCGTATCCATCCAATCCACGAATTTCCCGGCAAACAGCATGCATACGGCATAAAGTATCGAAAACCAGGCAGTGATATTTCCGTAATCATCGTTCGTCCATCCAAACTCCGGCCCGATGAACTTGGGCCATGTCAGCGACAGTACTTGCCTGTCCAGATAATTAACGGTTGTGGCAAAAAAGAGCATCGCGCATATCATCCACCGATAGTTGCTCATTTTTTGCCGGGAGGTAATTGTTACATTCATGGTATTCGTTGTTGTTATTAGTGTTTCTATTGAATGATAGACAGTGCGTACCGGCAAAGTTTGGTTATTTCATCCCATCTCCCAGCTTTAATAACTTCCTTAGGGAATAGTTTGGATCCCATGCCTACGCAGGTTACTCCGGCTTTCATCCAGGCCGTCAGGTTTTCTTCGGTAGGTTCAACGGCGCCGGTTACCATTATCTGCGACCAGGGCAACGGCGCCTTTATATTCGACACAAACGACGGGCCACCCACATTTCCGGCCGGGAATACCTTGCAGACGTCGCATCCGGCCTCCTGCGCGTTGCCTATTTCGGTGACCGACCCGCATCCCGGAATATAAGGTATCAAACGGCGGTTACAAATCCTGGCAATTTCACTATTGAAGTAAGGGCCTACAATGAAATTAGCCCCTAATTGCATATATAATGCGGCTGTAGGAGCGTCGACAATCGAACCGATTCCCAAAATCAGTTCGGGACATTCTTTTGCCGCATATTTAATTAACCCGGCAAATACGTCTTGGGCGAAGTCACCCCGGTTCGTAAATTCAAACACACGAACCCCGCCTTCATAGCAGGCTTTCACCACTCTGCAGGCCGTTTCGGTATTTTCATCATAGAAAACGGGAACCATCTTGGTGGTTGCCATCGCGCTGAGCACTTTTATTTTATTAAATTTAGCCACTTTGTTTACTTTTGACTTATTAATTCTAACTTCTGACTTATAACTTATCTGCTTACCCTCCCGGATCCGTCGCCTGCCATTAGTTTTTCAACCTCTTCTACGGATACCTGGTTGTAGTCACCATAAACGGTATGTTTCAGGCATGAAGCGGCGGCGGCAAATTCCAGTGCTTTTTGATTGTCGCCCAGGTAGGTGTTGAGTCCATAAATCAGTCCTCCCATGAAGGAATCGCCTCCGCCCACGCGGTCTACAATATGAGTTATATCGTAACGTTTGGATTGATATAGTTTTCCTTCGGCATATAATACGCCTCCCCATGTGTTATGGTTGGCATTAACGGCTCCGCGTAAGGTGATAATCACCTTCTTCGCTCTTGGGAAACGCGCCTGCATCTGGGTGCAAACCGATTCAAATTCGGCTGCATTTACTTCGCCGTGCGTGGCGTTTACGTCAAAGCCCTCCGGTTTGATACCAAATACCTTTTCGCAATCTTCTTCATTACCGAGGATAATGTCGCATCCTTCTGTGAGGGCCGGCATTATTTCCGACGCTTTTTTCCCGTATTTCCATAAGTTTTTACGGAAATTCAAGTCGCAGGATACGGTTACGCCTAATTTATTGGCTGTCTGGATTGCTTCCAGGCAAGCGTCGGCAGCGCCTTGCGACAAGGCCGGCGTGATGCCTGTCCAATGAAACCATTTGGCGTCTTCCAGCGCCTCTTCCCAATTAACCATTCCGGGCTTAATCTCCGAGATAGAAGAATGGGCGCGGTCGTATACTACTTTACTGGCGCGGGCTACGGCTCCTGTTTCCAGAAAATAGATACCCAAGCGTTCGCCCCCATAGACGATACGTTCAACCCCTACATTATATTTACGCAGGTCCATAACGCATGCGCGTGCAATATCATTATCGGGCAGGCGGGTAATAAATGCCGTTTCCAGTCCATAATTGGCTAATGAAACAGCTACGTTGGCTTCGCCTCCGCCAAAAGAGGCGTTGAATTGTGGCGCTTGACTGAAACGCAGGTAATCGGGTGTTGCCAGGCGCAACATAATCTCTCCAAAAGTTACAATTTTATTTTTCATATTTAAAACATAAAGAATTTTTTAGCATTATAATAACTGATGTTCTCTACCATCTGTCCTATGAATGACATTTCGCCGGAAGGGAGTTCTCCATTCTCTATATCTGTCCCCAGCAAATCGCAAAGTGTACGGCGGAAATATTCGTGGCGGGGATAGGAAAGAAAACTGCGCGAGTCGGTCAGCATCCCTACAAAACGGCTTAACAATCCCAGCACAGACAAGGCATTCATCTGTTTCCGCATGCCGTCTTTCTGGTCGAGGAACCACCAGCCCGAGCCGAATTGCAGTTTTCCGGGGATTGTCCCGTCCTGGAAATTACCAAGCATGGTAGCGATCACTTCGTTGGCGCACGGATTCAGGTTATACACGATTGTCTTGGTCAGTTTACCTGAGGCGTTCAGCCTGTCGAGGAACGTAGACAAGGCTTTGGCCGTATTGAATTCGCCGATAGAATCAAAGCCTGTATCCGGCCCTGCCTGGCGGAACATTTTCGTGTTATTGTTGCGGATTGCGCCGTAATGGAACTGTTGTGTCCAGCCTTTTTCCCAATCCATTTCAGCAAAGATAACCAACATAGCCGATTTGAATTTCAGTATTTCTTCATGGGTTAACTCTTTACCGCCATATACTTTGTTGAAGATTATTTTTACTTCATCCATCGTGTAGGCTTCCGCACAGAACGTTTCGAGGCCGTGGTCGGATAGCCTGCAACCATTCGCCGCAAAGAAGTCGTGCCGTTGCTGCAAGGCGGCAATCATATCGTAGAACGCACTGATCGTAACGCCGCTTACGTTCGAAAGCGATTCTACATAACTTCTGAAGTGGGCCGGCGATTCTACCGCCATGGCTTTATCCGGCCGCCAGGTGGGTAACATCTTTATTTCGAACCCCGATTCGCGGGTTTTCTTATGGTATTCGAGGCTATCCACCGGGTCGTCGGTCGTACATACCACTTCTACTTTGTAACGGCGCATTATTCCCCGGGCCGAGTATTCGGGGAGTTTCAGTTTTTCGTTACATTCGTCATATATCTTCCGGGCTGTGGCGGGACTGACGATTTTCTCAATACCGAAAGCCGTTTTGAGTTCCAGATGCGTCCAGTGATAAAGAGGGTTACGCATGGTGTAAGGAACGGTCTCCGCCCATTTTTCAAATTTCTCCCAGTCGGAAGCATCCCCTGTGCAATACTTCTCATCTATACCATTGGCCCGCATCGCACGCCATTTGTAATGATCGCCACCCAACCATATTTCCGTAAGCGAGCGAAACTGATGATCGTCTGCCACCATCTGAGGGATTAAATGACAATGATAATCGATAATGGGCTTCTTGGCGGCATGATTATGATACAGTACCTGTGCAGCAGCCGTTGTCAACAGGAAATCTTCGTTCATGAATGCTTTCATACATTATATATCTTTACTTTATAAACTTTACAAGGTTACGCCTGTTTTGAAGATGGCTATCTCCCGGTAATTATTTTTCTCATTATTCGTATATGCGCCGCCGGCTATCTCCAAGATAAACCGGATAAACCTTTTGACCGACGACTCCATTGTTTCGCCTTCCAGCAGTGTCCCGGCATTGAAATCAATCCAGTTCGGTTTGCGGGCGAACAGGTTACTGTTTGTCGCTATTTTAACCGTGGGGACAAACGTTCCAAACGGTGTTCCGCGCCCTGTGGTGAACAATACCAACTGACATCCGGCGGATGCTAAAGCCGTAGCGGCTACCAGATCGTTTCCCGGGGCGCTCAACAGGTTTAACCCGTTCGTATGCAACCGGTCACCATATTGCAGCACGTTTCTTACAATCGAATGGCCGGCTTTCAGGGTACAGCCCAGCGATTTCTCTTCCAATGTAGATATACCGCCGGCTTTATTTCCGGGAGACGGGTTCTCGTATACCGGCTGTTTATTTTCGATAAAGTATCGTTTGAAATCATTAATTAAATGAACAGCCTTGTCGAATACCTCTTCCGATTCACTGCGATTCATCAGTATCGTCTCGGCTCCGAACATTTCGGGCACTTCGGTCAAGACGGTAGCGCCGCCTTGTGCAACTAAGTAGTCGGAGAAAACGCCCAGCAGCGGATTGGCCGTTATGCCGGAAAAACCGTCGGAACCGCCACATTTCAGCCCGACACGGAGCGCCCCACAAGGAATGTCTGTACGTACGTCGCCCGACGCCAAATCGTATAATCCGCGTAATAACTGCATACCGGTTTCCAATTCGTCGGCTACGTTCTGGGTTTCCATAAAGCGGATACGTTCCGTATCAAATTCGCCCAGCAATTCACGGAAAGCGCCGGTCTGATTATTCTCGCAGCCTAAGCCTACAACCAATACGCCGCCGGCATTCGGATGGAGCGCCATATCACGGAGTATTTTGCGGGTGTTCTCATGGTCTTCCCCTAATTGGGAACAGCCATAATTGTGCGGAAAAGCAACAATCGCATCAACCCCCACTCCCTGTGTTTCCCGTTGAAGCATGTTGGCTAATTGTTGTGCAATCCCGTTCACGCAGCCTACTGTCGGGATAATCCACAGTTCGTTGCGAATCCCTGCCTCGCCGTTTTTACGGCAGTATCCTTTAAAACTCATCTCTTCTTTACCGGGCAATACCGGCGCCGGCTGGGGATGATAGGTATAATCTTGCAACCCTTCAAGGTTTGTCTTGATATTTTTCTCATTTACCCAGGCGCCGGCCATAACCGGTTGAATTGCGTGGCCGACAGGGTATCCGTACTTGATAATGTAGTCGCCGGTATTGAAATGCCGCAATGCGATTTTGTGCCCGGCGGGAATATCCTCCTGCAACACAAGGGTTATCCCGTTTATGTGCAATGAGTGGCCTTTGGAAAGATTTTCCATAGCAACAACCACATTATCAGCCGGATCAATTTGAATACAGATGGTTTTCCGGGCAGTGTCTTTATTTAATTCTTTCACGGTATACTTTTTAATCATTCCGTCGTAACAAGCACAGCTCCAAATTTAGAGCTAATTATCACACGTCCTGCAAAAATATCATTAATTTTCAATACCCTCTAATCAAACTTGCTTTTCTTATA
>JAISXD010000004.1 GCA_031270665.1 Tannerellaceae bacterium | reverse complement strand
AATCCTCTCCCTGGATGTGGAAGAAACTGTCAGTCGAATTATTGCCTCCTCAAAAGGGGACAAAACCCTGATAATCCTGTTAAATGCTATAAATCAATTAAATACAGAATGTGAAACATTGTTAAATGCTGCATATAATATAGCTGATTATCAATTAGATACAAAATGCATCATCCTGCTTTCCCTTATATGAAGAGGGTGGGAAACTTGAATTATCATATTATTAAACCGTAACAATCTGGTCTCAACAATGCATGAAGCCTACAACCGGGTAGGCAATAATGATTATGTTTTCGGAGTATTCATTTCTGGCCCATCCCAAACAGCAGATATAGAGCAAGCTCTTGTAATCGGAGCGCATGGCACCATGCCGCTAACAATTATATTAACGAAACACACTTTTCCACGATAGTAGTGCCTCAAATCCCCTTGGTTTTTTGGTTGCCTACGGGAGCAGTCAGGCTTCCTGTCTTGGTTTTTGGGGATACTGACGGAAGCCATGGGGGAAGGACATCAGCATCCTCTTTCGCGAAATTCGGAAGGAGTGACGCCTTCCCTTTTCTTAAAAAAAGTGGAGAATTGTCCGACGTTCTCAAACCGGAGGGCATAAGCTATCTCGGAAATGTTCATCTGAGTATTTGCCAGCAGGTCTTTTGCCTTGAGTAACCGCTGTTGTAGCTGGTATTGTGCCGGTGAGATGCCTGTGTATTCCTTGAATATCCTCCTGAACCATGAATAACCCAAGCCCAGTTGTTTCGCTATGTCTTCCGGTTTCGATGGAGACTCTATGCGGGACTTCATGAGTATACGGGCTTCATTCACCTTGTCTGCCACATATGTATTGGAAAAGGCGTTGTTCCTTGCTTTATAGTAAACGATGCCAAGGATGTGCAGGGCAATACTTGAGATCATTTGTTGGTATCCGGCCTTTTCCTGCGCAGCAAACTTCATGATATCTTCATACAGGCTGACGATAGTTGCACTCAGTCCGATCTTATACAGCGGTTCTTCCCTGATGAAGAAGTTCTTTTTGACGCGGTTGTCGATGTGGATACCCTTAAATCCTACCCAGTATTCATCCCATCCGGTCTCCCGGCAGGGATAATAGCTGTGCCATTCATCCGGAAACAATAAGATCATGGTTCCGGCTTTGACGCATTGTTTCCTGCATGACCCGGACTCAAAAAAGCCTTCCCCTTTGGTGATATATACTAACTGGTATTCTTTCAATACCCGTCCGGACTGCGGGCTGAAGTTGTGGCTGTCTGGATGTTGCGAGAGCGGATACTTGCTCAGGGGCGGAATAAACTGATAGCCTACGGTCGAAACCGTAATGCCCCACTCCTCATCAAGCTGACCGGTCGTAAGGTAGCACAATGAATCCTTTTTCATCTTCTATCAAATTTGAAAGCAATAATATCAGTTTTAGAAACAAAGATAGTAGATAGTTTTATTTCTTTGCAATCATAATATTGTAAATTACCGCATAAATTCTAAATTATTTATCTTCCTGACGATGAAAACGGGTATATCATATTTGAAACATTTGCTACTATGAACAAACATGTCTTTTTAGCCGTAGATATCGGCGCGACAAGCGGAAGGGCGATGGCCGCCACGTTGGAAGGGGGAGATTTCCGTATGGAGGAGATCCACCGTTTCTCTAATAACATGCTGCTACTGCACGATAAGTATTATTGGGATATATTCCACCTGTACAGGGCCGTCAGGGAAAGTCTCCGTATATGCGTAAAGAAAGGTATTAAGCCCGATTCTATCGGTATAGATACCTGGGGCGTCGATTTCGGCTATATCGGCGAAGACGGTACGATCCTCGGATTGCCGCGCTCCTATCGAGACCCCTACACTTCGGGAGCTGCCGAAGAATTTTCCTGCCTCATGCCAAGCGAGGAAGTATATAGTAAGACAGGCATACAGTTCATGGACTTTAACAGCCTGTTCCAGCTTTTCCGCGCAAAAAAGTGTAACTCTTCACTCTTGAAAGCCGCTAAAAAGATTTTGTTTACTCCCGACCTGCTCGCCTATATGCTGACGGGCAAAATGGTTTGCGAGTATACCATCGCCTCTACATCGCAGCTTCTTAACCCTGTTGCCAAAGAGTTTGACAGAACCTTATTTGAGGCTGCCGGCATATCGCCCGGACTGATGGCTCCGCTCACAATGCCGGGCACGGTAATCGGCTTACTGGCAGACGAGACGGCAAAGGAGACGGGTATAGGGAAAATACCTGTGATTGCCGTAGCCGGGCATGATACGGCTTCGGCAATTGTCGCCGTCCCGGCTACCGTTCCGGAGTTCGCATACCTCAGCAGCGGCACATGGAGTCTGATGGGCATAGAAACGGAAGAACCCATTATTACCGGTGCATCCTTTGCCAACAACTTCACCAACGAAGGCGGTATAGAAGGGACTACCCGCTTCCTCAAAAACATCACCGGGATGTGGCTGCTGGAGCAATGCCGCAAGGAATGGGAAAGGGAAGGCAAATCCTATACATACGGGCAATTAACTGCTATGGCGGCGCAAGCCTCAAACTTTGCTTCGATAGTGAATCCCGACGACGCTTCGTTTACCTGCCCCGCCAGTATGCCGGAGGCTATTGCCGCTTACTGCATAGGGACGGGTCAAGCCGCTCCGCTGACCGATGCGGAATATGTTTTCTGTATATTTAACAGCCTCGCCCACCGGTACAAAGAGATGATAGCGCTGCTCGACGGCATGGCGTCGTTTAAGATAAAGAAGCTGCACATTATCGGCGGAGGGTCGCAGAATAAATTCCTCAACCAACTGGTAGCCGACACGGTTCGCCTGGAAGTAATAGCCGGGCCATCCGAAGCTACCGCCACAGGCAATTGCCTGATACAGGCGAAAGCAGCAGGGCTCGTGGCCGACCGTTGGGAAATACGCAAACTTGTCATCTCGTTTTTTCAGCCGGAAACATATTATCCTAAAAACATATAATCATGTCAAAAGAGCAAACAATCAAACAAACCTTCCAGGCAGCCACCGAACGGTATGCCGCACTCGGCGTAGATGTGAATAAAGTGCTCGGCGAGCTAAAGAAAATATCCCTGTCGATACATTGCTGGCAGGCCGACGATGTTACCGGTTATGAAAACCTGGGCGGCACGCTTACAGGGGGAATCCAGGTAACGGGCAATTACCAGGGAAAAGCCGGAACCATCGACGAACTTCGCCGGGACATACTCAAAGCCACTTCCTGCGTTGCAGGAAGCCACCGCCTGAGCCTGCACGAAATATACGGCGACTTCCAGGGGAAAAAAGTAGACCGCGACGAAGTTGAGCCTGCACACTTCGCAAGCTGGATACAATGGGCTAAGGAAAACGGTATGAAACTTGATTTCAACAGTACCTCCTTCTCGCATCCTAAGAGCGGTGATCTTACGCTGTCTAATCCGGATGACGATATACGCAACTTCTGGATAGAGCATACCAAACGATGCCGCTGGATAAGCGACGAGATGGGTAAAGCGCAGAACGACCCTTGTATGATGAATCTCTGGATTCACGACGGCAGCAAGGAAGTTCCTGCCAACCGTCTGAAATACCGCCGCATACTTGAGCAATCGCTCAATGAGATATTCTCGACCGAATACAAAAATATGTGTGACTGTATCGAAGCCAAGCTCTTCGGCATCGGCCTGGAGAGTTACACTGTCGGTTCTTATGATTTCTACCTGGGCTACGGAATCAAGAAAGGTAAGATAGTGACGCTTGATACAGGTCACTTTCACCTTACCGAAAGCGTAGCCGACAAATTGTCTTCACTTCTGCTGTTTACTCCGGAAATCATGCTTCACGTGAGCCGCCCGGTTCGTTGGGACAGTGACCATGTAGTTATACTCAACGACGACCTAAGCGATCTTGCACGCGAGATTATCCGTTGTGAAGCATTGGACAAGGTGCATATCGGACTGGATTACTTCGATGCTACAATCAATCGTATAGGGGCTTACGTTATCGGTTGCCGCGCCGTGCAGAAATCTTTATTGCTGGCTATGCTCGAACCCTCCTCTTTGTTGCAGCAATACGAAGCCGAAGGCAAATACTTCCAGCGCCTTGCCCTGCAGGAAGAGCTGAAGAGTATGCCCTGGCCGGCCGTATGGGATATGTTCTGTCTGCAAAATGATGTCCCAATTGGGAATGACTATATTGAGGAAATAGAACAATACGAAAAGGATGTAACCGACAAAAGGTAAGGCGCGATGAATATGCTTATCGGATTAATAATTATAGCGGTCGGCAGCTTCGGGCAGAGCAGTTCCTATGTTCCCATACGCAAGATCAAGGAATGGAACTGGGAATGTTTCTGGCTGACGCAGGGAATATTCGCATGGCTGGTATTTCCGTTCCTTGGTGCGTTGCTTGCCGTACCTGAAGGCAGCAACTTGTTGAATATAATTTTTGTCGACGCCGGCGCGGCATTAAAGGCCATAGGTTTTGGTATGTTGTGGGGAGTCGGAGGATTAACGTTCGGCCTGAGTATGCGTTATCTGGGCGTTGCTTTAGGCCAGAGTATCGCTCTCGGCACATGTGCGGCATTCGGGACGCTTATCCCTGTCCTGATGGCCGGAACCAACCTGTTCCACGGAGCCGGGCTGATCTTGCTCACCGGCGTGTGCATTACGCTGGCAGGAATAGCCGTCATCGGCTACGCCGGTGGACTCAGGGCGCAAAACATGACGGAAAAGGAGCGTAAAGCTGCCATTAAAGACTTCGCCTTGACTAAAGGCTTGCTTGTAGCCTTGCTGTCGGGAGTAATGAGCGCCTGCTTTGCTCTGGGACTTGAAGCCGGAGCGCCATTAGTGATTGAAGGCGTGAACGAGTTGTTTCAAACGCTTCCTGCTACCTTGATGGTCACATGCGGGGGATTCCTTACCAACGCAGCCTATTGCTTTTTCTGGAATTTCAAAAACAAATCATTCGTCGATTACTACAAAAAGGATGTGTTGGTAAACAACATTCTTTTCTGCGCCCTGGCCGGATTGTTGTGGTATTCTCAATTCTTCGGCCTAGGTATGGGCAAGAGCTTCTTTGCCGCTTCCCCAGTGATGCTGGCATTCTCATGGAGCATACTCATGTCGCTCAATGTGATTTTCAGTAATGTTTGGGGTGTGGTATTGAATGAGTGGAGAGGTGTCGACCGGAAGACTGTCGTCGTTTTGGCGGCAGGCATGTCTATCCTGATACTCTCACTATTGTTTCCTAACTTCATATAATTTATTATACAGATGATTGAAAACAAAAGCCTCCGGGCAGAAATAGATAAAATAGCGGAAGTAGCCGGATACGTATGGGAAAAAGGATGGGCGGAGCGCAACGGAGGGAATATCTCCGTAAATGTCACCCGTTTTTTAGATGAGCCGGAGATGAATTTCTCTGAAACGTCTGACGCTACCCCTCTTCTCGAACCGGTAACCAATCTGGCAGGCGATTGCTTTTATGTTACGGGAACAGGAATGCGTATGCGCTATATTGCGCGTAAACCCTGCGAAAATGGTTCGATTATCCGTATAACGTCTGACGGAGCGGCGTATGAAATCATTAGCGAACCGGCCGTAAAGCCGACGTCGGAACTCCCCTCGCATCTCTTGATGCACAGCTATCTCCGGAAAGCCTGCCGCAACAGTCGCGTGGTGTTACATACACATCCTACCGACATCATCGGGCTGACCCATTGCAAGCCCTTCCTTGATTCCACCCATTTTACGCGCACGCTCTGGAGTATGATTCCCGAATCACGCATCATCGTGCCCAAGGGGGTAGGTATCGTACCTTACCAGATTCCCGGTTCTATTGAGCTGGCGCACGCTACAATCGAAATGCTTGAGAAGCATGACATCGTGTGCTGGGAGAAACACGGTATGCTGGCTACCGGAGAAGACATTATCGAATGTTTTGATGCGATCGATACACTGAGTAAATCAGCTCAAATCTACCTGAATGCCCGTATGGCAGGGTTCGAGCCTGAAGGATTGACCGATAAGCAATTAGACAATCTTGCTGTTGCATTTAATTTATAACAATAAAGAATATAAAATGAAATTAAACATTCGAATAAAAGCTTCTTTCGTCTGCACACTATTCATGGCGGTTGTATTGATTTCGTGTAACGGAGCATCAAAGATAAAACCTGTTGAGCTGACCTGTGAATACATGGAAACCCCAACGGTTGTAGATGTTGCTTCTCCACGCTTATCCTGGATAAACGAAGCGAGTTCAAGTAAAATCCGCGGAGAATATCAACGTGCTTACCGCATTTGTGTAGCTTCCTCCAAAGAGAAGCTGTTGAAAGGAGATACAGATATTTGGGATAGCGGGAAAGTGCAATCTTCGGATTCCTATCTAATTCCATATACAGGGAAATCATTGGAATCTACGAAAGATTATTGGTGGAGAGTTATGGTTTGGGACAGTAATGATATCAAATCAAATTGGAGTCAGCCTGCTTATTGGGGAATGGGTTTATTGTATTCCAATGAGTGGAAAGCAAAATGGATAGGCGCTCCCTGGCAAGGTGAAGAACCCCGAAGGATCATAGAACCCAGGCCGCCATTTATTCCCGGTTCACCGCAAAGATTTCAACAACCGGCTTATCCTTTTTTCCCGGCTCCTATGTTTCGCAAAACATTTGCTCTGGAAAGAGATATAAAATCGGCAAAAGCTTTTGTTACAGGATTGGGATATTTTGAATTTTATCTGAACGGAAAAAAAGTAGGAGATGATTATCTGGTGCCTAATTTCACCAACTACAGCAATAGAGAGATGATTGAAGCCGCTCCTATTGCGATTGAGAATAATTTCCGCGACCATAGAGTCATGTACCTGGCATACGATATTACCGATATGCTCTCGCAGGACCTGAACGTAGCGGGGGCTATCGTTGGAGATGGTTTCTATGATTCCACATCACGCTGGGTCGCATCTTTTGGCTCTCCTCGCTTTTTATGCCAGATAGAAGTGACGTATAAAGACGGTTCTAAAGAAATAATCTGTTCGGATGAGTCTTGGAAAGTAAAAGAATCGCCCATAGTGATGAACGGCGTATATGATGGCGAGATTTATGATGCCAATAAAGAAATTACCGGATGGGCGACTGCAGGCTGCGAGGACTCGAACTGGGATAGCGCCATCCTGCGCAAAGCTCCGACAGGAAAATTGACAGCCCATATGGCTCCGGCTGATAAACTCACGGAAGTTCTGAATCCCATTTCCTTACTCAAAAATGAAGAAGGTGCGTATGAGGTTGATTTCGGAGTAGAAATATCGGGATGGATACATTTCAAGGATATACGCGGGACAAAAGGCGATACATTAAACGTTAAATATATTTGCGAATCTCCACTTGGCGTGCATAAATATATTTTTAAGGGAATCGGACAAGAGTCTCATGTTCCACGTTTTACATGGTATGTGTTTCGCAAAGCCGTCATTAGCGGCATAGATAATTTAACGGCCGATATGCTGACCGCTGAAGCAATAAATACGGATGTGCCTGTAACGGCGGAGTTCAGGACATCCAACGAGCTGTTTAACAGGATTAACGCGATTTGGCAACGCAGTCAATTAGATAATATGCATGGTGGTATTGCCAGTGATTGTCCGCATAGAGAACGCTCTCCGTATACCGGAGACGGACAGGTTGCTTGCATTACCGTGATGCATAACTTTAATGCGGCGGCTATGTACAAAAAATGGATACGCGATATGAATGACGCACAAAATATAGAAACCGGTTACGTCCCCAATGGAGCACCCTGGCAACCGGGCTGTGGAGGCGGTGTAGCCTGGGGAGCTGCCATGAATATTATGCCGTGGGAATACTATGTTCACTATGGAGATATAAAGATGCTTGAAGATAATTTTCATGCGATGAAAGAACAAGTCAAATATATGTTGACATGGTTAACAAGTGATGGAACCATGTTTTCCCAAAGAACAAACATTCATTCTACACAGCCTAATTATTGGTTAAATCTGGGAGATTGGGTTGGGCCATACCAGAATCCTCCGGAAGAATTAGTACATACATTCTATCTATGGCGTTGCGCCGATTTTACGGCGAGAGCGGCGAAAGTGTTGAATCAAAACGATGAGTATGTATATTATTCAAACATAAGGAATAATGTTAGAAACGCATTCAATAATAAGTTCTATGATACAGAGAATAAAACCTATGGAGACTACGGCAGCAATATCTTTGCATTGGTAATCGGTGTTCCTACGGATCGTTATGAAGACGTAAAGCATACACTTCGTAAAGAAATTTCAGAAACCTATAACGGGCATTTGAATACAGGTATTTTCGGAACACAATTCTTCTTTGAGACTCTGGCTGCACACGGCATGAATGACGTGGCATACGAGGCGATGAACAAACGCAATATGCCTGGCTTTGGTTATTGGATTGAACAAGATGCTACCGTTACATGGGAACACTGGGATGGAAGAGGTTCAAGAAACCATCCCATGTTTGGTGGTGCTCTCACCTGGTTTTACCGTACGCTTGCGGGAGTAAATGCAGATGAAAATAATCCCGGATTCAGGCATATTATTATAAAACCAAATTTGCCAAACCAGCTAGACCATGTTTTTTATTCAAATATAACTCCGTATGGAAAACTCATATCCGAAATTAAAAAAGTAAACAATCAGTTAGAAATAAATATTACGATTCCGGTTGGTAGCCAGGCTACAGTTTATATACCGGTAGAGTCTCATTCGTCAGTTATAACCGAGAATGGGAAAGCGCTTGTGCCATCATCTTATCTTGATGATGTCAAAGATGAAAATGGATATAAAATTGTCAGGGTAAAACAGGGAAAATATTCATTTTCCGTTAAATGATGTTGTATGATAAGTTTATAATTATTAATCATAAAAATAAATCCATAATGAAAAGAATTTTTATATCATTACTTATAGTTTGTTCTATATCTTCAGCATCCGCACAGCTTGATAGAGCAAGGAGTAAAATAAAAAGCAAAACAATACATAGTAATGTTTTGAATACAGGCAGGAATTATAATATTTATTTGCCAATAAGTTATGATTTGAATCCAAACAAGAGATATCCTATTCTTTACCTACTGCATGGACTGAATGGAACAAACAAGGATTGGTTCGAACGCGGTCATCTTAAAGATGTGGCGGATCAGTTGATAGCCGGCGGCGAGGCCTGTGAAATGATCATTGTATCTCCGGATGCGGGAGGTAATATCCCGGAAGAATGGAATGGTTATTTCAATATGCCGGGATGGAATTATGAAACGTTCTTTTTTACAGAATTTGTTCCTCATATTGAAAGTGAATATCGCGTAATTGGCAACAAAGCTAATCGCGCGATAGCAGGTCTGTCTATGGGAGGTGGCGGTTCAACTCAATATGCGCAACGATACAGCAGTATGTTTTCAAGTGTTTATGCCATGAGCGCACTTATGTCTATACCTGAGGGAAATTCCACTGTTACAACCAATCCCAACAGTAAAATGGAGATATTAAATAATTCCGTGATAGAAAATAGCTGTATTGATTTTGTAAAGAATGCGTCAGACACAAAGAAAGAAGAACTTCGTTCTATCGTGTGGTATGTAGATTGTGGGGATGACGACTTTTTGATTGATCGTAATATTGAGTTTTATCAGGTTATGCGTGCAGCACAAATCCCGTTGCAGTTTCGCGTACGCGATGGAGGACATACCTGGGAGTACTGGCATTCCGCCCTATATACTTGCCTGCCGTTCATTGCACGTAATTTTAAAAACCGCTAATTTATAACCTTGAGAAAATCCGGTATCATATCATTAATATCGGATTTTCGTATTGTCTAATACTAATGGCATTTTCTATAAACAGAAGAATTTGTGCAACTGTATTCTTTCTCATAGAAACGGTTATGGCAAGTGTATATGCAAACAACAAATATGAACGCTTTTTTCTTTCTATAGATTCTGCTATTTCCCAACATGAAAAATATGAATCTATATTAGAATCGCAGATTAAGGATTTAAAAGCGGAACTCGACAGAGTAAGTGATATCAGAGATATATACCTGATAAATAAATTACTGTTCTCAAAGTATGCCAGCTATATATGTGATTCTGCATTGATATACTTAGACAGAAATGAGGAGATCGCCATTAGGGAAAACAAAGCCGAATGGATTCACGATATTTATCTGGATAGATGTTATATTTATATACAGACAGGTATGCTAAGTGCTGCTATATCTGAAATTAATGAAATTAACGTTGATGAACTGTATAATTCAAATAAAGCAAGGTTTTACTCATTGAAAGTTTATTTATTATCACAGGAGTCTTCCTTTTCCGGCACACCGGATACTCAAAAAATATCTGAATATGGTGTTGAATTGATGAAATATGCAACAACAGATGATGAATCGTATATTTGGGGATTACTATGGTCATATCAGGGCGATGATAAAAATGAAAAGCTTATTGGTTTTCTCAAAAAAGAATATTATAAAAATATTTCATTAAATAACATAAGAGCAGGAAATAACGCCTTAGTATTATCCAGAATATATGATCAGCTAAACAATGAAGAGGAGAGTATTAAATATCTCTGTCTGGCAGCCTTGTCCGACGTTAAGTTTGTAAACAGAGATCCTTCCGCCTTGTTGGATTTGGTTTCTTTCCTTTCTTCAATTGGAGACAATAACAGGGCTTATATTTATCTTGACTACGTACTTAGAGGGCAATCATATTATCCTGCCCGCATAAGTGGTGCCCAAATGGCGCAATATATGAAACGGATATTTGACGAAACGCTGGAAAGGAACGAACAGGAAAGGCGGAAAAACTCTTTGTATTTATTTTGGCTATCAATAGTTATCGTTTTATTAATAATACTATGCCTTGTCATATCTGTTTTTATTCACAAAACGAATATACAGAAGAAAAATATTATTGAAATAAATAACCGGCTAAATGCTAATTTGTCTGTTTTGTCTGAAACAAAAGAAAACTTAATCTGTTCGAATGAAAAAATGAAGAAAATGTCGGAACAGATTTTGGAGACTAATAAAAAACTAAAGGAGTCTAACTACATAAAGGAAGAATATATTGGATATATTTTTTCCGCATGTTCCAATTATCTGACAAAATTTGATAATTTTCGCCAGAATATTAACCGGAAAATAAAAACAGGAAAGATAGAGGAAGCATTACAAATGACTCAATCTACCAACTCATTTTTTAATAACGAAGTAAAAGAATTAAATCAAACCTTTGATTCAACATTCCTTTCTATCTATCCTGATTTTGTAGAAGACTTTAATTCTCTGTTACGTAAAGAAGAGCGAATTATTATTCATGGAAATGGAGAGTTAAATACTGAACTCCGAATTTTCGCCCTGGTTTGGCTTGGAGTAAATAGTAGCAGTAAGATTGCGACCCTTCTCCATGTTTCACCTCAGACTGTGTATAATGCCAGAATGAAGATGAGAAACAAAGCCAATATTATTGACGGAGAAAAATTTTCCAAAGTAGTATGTTCTTTAGGACGAGAAAAATTAGGTTTTTAGTCCGGATACTTTCTTCCTTTTTTGTAAAGCCAATTTACTATTTTGTTTTAGTACACGTCTGTATATAAGCAAATTGTCAAATATTAAACTTAATATTCACTTTTCAATTTCCTTACTACAAAGTCATATTTACAAACAGTTTTTTCATCTTTGTCATTATAATTATCATTTACTTAAATCTTAAATGATACGTTTATGAAAAATCGAAAAAGACACTTGCAAAATATATAATTTTTTAATTAATAAAACATTCGATTATGATAAATAAAATCAACAAATTATTATTGCTATTATGCTCTATTTTAATAATAGATGCATTACAGGTTGTGGCGCAACAATCCGTTCAGGTGAAAAAGGTTGAAGGATTGGAGAATAATATTTTCTTATATCGTGATACAACGCAGAATATAGATGCAAGAGGCAGTATGAATGCTCCTATGTTTATTATTTATCCGGATAAACCCATAAACGAAGAAGAGGCTAACGTACTGATAAATGAACTCGGACTTGATGATTTGATCTTCAAATATGCAGGTAGCGTGGGCGTCATAAATCCTGTTGGCAAAACATACGATAATGAAAAAGACTTGGAGGCATACAAATCTTTTATTGATCGTATGCGTGCTATCTTCAATTTAAAAATAATCGGAATAGGAAACGGCGCAACATTTGTTAATGACGTAATATCACGAAATGCGAACGAGGTAGCCGGTATTTTTGTATATGGAGGAAAGCTGACAAAGAGAACCCCGTCGGATATTCCTGTCCCTGCGTATATTAGCGGAGCGGATAAAAATGTTGCGGCTTATTATGTCAAAGTAAATGATGCTGAAAAAACAGAAGAAAACAATAATCATATAATTTATGCGAACGATGACGAACCTTTGCAACGAGTCGTTCTTAGCTTAAACAAGAAAGCCACGCTGAAAGCCGCAATTGCGGATGCATGGAAAAGTTTATTCTCTAAAAATTACAGGTTCAGCAACTATAAACATACCGCATATATGGGAGGTAAATTTGGAGAATACGGAAGCTATGAACTTGAACCTTATCTGATGTTGGACGAATCAGGTGTAACTCGCAAGACCGTCATAAAAAACCTGAATGAACAAAGATTACCCGGGAGTAAAGCTTATTTCTGGTATGAGTTTATACCCGAAAAAACGCTTAACGCTCCTAATCGCAGTATCCCGCTCGTCGTTTTACTGCATGGCAATAATAACGACAACCGTACTCAAAGCGAGACAAGCGGTTTTATTGAAGTGGCCGCACGGGAAAATTTTATTGTAGCCGAAATTGAATGGCAAGGTGCAGGCAGATTCCCCTCGGAAGGTTTTTTGGGATTAGACGGTATTGAACTTGTTGTTGATGAAGTCATTAATAATTATCCGCAGATCGACCCTTCACGCGTATACGTTCAAGGACTTTCTGCCGGAGCAATGACATCCGCCGCATTAGGTATAAGGAAAAGCCATCTGTTTACGGCAGTTGCCGGACATTCCGGAGCTATTTTTGACCGTCCTGTTTTCGGTTTTTCCTATCAGGGTCTTCTTAATGAAGCAAAACAGAAAGCCGGTTGTGTCGAAACGCCTTATTTCCTGATTACCGGAACAGACGACAATGTTATTCCTTTTCCAACTAAAGAAAATTATACGGATAATTCTTTCTTCAATGCCATACAGATTTATCGACAGATGAATGATATGCCTGAAATTGAAATCGACTTCGATTCCGAACCGGTTTTGGGAATGAAACTCTATGGCAGAGAAACCCTGTCGACAAACAAGCATTTAACCCTGGAGACCGGAAAACTTTACAAAGGAAATATTCCCCTGATACAGTTTACCGCCATCCTGCACTACGGACATTGGAATTATGCTCCGGCGGCACAGATGATGTGGGATTTCTTCAAGCAGTTTTCACGGGATCCGGAAACGAAAAAACTAATCTACCACAAGCAATAATCCAGATACAACACATAATTACATTTTTTATTAACCTCTAAATACACAGAAAGATGAACACAAATTATTCCTTGAGGGGAAAACGAAAAATTCCCGGATTGCAAAAAGTGTCGAGAACGATTAAACTAACAATCTTCTTGTTAATGGCATGTAATATGTTTGTCGATGTCGATAACATTTATTCGCAAACAGATGGAACAGCTCAACAACAAATTACCGTTTCAGGTAAAGTGACTGACTCCTACGGCGAGTCACTTCCCGGAGTTACCGTGGCGGTAAAAGGAACCGCACTGGGTATTGTTACTGATGGGGATGGTAATTATTCTCTCGTTAGAGTACCTGGCAATACCACTCTGGTTTTTTCTTATCTTGGAATGAAAACTCAGGAGATTGACGTTTCCGGCAGGTCTGTGATAAACGTAACAATGTCTGACGAAAGCATAGGGCTGGAAGAGGTTGTTGCCGTTGGATATGGCATTCAAAAGAAAAGCAATGTGACCGGAGCAATCGGAACGGTTAAAACCGAGGATCTTGAAAACCGGCTGTCGGAAGACGTTGCACATGCTGTCCAGGGTAAAGTTGCCGGTGTGCAGGTGTTAGCCACATCAGGCGCACCTAATGCTCTGGCTTCTTTCCGGATCAGAGGGTATTCGAGTACAGGCAGTTCCGATCCGCTGTATATCGTTGACGGATTAAAAGTTACCGATATAAGATATTTGAATCAGGAAAGTATCGAATCAATAGAAATATTGAAAGACGCTTCTTCCGCTGCGGTTTACGGAGCCGAAGCCGGTAACGGCGTTGTGCTGATTAGCACAAAAAAAGGCAATGCCGGCACAGGCAGGATATTCTACAACATGCAACTTGCAAGCTCGTCGGAAGCGCGGAAGATAAAGATGATGAATGCCACGCAGTTTAAACAATTTTGGATAGAATCAGGACAGGCGCTTGAGAGTTCGTTTGGAAACGCCGATACGGATTGGCAGAAAGAGATTTTCGGAACCGGCCTGATGCAAACACATACGGTTGGTTTTGAGGGGAGCAATAAGGATGGAGCGTTGTATGTGGCTTTGAATTACATTCACAACGACGGTATGGTGGCAGGCGACAAGGATATAAACGAACGATTATCCGCCCAGGTCAATGCTTCCTACAATTTTAAGCCGTGGCTGACGGTAGGTACTACCAATTCGATAGAAAGAGGCTACAGTTCAGGTGTTTCGGAAAATGGAGGTCCAATGGGAACCGGTACGGGAAGCGCTATTGGCGGAGCATATTACTATGATCCGACCATACCTGTTGTTTACGAAAATGACAGCGACGCACCTGCCCACCTTTTAGCAGCAGAAGCTGCAGGCTGGAACGTATTCAGAAGAAACGGTAAAATATACGGCAATTCAATACTGATGAATTCCGACCTCTGGAATCCCTACGGAATGATAGATTATGCCGATGACCAGGCATGGAGGACAAATGTGAACGGTACCGTTTACGGAGATTTCAAACCCGCTAACGGTCTGACGGTCACTTCACGGCTTGGATACCGTATCAACAACAATTACAGCACACGCTATGTGCCTCCATATTACTGGAACGAGTTGCAGAAAATCGAGAACGGCACTTTCCAGGCGGCCAACACGCACAGTTTCTTTTATCAATGGGAGAATTTTGCCAATTACCTCCGCACTTTCGGCAAGCATGACATTGCAGTGATGGCGGGAATGCAATATGCGCGTAATGATGTGGAATATCAAAGCGGCAGTACGAATTTGTTGCGCAATGAAGCCGAGAATTACCGTTATCTTGACTATTCGTCGGCAGACGCCAACGACGTACTTGGCGGTAATATCAACGTAAATTCAAACATATCCTATTTCGGACGTTTGAGCTGGACATACGACAGTCGTTATACTCTACAGGGTATATTCCGTGCCGACGCCTACGATTTGTCTAAACTGTCCGCCAATAACCGCTGGGGATATTTTCCATCGTTTTCAGGCAGTTGGAACGTTTCAAATGAACAGTTTATGCAAGATATCGTTGCTTCAAACGTACTGTCGAGCCTGAAACTGAGAGGTTCATGGGGTATAAACGGTAATATCAGTTCGCTGTTTAACTATCCCTACTCCGCATCACTTTCCCTGGGTGGAACTGATGCAGGCTATTATTACTCAATGACAAACTCGTCAGGTTTGATAACCGGCGCTTACCCATCAAGCATATTACCCAACCCGACCCTGTCGTGGGAAGAGTCGCGGCAGACAAATATCGGCCTCGACGCACGGTTTTTGAACAGCCGCCTGTCTCTTACCGTTGACTGGTTTGAAAAATATACAACCAATATGCTTTCAACAATCAGCGCTCCTGCGATTTCGGGAACAACACAGCAGACGATCAATGCCGGAAAGATAAAAAATTCCGGTTTGGAATTTGACTTGTCGTATAAAGACCGGATTGGGAAGTTGAAATACGGCATCGACGCCAATCTTGCTACTATTAAGAATAATGTAATAGAAAGCCCGTATGGCGAAACTGGTCGCACGGCAGGAGGGACAAACTGGTTTCTGCCTGTTACCTTTTTCGAGGCAGGCTATCCGATTTGGTATATAAGGACAAAAATTCACGACCATATTGACCCTGATACCGGCTTCCCTGTTTACAAGACAGCAGAGGAACTTGGCACCGACGACGGTTTGGATTATGCCGGCTCGGGTATTCCCGATTTCACATACGGCGCTACGCTAAGCCTCGAGTATGAAGGCGTTGACCTGAAGGTGTTCGGCACAGGCGTTCAGGGAAATGAAATTTTTCTTGGTATTTACCGGTTTGATCTGCCTGTGGCCAATTATCCTGAATTTATTTTTAACGAACGCTGGACGCCTCAAAATCCTAACGCAACACAGCCCAGACCACTGCCGCAATATAATACCGATTATGCATCGTCGGACTTCTGGGTGTTTGATGCTTCCTTTTTCAAAATCAAGCAAATACAATTGGGATACAGTATTCCGCCTTCAATCCTTAAATCGCTGCAGCTGACAGCGTTCAGGGCATTTGTTTCGCTGGAAAACTTTATTACTTTCACCAATTATCCCGGCAATGATCCGGAATCCATGTCAAGCACGGATTATACTCCCGGTTTTATGAACACAAATACTATCGGAATGGACAAGGTCAATTATCCGACAATGAAATCCATAGTTTTCGGTCTTAATGTCAAATTTTAATAACTAACGAATATGAAAAATATATTTATCAGCGTTCTTTGCGCAGTCACGATTATGATGATAAATTCCTGCAATCAGGATCTTCTGGATATACCTCAACGCGGGGTTATCAATTCGGACGAGTATTATACGACAGCATCCGACGCCGACGCCCGGGCGCTAATCGCTTATATCTACAAGCAGATTTATCAGGAAACAGGTATCAACTGGATTTCGATGTGGCCCGGACTGTCAAACGACATTCCTGCATCGGGTGGAATTTATTCGAACGATAACGTCAATTCTCAAAACCATTCGGGAAATGGCCTGTTTACAAGCTTCTATCGCATCAATTATCTATGTAACATGATAATAGAGAAGATGGCTGAAGACACTGAAGAAAAAAAAATCGTAAAAGGTGAAGCCTATTTCTGGCGTGCATGGGCAAACGTGTATCTTACGCAGATATGGGGAACGCCTCCTTTGGTGGATCATGTTTTAGCAAGTGATGAATTAAAACCTGCTAACGGAGATCCGGCTGCTTTATGGAATTATGTTGAAACGAGCCTTCAGGAAGCCATCAACCGGCTCCCGTCAAAACCGGGAATAGACGGTCAGGCGGCTATCGGCGGGCGAGTTACCAGACATTCGGCTTATGCGCTGCTCGGCAAGGCGCAACTGTGGAAAGGCGATTATGCCGCTGCCATAAGTTCGCTCGAAACTGTTATTAACTCCAACCTGTATGGATTGATTGACAACTATGTGGATCTCTATCGCCCCAAATCGGATTACTGCAAGGAGTATGTTTGGGAATGGAATATTGAAGACAGCGACCAGCCCAATTATAATCTTGAACAGGACCGCAGAACCCTTCAGTTGGGCTGGCGTCTGGACTTTGTCCAAATGCCAGGTGGAATTCATATCGGTTTCGGTGGGGCGTCAAATTATACCAAAAACTTTTACGACTTTATGATTGCACGCGGAGAAAAGGGTAAAAACCGATACATTGGCACCGTTTGGGATTATGAAGATGTATTGGACAGGTTTATTGCGCTTGGAGAGGCGGCTAATCGCACAGAGGCAATCGGTAAATTCTGGAAACAGGGTTTGCTTTCCAGTAGCGTGGGATACATGCGCGGGAAAATGAATACCTATAAGGAAGACTTGTTTATTTACAGTGCCGACCAGGATATTTTTAGTAAATCGAACTGGCCGGGGATGAGATACTCTGAAGTGCTGTTGAATTATGCCGAGGCATGTGCTTTGTCGGGGCAAAAGGTTTCCGAAGGATTGGCTGCATTGAACACGGTGCGTACCCGCGCTGGTCTCGAAACGTTGTCGTCGTTAAATCTTCAGGATGTAAAAGACGAAAAGAGAGCAGAATTAGTGCTTGAAGGCGACCGCTATCTCGACTTGATACGTTGGGGTGATGCGGCAAAAGAACTGGCAGGCAGAGGCGCTTTTACATACACCTTTCTGGGGTATAAAGCGGGTACAGACTCCGAAAACGGCAGTCCGGGCGACTACAATATTGAAACGCTGCCTTATGCGGGAATAGTGCAGGACTTCGTGGTCGGGCGCGATGAACATTTCCCGTTTCCTTATAACGAAATGTATCAGAATGAAAATTTAGTTCAGAATCCAAATTGGGGTCAGTAATGATTTAAATAACAGGTTTCAAGGTACAGTTCAAATTGTCGCATGGCTCTGTTCGGATGAAGTGCTAACTCGTTCGATTTATGCAGGTTCTACCTGCGTGGAGTATGAGACGGCACCTCGCCCGAACGGGTGCGACAATCTGAATTAAAAATCGACACAGTCGGATGTACCCGGATTTCAATAAGTTTTATAAATTGTAAATAATAGTATTATGTCGAAAAAACAAGAAATATCCATAACTCCATTTGTAACGGTAGCAGCATTATTAATAGGGCTTTTCGGTTTGTCCTGCGTGGACGGAAAAAACAACCCCGATGAAAATGCGGTAAAACTCGAACAGGGTTTTCTAACTCCACCGGAAGAATCCAAACCTCGTGTCTGGTGGCATTGGATGAACGGGAATATCACAAAAGAAGGTATTCGTGCCGATCTGGAATGGATGAAACGTGTCGGGATAGGCGGATTTCAGAATTTTGATGCAGGCTTGTCCACTCCGCCGGTAGTTGAAAAAAGATTAGTCTATATGACGCCCGAATGGAAAGAGGCATTCCGTTTTACTGCGGAGCTGGCAGATTCATTGGGATTGGAAATGGCAATTGCAGGTTCGCCCGGCTGGAGCGAAAGCGGCGGACCGTGGGTCAAACCCGAAGAAGCTATGAAAAAATACGTCTGGACAGAGACGCGCATCGAAGGCGGCAACCCCTACTCGGGAACGCTGCCAAAGCCATATTCCGTTTCGGGGCCGTTTCAAAATCTCAGTGCGGAAAGAGGTATGGGCAGCTCTCCGTACAAGTCGCCCGATTATTACGCTGACGCGGCTGTTATTGCCTGGCGCATGCCCGAAAGTGAGATTTCGCTGTCGGAACTTAACCCCAAAATTGCTTCGAGCGGCGGCAATTTTGCTCTTGCTGAGTTGACAGACGGCGACCTTGTTAAATCTTCGTTATTACCTTTTGCCCCCGAAGGCCAAAGTGCATGGATACAGTTTGAATTTCCACATTCTGTAAGCGTACAGGCGCTCACTGTTGTTGGCGGCGGCGCCCAAGGCATGTTTCAGCAGGCTGGGAGTGAACGCTTTCTGGAATCGAGCAACGATGGAAGGGAGTTTCTGAAAGTAACAGATATTCCGCCGGGGCCGCTTGCCCAAACGACGCTTTCATTCAAACCCGTCACAGGGAAATATTTCAGGTTTGCATGGAAAAAACTGCCTGCAATGGGCGGCGGAATGTCTGCAATGTTCGGCATGTTTGGTATGCGGATGCCGGAGCCGAAAGGTACCGATGTAGCCGAACTGGCGCTGTATGGCGACGGCCGCGTCCACAGGTTTGAAGAAAAAGCCGCTTTCGTTGCGGCTACCGATTTATACGACGCCTTCACGCCGGCCGTCCTTGCGGCTGATGCTATAAAGAAATCTGAAATAATAGATATTACCGACAAGATGGAAGCCGACGGAACGCTTCACTGGACGCCTCCTGCAGGGAAATGGGCAATTATGCGGCTCGGATACTCGCTTACCGGACATACCAACGGACCGGCTTCGCCCGAAGCAACCGGCCTCGAAGTCGATAAATTAAGCGCAAAACATGTAAAGTCATATTTTACCAACTATCTGGATCAGTACAAAAGTGCAACAAACGGACTGATGGGCGAAAGAGGGCTTCAGTATGTGATTACCGACAGTTGGGAAGCCGGCACACAAAACTGGACGGATGATATGTTGGCCGAGTTTCGGGAACGTCGCGGTTATGATATGCTCCCCTGGATTCCGGTTTTGTCCGGCCATATTGTAGAGAGCGCCGAAGCCAGTGATAAATTCCTTTGGGATTACAGGAAAACACTGGCTGATCTCGTTACGGAAAACCATTATGACCAGTTGACAACTTTGCTGAAGGAAAGAGGAATGGGGCGCTATTCCGAATCGCACGAAGCGCGTCGGGCATTTATAGGCGATGGAATGGAAGCGAAACGAACTGCCGACGTCCCAATGGGCGCTGCCTGGACGCCCGGCGGCTTTGGGGGGAGCGAAGGCGATTTTGCAACCGTATATCAGGCGGATGTACGCGAATCGGCATCCGCAGCACACATATACGGACAAAACCTTGTCGCAGCCGAAGCCCTGTCCGCAATGGGTTCCGACTGGGCATGGTCGCCTGCATTGCTCAAGCCCATTGCCGACTATGCCATGGCTTGCGGTTTAAATCGCTTTGTTATTCACACGTCGGTGCATCAGCCGTTAATAGATAAAGCGCCCGGATTGAGTCTTGGCCCCTTCGGTCAATGGTTTACAAGGAATGAAACCTGGGCGGAGCAGGCTATTGCCTGGACTGCTTATCTGGCGCGCAGCTGTTACATGCTTCAACAGGGAGTATTCGTCGCCGATATTGCTTATTACTACGGCGAAGACAATAACATTACGGTCATGTTCAGCGGACGCGACGGTAACGGTTTGCCTGATATACCGAAAGGCTACAGTTATGATTTTGTGAATGCCGATGCACTGGTTAATTTAATGACGGTAGATAACGGACAAATCGTTACGTCAAGCGGTATGAGTTATCGCGTGCTGGTACTGGATCCCAACAGCAGATATATGACATTAACCGTACTTCGCAAAATCAGAGATATGGTAAATGACGGCGCAATTGTAACCGGTGTAAAACCTGTCCGGACTCCCAGCCTGGCTGATGATGAGGAAGAATTTAACGACATTGTAAATAAATTATGGGCTAAAGAGCAAGGAGTGAACAATATGGGCAAAGGCAAAGTATATGCCGAAACGTCGCTTGCGGATGTGTTGAAAACACAGAATATCGCTCAGGATTTCGGCTATGTAAAGCCGCAGGATGATACAAACCTGTTTTTTGTTCACCGCAAAGTTGGAGACATAAATATATACTGGATAGCCAATCATAACGACAGAGTGGAAGATATTGACGCTGCATTCAGGGTAGAAGGAATGGAACCCGAAATATGGCGTCCCGAAACAGGAATGATAGAAAAGGCGTCATACAGCATTAAAAACAGAGCAACCAAAGTCCATCTGCATTTGGAACCTTCGGACGCAATATTTGTGGTTTTCAGAAACAAAACCGGTGTAAAGTCTTTTACTCTGCCAGAAACAGCCGAAACACGGCTGGCAACTGTTGAAGGCGAATGGGACGTATCTTTCCAGGCCGGACGAGGCGCTCCGGAGGAGGCTGTTTTTGCATCGCTTACTCCGTGGAACGAGAATGAAAACAGAGGAATAAAATATTTCTCGGGAACAGGGACTTATTCGAAAATACTTCAGGCGCCTGCCGGATGGTTCGCTTCCGGTGCACAGCTGTGGCTGGATTTGGGAGATGTTCAAAATCTGGCGGAAGTGGCAGTGAACGGAAAATCACTCGGCATTGTCTGGAAAAAACCGTTCAGGGTAAACGTAACAGGTGCACTGAAACAGGGCGATAACAATCTGGAAATAAAAGTAACAAACCTGTGGGTAAACCGACTGATAGGCGATCGTCAGCCGGATGAAAGGAATCAAATCACGTTTACTACGTCTAAACCCTACACGGCTGATACTCCGTTGAAACCGTCCGGTCTGCTTGGCCCTGTAACAATAATAAAAAAAATAACACAATGAAAACAAGAAAGCTATTATTCTCCCTGACAGGCATCAATGCAGAGGTTTATGACATCATTGGAGAACGCATCAAAAAAGAATCACCACTGAATAATACGATCGTGGCAACAATAACCAACGGTGCGGCAAATTCGGGCTATATCCCAAGTGATGATGCTTTTCAGCGATATACTTTTCAGGTATTAAGCTCAAGGCTGAAACCCAACTGTGCCGAAACGCAAATTGTCAACGGATTAACGGAAATGATTAAAATATCGGAACAATGAAAACAATAATTATCGCATTACTCGCGTTATTTATTAGTATTTACGCTTATTCTCAGGAGACGATTATGCTCTACGAAGGGGAAGTGCCCAATAATATCGGAAACGTACAGGAAGAGCGTCTCATTGATGCTCCTTATGGGAAGCTCTATTTTCAAGTTGTAAATCCTACTCTTGATGTTTATCTGCCTTCAAGGGGAAAAAATACGGGAATAGCCGTTATTATTTGTCCGGGAGGCGGTTATGCGGCATTAGCATACACTCATGAAGGAGCAAACGTGGCAAAACGTTTTGCTGAAGACGGAATTACAGGTTTCGTCCTGAAATACAGATTGCCCGATCCCCTGCTTGTTCAAAACAAGGAAACAGTTCCTCTTCAGGATGCGCAACGAGCGTTGATCATGGTTCGCGAGAATGCATCCAAATGGGGGATAAACCCGTCAAAAATAGGCATTATGGGTTCTTCGGCAGGCGGACACCTCGCTTCAACGGCTGGCACTCATTTCGAAAAATGCTATGCCC
>JAISXD010000071.1 GCA_031270665.1 Tannerellaceae bacterium | reverse complement strand
ATCAGCAATATCTTAGGCCAGACAGTTGCCAACCAGGCTGTTTCTTCCGACAATGTTACCATTGCATTACCTAAGGGTATCGTAGTAGTAGCTATCGACGGCGAAGCTGCTGTTAAAGCAATCGTTAAATAATTAGTATCCGCATAAGGCTAACTAATATACTCAAAAGCCCCCTCCCCATTGGGAAGGGGCTTTTTTTATTGTGATACACATTAACAAGATTGTAACAGAATCGTAATTGCCGTGTAACGAATGTGTCGTTTCTTTGTAATATTTTCATACGTGTTATATCATACAAACAAAAAACAATTCAAATGAAAATTTTCCAACTTGTATTTATGCTCTGTATTTCGTCTTTTTTTTCCTGGCTGCAGGCCCAGCAAGCGCTAAACATATCGTCTTATATCCAGGGGCAATATCAATATGGGCAACCGGATGCTTCGCTGAAAGTTGGCGATACGAATGAAAATCCGGATAAAGGGTTTAACCGTACCGGTATCCGCCGGGGACGTGTAAAAGCAGAATATAACGATGGTATCGGAACAGGCGCCGTACAGATAGAAGCGAATGATAAAGGTGTTAGTTTTCGTGATTTATATATAGGGATAAAAGATCCCTGGAGCAAACGGAGCCGGTTGATGACGGGCCTGTTCAACCGCCCTTTCGGACATGAAATCTCTTACTCTTCAACTGCTCTCGAATCGCCGGAACGAGCCACTATTATACAATACTTTTTCCCGGACGAACGCGATTTGGGCGCTATGCTTAGCTTGCGGGCAAATGCTTCGAGCCCGTTGAACTTCCTTCGCTTGGATGCCGGGGTTTTCGCCGGCAACAGTATCAATCGTGAAACGGATAACAGAAAAGACTTTATCGGGCGCATAGGGGCTGAAAAGGAGATTAAAAACCGGGGAAAATGGGGATTGGGCATTTCCTATTATAATGGAAGCGTATACAATCCTACAACAGAAGCCTATGAGATGCGCAACAACCGTTTTGTAAGAATAGAGAAAGAAAAAACCGGCTCCTTTATGAAACGCGAGTATATGGGTTTCGACGGGCAACTTAGCCTGTATAGTTCAATGGGGACAACCACCTTACGGGCGGAAGGATTATTCGGCGTCCAACCCGGTACAGCAGGCAGCAGCAAAAGCCCCAATTATAGCAGCCGCCCCGAAAATATCCCTGCCAACGCTTTGTATAAACGCCCTTTCTTCGGTTATTTTTTCTACATCATACAAGACATCGGGCAATCTCCTTTCTCTATTGTCTTGAAGTATGATTCATACAACCCCAACACAAAAGTAAAAGGAAATGAGGCAGGCGCCCCGGAAAGCCATACAACCCGAACCGATCTATCCCAAACCGCCATTGGCTTAAGCGCCCTATACCGCTACAGCAAGCACATCCGCCTGCAAGCCTGTTACGAAATAAACAACAATGAAAAAAGCTCCCTCATCAAAGGATACGAAACCGACAGAAAAGACAATGTAGTAACCATAAGGATACAGTACCGGTTTTGACTTTCCAGACTAAATCAAACGGCTTTCAGGCTCATATCAAGGCTTTTTACGGAATGGGTGAGGGCGCCTACGGAGATATAATCTACGCCGGTTTCTGCATATGCGCGCAATGTATCAAAGGTGATTCCACCGGAAGATTCGGTTTCGTAGCGTCCGTTGATGCGCCGGACGGCCTCTCTTGTATCTTCTACGCTGAAATTGTCTAACATAATACGATCTATGCCGCCTGTATTCAGCGCCTGGGCTAACTCGTCAAAATTACGGACTTCTATTTCTATCCTGAGGTCTTTGCCTTTTTCCTTTAAATAATGCCTGGCACGGGTAATAGCCTGCTCTATACCGCCGGCAAAATCAACATGGTTATCTTTTAATAATATCATATCAAACAAGCCGATACGGTGATTCGCGCCACCTCCGGACTTCACAGCTTCTTTTTCCATCAAACGCATTCCCGGCGTTGTTTTGCGGGTATCTAAAACCTTTGTATGCGTTCCTTCCAAGGCTTTAACATATTTACGTGTAACCGTAGCGATACCACTCATCCGCTGCATCACATTCAGCACCAAACGTTCCGTTTGCAGCAAGGATTGCACTTTTCCTTCAACCGTAAAAGCAATATCGCCCTTCTTCACCTCCGAACCATCTTGTATAAATACGTCTACTTTCAAATCCGGGTCAAAATGATAAAAAATACGTTTGGCCATTTCAACGCCGGCTATAACGCCGGCCTCTTTTATAATCAACCGGCTCTTTCCCCGGGCAGTAGAAGGGATGCAGCACAACGTTGTATGGTCGCCATCGCCTATATCTTCGGCAAAGGCCAGTTCAATCAGTTCGCTTATTAATTGATCCATGCGTATTCTATTCTATTCTATTCTATTCTTATTGATTGTATTACCACCTTATCACCATTCAGCTTGTACGTAACATTCACCCGGAACTCTCCTTTGGATGTGGGTAGTTTGCCGACAAGAAAACCGGTATCTTTTTTATCGGCATTATGCACTACGAAAAAACCGCTTGGTTTATTCGTCCCGAAAAAAGTATTCAGCATTGCAACAGCGTCAGCCCCGTCACATTTCTTTGAAGAACCGGGAACGGCCATATCTACCTGGCTATCCATAGAAGAGGTAAGCGAAGACGCATTTCCGGATTTAAAAGCATTGGATATAGGGGTAATATCAGCAGCACGTACGGATAAGAACGAGAATACCAACGTAAGAATAATGATTAATCGTTTCATAATCTCCCTTATTTTTTAATAAATGATTAACAAAGGTGGGCAAAAATTACTACTTTAGCAACATAACAACGTTAAATTTGAATTTGCCCGGTAAATGAAGATCGTTTTATTGGTTATAGGAAAAACAGACAACCCTTGGCTGAAAGAGGCTATCAGGGATTATTGCAGCCGGATTACGCATTATTTCCCCTTCGAAATAATAACGTTGTCCGACGTCAAAAACGCAAAAAACTTATCCGAAGTGCAACAAAAGGACAAAGAAGGTGAGGCAATCCTGAAAAACCTCCAACCGGGAGACTGTTGCGTCCTTTTAGATGAAAAAGGCAAAGAGTTTACCTCCGTACAATTCGCCACCTACTTAGAGAAAAAAACACATTCCGTACGGCGGCTTGTTTTTATCACAGGCGGCCCGTATGGTTTTGGAGAAGCCATATACCAAACGGCTCCGGAAAAGGTATCATTAAGCAAAATGACTTTTTCCCATCAAATGATCCGCTTACTCTTTACCGAACAACTCTATCGCGCCTGCACAATCATCCATCATGAGCCTTACCATCACCGGTAGAAAAGCTGTATTATTTTTCCCGATCACCACTAATGTATCACGCTTCTGGCCGGTTATTTATTTCTCCGATGCGGACGGCTACTTCTTCCATCAGCCATTTGGGGGTGGAGGTGGCGCCGCAGACGCCTACGTTTTTTACGTGAGGCGGTAAGGGTTCTGTTATTTCCCGGGCATTGGATATAAAAACCGAATCCGGATTTGCTTTCAGGCATTCTTCAAACAGCATCTTACCGTTTGAGCTTTTTTCGCCGGCTACAAAATAAACCCAATCATGCGCAGAGGCAAACTTTTTTATCCCCGGAAGGCGGTTGGCTACCTGACGGCAAACGGTATCGAATGAGTTGAACTGAACGGCGGGAGATATTCTTTCACGAATCAGTTGTTCGATTTCACGTAAGCCATCCAATGATTTGGTTGTTTGCGAAAATAAAATAATATCCCGCGAGAAATCAAGCTTATCCAAATCTTCCATTTTTTCAATCACAATGGCTGTCCCGTCCGTTTGGCCAACCAATCCATTCACCTCGGCATGTCCTTTCTTTCCATAAATGACCAATTGCGCATTTGTTTCCTTCGATTCCTGGTAGCATTTATGGATTTTTTGTTGCAAACGCAGTACAACAGGGCATGTGGCGTCTATTATTTTAATCCGGTTCTTCCGGGCTGTTTCGTAGGTAGAAGGAGGCTCGCCGTGTGCACGCAGCAAGACGGTTTTATCTTTCAACAGCTCCAGTTCTCCATGCTCGATTGTATGCAATCCTAAGATTTCCAACCGTTCTACTTCCAGGCTGTTATGTACAATATCGCCCAGGCAATACAAACTGTTTGTACGGTTAAGCTCGCGTTCGGCGCTCTGAATCGCATTCACTACGCCAAAACAAAAGCCCGATCCGCTGTCTATTTCTACTTTTATCATGTGTTTACTACCCGGTAGTATTGCTCCAACAGCCATTTTCTCTGATCGGGAATACTTATATACGAATTATCCAACACCAAAGCATCTCCAGCTTGCCGCAAGGGGCTTTCTTCACGGGTGGAGTCGATATAATCCCGTTTTTTTACATTTTCGAGAACCTCTTCATAAGAAACCTCTTCGCCTTTAGCAATCAATTCTGCCACCCGGCGTTCGGCGCGTACTTCGGGGCTGGCGATAACGAATATCTTCAACTCCGCGTCGGGGAAAACAACCGTCCCAATATCCCGTCCGTCCATAACGATCCCCTTCGCCCTTCCCATTTCCTGCTGTTTGGCAACCAATTCCCGCCGGACAAACCCTAAAGCGGCCACGGAGCTCACCCAGCCAGCCACTTCCATACTCCGGATTTCTTTCTCTACATTTACTCCGTTAAGATAGGTATCCGGTCTGCCGGTATCCTTGTTTAATTGAAATGTTAGCCGTATATCCGAAAGGCTTTCCTGCAACGCTTTTTCATCAATTCCGCCATCTTCAATTAATTTATGCTGTATGCAGTAGAGCGTTACCGCACGGTACATGGCTCCCGTATCTATATATGTATAGCCAATCTCTTTTGCCAAATCCTTCGCCATCGTACTTTTCCCACTCGAAGAAAAGCCATCTATCGCAATTACAATTTTTTTCATATGCAACAACTGTTCTATTTACGGTTTAAAATCGCTCAGGGTAGTAGATACGCTCACCATTAAAGACAAGGCCGACGGATGGTATTTAGCCACAGAAACTCCCACGTCAAACATTTTAACAGAAATTCCCGCCCCGGCCGAAAAACCGGACAATGTATTACCACCCACTTGCAACTTCATATCCAACATTGTCTTAGGATTAAAACCAATCCCTGCCCAAAAATTATCCGACGGCACAAAATCCAGCCCCAAAACCCAATGCTTCGTAAATGTTTTAAAAGAAAAATCCGTAAGATACATCCCCGTGAGAGAAAAACGAAAAGGGGCGTGCGCCAGTTTCTTACTCATGCCAAGTTGTATATCCCAAGGCATTTTATAGCGCTTCTCATCATACGCTTTTAATTGTGCGCCGATATTTTTCAAGGCGATCCCAAAAGAGAGATCCTTTTCGGAATTGTAATAACTTAAACCGGCGTCTACAGCCAATCCTAACGAAGTATAACTTTCCAGCGAGGCATACAGGAACTTCAGTGAAAGCCCGCCCCGCCATCGCTCAGACAAGTTTCCCGAATAAAACGCATGTATAGCTATATCTTTTACGGAGAAATCGCCTGTCGCTAGATTCTCTTCCGTCGTTTGTTTGAAGTTCCCATAACTGATAAAACTGGCGCCTGTCCCCCATGCGCCCTTTTCTCCGATAGCTCTGGCAAACAAGGCGTTTCCTACATTAATATCGGAAATAAAATTCATATAATTAAGGTTAACCATCTTATCCATCTCGGCACCCAATAATGCCGGATTATGAAAAGCAAGCGACGGGTCTCTCTCTACAAGGGAAACCGTATTTCCCCCCAGCGCATTAACCCTTGCAGAAGAAGGATAGCGCAAAAAAGTAAAAACTTCTTCGCCATTCTGGGCTATTGCAATAGGAGCGGCAAGCAGCAGGAAGAGTACATAACGTAGATTCTTCATCTTATTTTTCACAAAAAACATTCAAAGATACATCCATTCAAAAAAAGTATTTACTTTATGCCGCTCTATTAAAAATAACAGCAACCATTTACACAACGGAAAAAACGGAGAAAAGGTATATCCGGCCCTCAAAATTTGCTTTCGCACAAAAAAAAGTAAAAAAAAACCGAAGTATTTTCCTGTTTTGCGAATGATATATAAAAAAATCGTATTTTTGCCGTATAGAGAAACACATAAATTAGAATAAAAACGTATGGAAATTAAAAAAACGAAAAAAGCAGACTTGGAAGGAAGCAAAGGGTTAAGCCTCCTTATGGGGATGGTGATTGGCCTTGCTGTCATGTTCGTTGGTTTCGAATGGGGAACCTATGATGTGTTAGTAGCAACATCTGACGCCATTGCTGACGTTATTGCCGAAGAAGAAATAGAGATCACAAGGCCGGAAGACGCCCCTCCTCCCCCACCCCCCCCTCCGGCGCCGGTAGCTTCGGAAGTATTGAACGTTGTAGAAGACAATGTCGTCCTTGAACAACAGGAAATTATATCCTCCGAAGACAATCAGATGGAAGCTCAGGTTCAAACCTATGTAGCTCCCGCCGTGGTAGAAGAGGAAGAAGAATCCTCACAACAAATCTTTACTGTGGTAGAAGAGATGCCCCGGTTCCCCGGAGGAGATGGCGAATTGCTGTCGTTTCTCAGCCGTTCAATCAAATACCCTGTCATTGCACAGGAAAATGGTATTCAAGGGCGTGTAACCTGTGCCTTTGTTGTCAACCGTGACGGTTCTGTAGTAGACGCCGAAATACTCCGCGGCGTAGACCCTTCTTTGGATAAAGAAGCGCTTCGTGTGATAAACACCATGCCGAAGTGGATCCCCGGTAAACAAAGAGGTAAACCGGTTCGTGTAAAATACACGGTACCTGTTACGTTCAGATTACAGTAAACTCATTTCATCGTATTCTTAAAGGCTGCTCTGAAACAGGCAGCCTTTTTTGCTTTAATTTCAATTGTCCATGCTATCATTTGACAAAATACTCCAACGCATAGAGCAGGAGGTATCCTGCCTTCATTTTAATTATCGCCCGGATAGTTTATACACTCCCATCAAATATATTCTTTCATTAGGAGGGAAACGGATTCGCCCGGCGCTTACCTTAATTGCCTGCAATATCTATAAAGATACGATAGATGATGCGATTGCCCCGGCGCTAAGCCTCGAAGTATTCCACAACTTCACGCTACTGCATGACGACTTAATGGACCAGGCGGATAAAAGGAGAAACAATCCTACCGTTCATAAAATATGGAATGCCAATACAGCTATATTATCGGGAGACGCCATGGTAATAGCAGCCTATAAAATAATTGCAGGCAGTAAACCGGAATTTCTAAAAGAACTGATCGACCTGTTTACAACCACTGCCTTAGAAATTTGCGGAGGCCAACAATATGACATGGAGTTTGAATCAAGGTCGGACGTCAGCGAAGCGGAATATCTTGAAATGATACGCCTTAAAACCGCCGTATTACTTGCCTGCGGGTTAAAAATGGGAGCAATCACAGGAGGCGCATCGCCAAACGATGCAGCGCATCTCTATCAATATGGCCTCAACATAGGATTGGCCTTTCAGTTAAAAGACGATTTATTGGATGTTTATGGAGACCCCTGCATATTCGGTAAAAACATAGGAGGAGATATTGTATGTAATAAAAAAACATTTTTGCTTATAAACGCTTTAAGGAAAGCGACACCCGGACAACAAAGGGAACTCCACCAATGGCTTAGTAAAAAGGAATTCGACCCGGCGGAAAAGATTGAAGCATTCAGACGCATATATAACGAATCAGGATTAAAAGAAATGACTGAAGCAAAAATAAAGGATTATTATAATAAGGCGTTAAGCCATCTGGCAAGTTTAAGCGTTCCCGAAGAGAAGTTGAGCATATTAAAAGAAGTAAGCCATATCCTTTTACACCGGGAGTCTTAACAAATGAAGCTAATAGATACACACTGCCATTTATATCTGGAAGCATTTGACGCCGACAGGGAAAATTTAATTAACGAAGCGCTTGCATCGGGCATTGACAAAATCCTTTTGCCCAATGTAGATACAACAACGGTTGATGCAATGCTCCAATTATGCGCCCGCCATCCCGGTTTTGCTTATCCGATGATGGGCTTACATCCCACAAGCGTGAATAAAGAGTATCCCGCTCAATTAAAAGAAATAGAAAACCGGCTAACCCAACGAAGCTATTGCGCCATTGGAGAAATAGGGATCGACCTCTATTGGGATAAAACATTCTTACGCGAACAGAAAGAAGTATTTGAAAAGCAATTGCAATGGAGTATCGAACTTGGCTTGCCGGTTGCAATCCATACGCGTGACGCCTTTTCCGAAGTATTTGAATGTATCGACAAAACAGGGGCGGATAAACTCAAAGGCGTTTTTCACAGTTTTTCGGGGACAAAAAATGATCTGGATAAGATTAAGCAATTGAAGACCTTCAAATTAGGCGTCAACGGGGTTGTAACATTCAAAAACTCAGGGTTGGCAGACGTCTTGCAACAAGCGACAATTGACGATATCGTATTAGAAACGGATGCCCCTTACCTGTCGCCCGTCCCTTTCAGGGGAAAGCGGAACGAACCTGCTTACATTTGGAAAACAGCCGAAAAGATAGCTATAATATATAATGTAAGTATTGAAGAGGCCGTTTTAATCACCCGGAAAAATGCCTTAGAGCTATTTAACGGAGTGACGAAAGTCCTCTAATGGTATAAAAACGTGATGATATAAAAAATTATCCCATCCATATTGCGTATATATAAAGCAAAAACTTTAGATTTGTGAACTGAAACGTTTGCAGTTGTGATTTTTTTCGTAATTTGCGCTCGTTTTATATGGAGACGATGCTCATTGGGAGAGATGCTCGAGTGGTTGAAGAGGCACGCCTGGAAAGCGTGTATACGCCTAAAGCGTATCGCGGGTTCGAATCCCGCTCTCTCCGCTTTAATACCATGATGAATTATTAATAATAAGAATAAAAAAACAAAAAAAAGAGAATTATCAATCTTAAAAATTAATCTTAAAAAATTGAACACACAATGAAAAAGTTATTTGCAAAAGCATTTCTGATTTTATGTGCCTTTGGAACTTCTACTTTAGTCTTCGCTCAGGAAGCCGTTGTCGAGGGTGGTGGTTTTCACCAGGAGTTGAAAACAAAATTTATTGAAGGTAGCGCCGATTTTATGAGTTTGGTTGCTATTACTTTGGTACTTGGGTTGGCCTTCTGTTTGGAAAGAATCATCTATCTGAACTTAGCAGACATTGATCCTACAAAACTATTGAAAAGTATCGAAGATGCGTTAGACAAAGGGGACGTAGAAGGAGCAAAAACGATTGCCCGCGACACAAGGGGTCCTATTGCCTCTATCGCTTATCAAGGTTTGACGAGGCTTGACCAAGGCGTTGATATCGTTGAAAAATCAATTGTTTCTTATGGTGGCGTGCAAAGCGGTTTACTGGAAAAAAACCTGTCATGGGTAACCTTGTTTATTGCGATGGCTCCGTCATTAGGATTCTTGGGAACGGTAGTAGGGATGGTAATGGCGTTCGACAAAATCGAACAGGTAGGCGATATCAGCCCGACGGTTGTTGCCGGTGGTATGAAAGTGGCCTTGATCACAACGATTTTCGGGCTTATCGTAGCATTAATCCTTCAGGTATTTTATAACTATCTATTGAACAAATTGGAAGGCATCCTGAACAGGATGGAAGACGCTTCTATCACATTAGTAGATACAGCTATTAAATACTATGTAAAATTTAAAAAATAACTCAGACAATGGCTGTAACTAAAATAAGAAAAATCTCAAGTTGGGTTCTAATCCTTTGCAGCGTCATTACCGGGGTGGTATTAGGATTGTTCTTCTTCGGCGGAGACAATGAGCCCTATAAAGGCGAAATGTGGAATCCGATATATGTGGATTTATTGCTTTACTGGCAATATATCCTATTTGGAGCAACCACATTAGCCGGTATTATACTCGGCATTTGGCAGTTTGTATCTTCTTTTAAGAATAACCCCAAAGGTGGTATTATGGGATTAACGGTTCTGGTACTATTTTTCGGCATGCTATTCCTTACATACACATTCGGAAGCACAACGCCGGTAAATGTATTAAACTCGGAAGCACAAGCTTACAACGTTCCTTTTTGGTTGAAAACAACCGACATGTGGCTATATTCTACCTATATCCTTACCGGATTGGTTATTTTTGCAATCGTAGCCGGTAGTGTAAAAAGAATTATAAGTAAGTAGTAAAAAAAGAAAAGCAATATGAGCAAAAAAAGAAAAGCGCCTGGAATTAATGCCACATCATCTGCGGATATCGCTTTCATGCTGCTTCTTTTCTTCCTTATGACATCTTCCATGGATACAGATAAAGGGCTTCCGAGAAGGTTGCCCCCTCCTGTTCCTAAAGATCAGAAAAAGCTGGATCTCGATATTAAAAAGAGAAATATTATGGTTGTGCTGATTAATACAAACAACCAGATTCTCTGTAATAATGAATACATTGAGATCAGTCAATTGAAAGAGAGGACGATGGAATTTATCGATAATCCTTATAATGATGAACATAAACCTGAGAAAATCCTGACGGACATACCCTTTTTCGGAGAAATGATGGTAACGAAGAATCATGTTATCTCCTTACAAAACGACCGCGGAACGGAATATCAGGCTTATATCAATGTTCAGAATGAATTGGCGGCAGCTTATAATGAGTTGAGAAATGATGTTTCCAGAAAGAAATTCGGCAAAGCATTTTCCGATTTGGATGAAGAACAACAAAAGGCTGTGCAATTGATATACCCTCAAAAGATATCAGAAGCAGAACCTAAAAATTATGGAGAGAATAAATAATGGGAAAGTTTAATAAATCCGGTGGCCGTGAGATGCCCGAATTAAATACTTCTTCATTACCCGACTTAGTATTTGCGTTCCTGTTCTTTATCATGATGGTAACAACAATGCGCGAGGTAACTCTTAAAGTAGTTTTCAGAGCCCCGCAGGGTACAGAACTTCAGAAATTGGAAAAAAAATCACTTGTTACATTCCTTTATGTAGGTGAGCCAACACAGGAGTTCAGGGCAAAGATGGGTTCTGAGACACGCATTCAGTTGAACGACCAGCTTGCTGAAATCAACGAGATACAGGATTACATCGCACAGGAAAAATCAAGTATGAAAGAAGAAGACCAACCATTTATGACTGTATCTATTAAAGCAGACAGAGCAACAAAAATGGGGGTCATCTCCGATGTGAAACAAGCTCTTCGTGAAGCGTATGCACTAAAAATCAGTTATTCGGCACAAGCTCGTGTGAACTAATAACCTGATTTTATACACAAATAAAAAACCGCCTCATCATGGGGCGGTTTTTTATTTGTTGCCGTCATCCACTTTATATACCTCTTTATACAGGCAGTCTTTGATATCATCAAAGTTTTTTCCCAAATCTATCCGGCCATATGTCATTAACCGCATCGGAAGCCATGAATCTCCTTTATTATAAGGCGGCTGTTGATACGCGTGATTGTTCGGTATAAAACCTAACCGTTCATAGAAACCTATTCTCCGCCTGCTTAATTCGTCTGTAGGTAATTCTACTTCCAAAACAACCGGATACGTTACCTGCGTTATGAATTGCTGCAGCGCTGCAGCGCCAAACCCTTCGTTACGCACCGTTTCGTCAATAGCAAAATGTTCAACATACACAAACGCATCAAATATCCATTCGGCAATAAAACCGATATATTTATCCTTTGTCAGAAGGGCATACACGTTGAATTTAGGTTCTTTATCAAGCAATTCCCTGAAAAGAGGTATACTCCTCCGCTCTGCTTCGGGGAAAGAGGTTGTATACGTCTCTTCTACCTTTGCCAATAATACATCGGCGGAGTTTGTTAATTTTCTGTACCCGACGGCTGGCATTCCTTGTGTAAAAATAAATCCAGAGATTCTTCATTCGCAAGGAAAATAGTAGTCCAATACAACCATTCCGCTGCCGATTGAAGGATTTCCGGATTAATTGACTCCACATTATCTTTCGGATGGTGATAATAACCGCCACCCACGGCGCAAAGGTCTGCACAAGGATAACCCGCTTTCTTAAAAACAGCCCCATCCGTACGCGGCCTTGTCTGGTATCTATCCTCATACATAATTAAACGGCGATGCACATAAGAGCGGTTCGCCTTCTCCAGGAAAGTCGCCAAACCCGGCACGGTATACCCATAACCGGCGGCCAGCCCCTCTCCCGCTCCCATCTGTTCAAGATTTAATATGGCAATCATTTTGTCTTTCGGCAGAACAGGGTGTTGCGTATAGAACGTACTACCGGTCAGTCCGGCTTCTTCCCCGTCTACACTCATAAAGACAATACTCCGTTTCGGTTTGATAGCCGCCTTAGACAATGCCTCTGCCACGCCAAGCAGCGCTGCGGAAGAGGCATTGTTGTCATTCGCTCCTTCAATAAGCCAAGGGATCATCCCCAAATGGTCTAAATGAGCTGAAATCATTATATATTCATCGGTTAAATTCGGATCACTCCCCTTTATAATCCCTAAAATATTTTTCCCCGTCGCATCCGGGTTATAAGTAGAAATCATTTTTATATACGCTTTCTTGCCAGTATCAAACGAGGCAGGACGCTTTGTTTCGTATATCCCTTTGACGGTCTCCTTATAGGTTCTTCCCGTTCCCAGAAAAATATCTTCCATCACCGGCTCTGTGATATGGCAATAGATAAAATCGGGATTATATAATGCATTCGGGCCGGGAACCCATTTATACAACATCCCTACAGCGCCATGCGAAGCGGCATTCGCCAACTTAGACTGGTGTAAGGTATGCCGGTACCACATCGCAATTGTATCCGGATGCTTACTAAGATTAGGCGTCTCGCCTTCAATTAAGACAATTTTTCCTTTCACATTTATCCCTTTATAATCATCGTAGCCCAATTCAGGTGCAGAGACGCCGAATCCGGCATATACAATATCGGCCGTTACCTCTCCATTTCCCGAATTATTTCCGGCAAACCATCCATCCGCCCAGGGATATTCTTTCGTAACCCAAGCAACGCCTTTCTTTCCTGCCGGCGTAGGAAAAAGGACAGACATGGCGCTACCTGCCTTTATTTCCACACAAGGATGCGGATATTCCTGTAAATAACTACCGTTAGTCCCTCCCGGGATTAAATTCCATTCTTCAAAATAGCCCTTTACTATCTCTACGGCTTTTTCCATTCCGGGAGAACCAGCCAAACGCCCTTGTAAAGAAGAGTCTGACAATTGCCTTACATAACCGAGCAACTTTCCGGAAGTGATATAGCGATGCATGGCGTTAAGGTACTTTTCTTCATCCGTTAATTCGTTATTCGTTGATTGAGCGGCTAAAGAAGAAGTAAATAGCAGCGCGAACAGCAGGAATATCGTCTTTTTCATATCCATATTATTTATAGTAAAGCTTTTCCTTTCTCCGTAGTAAAATATTTCTGCAAAGGGCTCGAAGGCTTTGTGGGTATACGCATGGCCAATAGTCCTTCTTCAAGCAAAGGCCTGATAATATTCTGCCTGAAACGAGTCCGGTTAGACTGCTTTACCATTTGCATCATATCCTGTATGGGCTGCGGCTTTACACAAGCTTCCAAAATACTTTCCGCTTTCTCTACATATGATATATCAATGCCGGGGCAGGCTTCCGATAATTTTGAATAATAAACCGGCCATTCTTTCGGCATGCCCGGTTTTTCTTTAGCAGGTTTGGGCAACTCCTCTTTCCGGGGTTTATCCGTCCCTTCAAAGGCTGTAAGTCCTTCTGCTTTTCCATAGGTTATAGAAAAAACAAACTTTTCTCCATTTTGCACTTCTATTTCATACGATTTATCATATAGAGGAGCATACTTTCTGATTTCCCTCATTCCCGAACCCGAGTCCCCCATCCAGTCCATCGCCTGAAATACGTTTGTTATCAGTGGATTTTTCGTATGAGGTTCAGGAACATCAGATGTTATTGTCCCAGCCAGACAAGGCCTTGTTCCATTTTCCGTAATGACTTTATCGGCAAAGATTAAGAAGCGCGACGGATATTTGTGTGTATAGTCTCTATGAACTAACATATTTGCCACCACCTCTTTAAATATCTTCATACGTACATCTGTCATTTTACCGTTCAGTTCCAGTGCTCTATCCGGCAAATTGCGTTTCACAAAGGATATCAATCGCAGATAAGAATCAATCAGGTTGGAAAAGATAATATCCCTGTTGTCATACTTATTTTCGGGATAATCGGAAGACGGCTGCGTGTATTTTTTATAGCTGATATTCCTGTAGATAGCATCTGTACGATGGGTAGACGGGCAACAATTCTGGATTGTTGCCTCTTCTCCGAAAAGCAAAACGGCTGCCAACACAAAACCTTCTTTATTATTGTTTAAAGGGTCTCTACGCCAAAAGCCGGCTGTATGTAATATTTCTTCATCCGTAAGGCCAAGCCAGGGATGATCCGGATTTGCCATCGAAATATAATAGCGCATCTTTCGGAAAGCAGCCTCATCAAAATCATGCATCCGCAGGAAAGGGCAAACGATATTTTCAGATGACTCTTCTCTTTTCCTCAAATAAATATTTTCAACTAAATTATAACTATAGCTGATGTCGCTTACTTCAGTCCCGAACCGGTCATATATCTTTCCGCGGTAGCGTTGCACATCGCGGCACGGAGGTATGATAAGGCAGATAACCGTCCTGCCATCCAAATCTACTACAGCCGGGGTTAATGATACTGCCGGAGAAAACTCATTTTCCAGTGTATACCGAATCTTACTTATCATGCTGTCCAAATACAGGCTCGCCACACCGATGATTTTCCCAAAATCCTGCACACCAATAATTAGCGTTCCGCCTTCCTTGTTCATGAAAGAACAGATTGCCTGAAACACCGAATCCACTATTTCAGTTGTACAATTACTAAATCCTACAAAAGGATTTTCTCCTTCACTAATAAGCTGTCTTATGTTTTTTGCATCCATACCACAAAACTTGTCCCATGAAAAACACCTTTAAGAATATTGTTTCAACATACAAGGGTAATTTGCCCTAAAGATATATAATATTTCTGTAAAATCGAATTTATTTATTACTAAACGCTACAATTTCTCTCTTTTTATCAACAAAATAGACAAAAGGTTATCCCAGCAGTGTCCTACGATAGTCCCGTGTGCCGTTGAAGCAGGCCGGTGATTATTGAATCAAAAATGGTTTTTTATATTTTACGCCTTGCCTATCATCATAGCTATATATTTCTATATATATAATGTATAGGCCCGTCAACAAATGTATCCCGTCAGCGTCTTTCCCATTCCATATGAGTTCTCCCTCCAGGCCCATTAATTGATGATTGGCTATCCCGGCAACCCGGCGACCATTCAGGTCATAAATATACGCTCTGCAATGATAGTTCGGATGATTCAACCGATACCGGATATGGTATAATCCGTCAGGCGCTAAAACAGGCGGTTCAATATGCGTTGCCGGATTATCCTCTTTTTTATATTGGGAATTTTGATAACCCGGCGTACCATAACCGGCAATCGCTGTGGCCGAAGTCCAATTAGACATTTCCTGCGTAGGGGCGTCCGGGTCAATTCGTTCCAAAGCAACACCCTTCTGGTCTTTTATGGAAGCAGCATGCCATTTGGAAGAATAACTCACCTCATCTATTACTACTCCGTCTGCTTCACGAAATAACACAAGGGTGGCCGATGTATTGGCAAGCACCGGCAGTTTCAACTCATATAATACATCAGGGGAAGAGATAAAGTAAAACGGTTTGACACCTTCCACATCCTTTGATAATAAGGCATAGCCGCCTTCTTCCATAACCGCATCCACGCCGGATAAAGGATAAGGGGTATTTAAAGAAGCATCCGGTTTACGGGTAGCGATAGCTAATCCATTTAAGGAAAGACGGCGCCGGGAACGATTATACAACTCTATATACTCACCTCCCCCGATATAGGGATTGGGTAGTAGCTCATTAAAAATCAATTCACCGGGTTCGACAACCGGTTCGGCGGGCTCTTCCGGTTTTTCAGGCTCCTCAGCCTCGTCGTCGAAATAGAGTTCCAGGGCCAGATCAATGAGCGCCCCATTCGCCAGGTCAAAAAGATTATCCCACGCCAGATAATAGTCCGTTTCGATTTCCAGACGACTGGAGAATTTCACATTTACAAGAGACTGTTCTTCTCCATAAGCTATACGAACGGCCTCACCCAAACCGTCAATGGAGCAGGAAGCGTTAGAAATATCAACCGGAGAACTGAACACAAATTGTAATTCATACGAACTAAGTTGCCTGACGTCTACAAGTTCCGCCTCGGAAGATTCTCCCAGCGAAGGGTCTGTTGTATTTTCCGACACTTCGATATTATCAAAATAAAAAGTACTTACCCGGCTTTTAATATACCGGCAGAGAATCTGCATTTGCGCCCTGGGCTGTACCGGTATATATTTCATGGTATAACTTCCTTCTTCATGATAAGACGATTCGTTGCTTGTACGGGTATATAATGTCCACCGTTCCCCGCCGTCTAATGTTAAACGGACAGACGTAAATTTTCCGACGATTAAACTTTCTCTTCCTTTAATACACAATTTAGCCGTTTTGGCGCCTTCTTTCGTGTATAAGGATATCTGATCCGTGTTATTCCCTATCTGGATATAATAGCTAACATCATCATCCGTATATACCTGGATACGTGCATTGTTGGCATTTGTAGCTTTAAAGCCTAATGCCACATCTATTTCCCAGCTCATCGTATCATTATAGCCTATGGGGACGTACAGAGACGCCTCTCCCGCTTCGCCCGAAGGAGAAACAAATTCCAATTGCCCCAAAGCGTTTATTGTAAACCTGCCAACATCGCCCTCCCAGGGATTGCCGGAAGTAACGTCTGTACCTGAAAAAGATTCTTTGAACTGTGAAAATGAACAAATCGGGAGCAAAAGTCCGAAAAACAATAATATTTGCTTCATGGCTAACGGGTTTTGTAATAATTAACTTATCTTTGCGCACTATTTCGGCAACAATCAAGATGCACGCCGGCAGAATGGCGCGCAAATATATAATTACTTATTAAACAAAACAAATTAATCAGCGCTCAAAATGAAAGTAGCTATTGTTGGAGTGAGTGGAGCGGTAGGACAAGAGTTCCTGCGCATACTTGATGAAAGAGATTTCCCGATGGATGAGCTTGTGCTTTTCGGTTCATCCCGCAGTGCCGGATATGTTTATTCCTTCCGCAATAAACAATACGCCGTGAAAGAATTAAAACACAACGACGATTTTAAGGGAATTGACGTAGCTTTTGTTTCAGCCGGCGCCGGTACATCTGTTGATTTTGCGCCAACCATCACAAAACATGGAACGGTGATGATAGACAATTCAAGCGCCTTCCGCATGAACGAAGATGTACCTTTGGTAGTGCCCGAAGTAAATGCAGAAGATGCGTTGAACCGCCCGCGCAACATTATCGCCAATCCCAATTGCACAACAATCCAAATGGTTGTTGCACTAAAGGCCATTGAAAAACTGTCGCATATCAAACGTGTGCATGTATCTACCTACCAGGCGGCAAGCGGCGCAGGAGCAACAGCCATGGCCGAACTGATCAAACAATACGAACAAATCCTGAAGGGAGAAGAACCTACGGTTGAGAAATTCGCTTATCAGCTGGCTTACAACCTGATTCCCCAGGTGGATGTTTTCACAGACAATGGTTACACCAAAGAGGAGATGAAGATGTATAATGAAACGCGTAAGATTATGCATTCCGATATTGAAGTAAGCGCAACGTGCATACGCGTACCCGTAATGCGCGCTCATAGCGAAGCAACCTGGGTAGAAACAGAACGTCCCATCAGCATAGAAGAAGCCCGCAAAGCGTTTGCCGAAGCAAAAGGCATCGTATTGCAAGACGATCCGGCAAATAAAGATTACCCAATGCCCCTGTTCACAGCCGGCAAAGACCCCGTCTACGTAGGCCGCATCCGCAAAGACCTTACCAATCCAAACGGCCTGACATTCTGGACAGTCGGCGACCAAATTAAAAAAGGAGCCGCCCTGAATGCCGTCCAGATAGCAGAATGGCTGATTAAAAAGGAGATGGTTAAGTAGTCGAAAGAAGGGATGTTCGGCTTGTGATTTGTTTTACAATGAAATACTGCCGGAGAACATGCGTGTATCTCGTGTTCTCATTGCTCTTTTTCTCGTGTAACAGGGAAAAAGGAGAAGATGTTTATTTCCTGGATATGGCCGAAAAAGCGATGGTGGAATCTCCCGATAGCGCCTTGCAGGCGCTAAAGTCCATACGGTTCCCTGAAGATTTAAACAAAGATTTGTTTAACAGATACAACCTTTTGCTTGTCCAGGCGAAAGACAAATGCTGTCAGGATATTACCGGCGATACGGTTATCTTTTCGATAAAAGAATATTACATTGACAAAAGAGACCTGCAAAATGCCGCCTTAGCCGCTTTTTATTGCGCACGGGTATTACATGAACAAAAAAAAGAGATTGACTGCACATTTAAAGCCTATACCACAGCCATAGAACTGGCCGGTAAAACCCATGATTACAATCTGATGGGATTAGCGCACGGTAACTTAGGCATCCTTTATCGTGAACATTTTTTACATGAAGAGGCTATAGCAATGAACAGAAAAGCCGCCGGAATGTATGAAAAAGCAGGAAACCATAAAAATAAAGCATCTGCATTAAGTTTGATAGGGAATTGTTACTTATTGAAAAACAGGATTGACAGCGCCTTCCTGTATTATAATGAAAGTCTGCAACTTTCAGACCAATACGGGATAATGGAATTACAATCGTCCGTAAGACAGAGCAAGGGCGTGGCATATCGTGAGACGGGGGATTATAGATTAGCGAAAGAATTATTTAACGATGCGCTTCAATTTTCCCCAGACAGTATTGAGCAGGCCAGAACACTTATGAGTATTGCAAAAGTATATATTGCCGAAAACAAAACAGATTCCGCCAAATATTGCCTGAACCGGGCTTTGGCTATATCCTTTCACCAACCTAAGCTATTACGCACTTCGTTTCTTATTCTATCCCGGATAGAAGAAAATGAGGGTCATTATTTACAGGCATTGAAACATTATAAAGAATACCACGGCTATACGTTTAAGGCCTTTGACAGTGATAAAAACAATAAGTTGGTGGAAATTCAAGAAAAATATGATTTCGAAAAAGACAAAAACACACGGAACGCTTTAATTATACAACAAAGAGGAGGATTGCTTATACTGTTATTTATATTATTGATTGCATGCGTATTTATTCTATTATTTTACCGCAAATCGGCACAAGACAGGAAACTCCTGCTGGAAGCCGGATATAAAATAACAAGTTTATCTAAAATGGCAAAGGAATATTCTGAAGAAAAACAAACTTCAAAGTCCATTATTATACAATATTTCAACATATTACGAAAGGTGGCGTTGATAGAGAGATATATAGCAGAGGATGAACGTAAGAGCGGACAAGGACTCTTAAAAAAAATCAATAGAATTGTATATGAGCAAGACAGCATGGATTGGGAAAAACTGTTTCAGGTAATGAATCAATTTAAAGATGGATTTTACAATAAAGTACGTGAAAACTATCCTCAATTGAAAGAACTTGAATTTCGTGTTTGTTGCCTGACCTGTGAAACAGATTTTACTGATGTGGAAATAGCTGTTATTCTTGGAAAGTCAGTAGATATGGTACGCAGACTTCGTTCCGACGTCCGGAAAAAAATAGGCATGGAGGCTTATAAACACGATTTTTATTCCTTTTTATTACAGGAATTATCTGATAAATAATCATATTCTATCGTATGGACACAGTGTTACGCATAATGTAACGAATCATCCTGTTGTTTTATTGTCGGCATGATGAATAAGTAACAGCGACTTCCTGTCCGTTTAATCTTTCCGCAATTGTGAGCCGCTCTTTCCACAATTGTGAGCCGGTCGCCCCACAATTGCGGAAAGATTAAACGGATGCAATGAAAGTTATAATAGACTGGGCACAATGACTACAAAATAATGTGTCCTTCCTCCTTTTTTTCGATAAGGCTTATCCCGAACTCAGGTTATTAGCTACAAAAAGTTACAAAAAGATGAGTAGCCATTCACTCATCTTTTTGATTATATATAGATTAGCCTTTAAGACTATACAAAAGAAGATGACGCCTGTTTTCCATTAAATATATAGTCAATACATTTGACACAAAATTTTAATATCATACTTTATGAAAAGAAAAATCGTATCATTATTGTTCGGCACATGTTTCTTACTGACTCCGGCAACTATTATGAGTGTTCCGGCGCTATTGGCAAGTCCCAGCGATCCAGTTAAAGAAATTGAGTTGGATGGGGAATTTCCAGATGAAAAGCAACTAACATTGATAAAGCCCATTGAAGCGTTCATTGTAGGAGAATCTATTGAGGTGAACATTCATGATGTTCTGGAATCAGTTCTCATAACTATTTATGATGAGGAAGGTAATATTGTTTATCAGCAAGCTGAAAACACAGACATCGGGATGAGTATTAATATGAATGTTCCACTAACTGAAGGAAAAGAATATGTAATAGAATTTGCAAATTCACAAGGTCAGTGTTTATATGGAAAATTTGAACGATAGTTATTGATATGCGGGATGATAAAGTTAAACATTTTAGATATTCTCGCTATCCATCCAGATATAGTTTATATAGTCGGAATGAACGGTGTATGTTTTGTCTTTCTCATTGATCATAAAATAAAATATTTGAGAGAATCAATGAAAAATATCGAATCAATGCTAAAAGACAAAGATTTTATACGTATAAACTATCACATCATTATCAATTCAAAATTCTATGTCCGAAATCATTTAGGAGGGAAGAAAGAAATAGTAATGAAAAATGGGATTGTTTTGAAAGTATCAAGAAGAAGATGGATTAATTTTAAATAATTATAAGTGATGAGTATCCACTATTAGCTACTTATTGACAAACAAAGATGAAAATTATGTTGGCGAGTAATCAAAATTTGGATTATGTTGCTACTTTGTAAACAGATGAATCAACAAGTTTGGAAGTAGTAGACTTTGCTTCAGATTCAGCAATTGAAGTTGAGGCCTCTTCTTGTTTTGGCTCCTTTGGGACATTCGGGTCTGCAGGAGGTTGTTTTGGCACCTTTGGAACGTATGGTTGTGGATGAAAACAATACGTTTCTAAATTTAAAAGAGGGATGAATTTTTCTCCCTCTTCTATTGTGTCATAAAAGTTTTAAATTATAAAATTGCAGAATAACATGAAATATTTAATAAGTCTTATACTCTTTATTTTCCCTATTTACGTTAATGCTCAGAATATTGTAGATGTTTGTAAGATGCACGTTGAGAAATTAGGCGGGGTAAGCAATCTGAATACCATAGAAAATATTAATATTGAGCAAACTGTATATTCTAACAACACAGAAATTCCACAAACTACATTGATCGTTCCGGGCAAAGTCTTTTATCAGGAGATTAACTTTCCGATTGGGAAAAATATTATTTGTGTAGTTGATGGAAGCGGATGGATGTTAAATCCATATATTTCTACAAAAGCGAACATATTATCGGAGAAAGAAGCGGAGAATTATATGATTAATTCAAATGTGTATGGCCCACTTTACGACTATTATATTAATAAAGAAAAATCAATTGTTAAGGAAATACTATTGGAAGGCGAAAAGAAAATTGAAAGAGATAATTGTTATAAACTAAAAGCAGTTTACAAATCAGGATTTGTTGTATATGTGTATGTTTCGAAAAAAAGTTTTATGATTCGGAAATCGGAAAATGATTTAGGTGCAATGACATATTCAGACTACAAGAAAGTAAACAACGTTATGTTCCCGTTTGTTATAGAAATCACCAATAAAATGGGAGTAATAACAGGCGAAGTAATTGATTTGAAAGTCAATATAAAAATCAATAATGAGAAGTTCAACAAACCATAAAGAAATTATTCTTTCATTTATTCTTCTTGTTTTTTCCAATGTGTCTATATGGGGAAATCCACAGAAAGAAATTAAAATAAATGCTGAAAATAGAAGTTGTATTCAGTGTGATTCTTGTGATATAGAAGATATAACAAAGGCTTTTAATTTGAATGAAATTGTGGTATATGGAAAAACAAATATTGTTGAAGATAATGGTTATAAGATTACTTATAATGCCGGAAAGGATTTAAAAAGTAACGCCGTTACAACTACAGATTTACTACGAAAAACGCCTATGATCTCTGTTGATATCAGTGGTACGCCATCAATAAAAGGAGATCAGAATATAAGGATATTAGTTAACAACAGAGAAATATCAGGATTATTACCTGCCCAAATTATTGAACAAATACCATCGGGAGATGTTGAAAAAATAGAAGTAATAACATCGCCAGGTGCTAAATATGATGCAGAAGGGACATCGGGTATCATAAACATTATTACCCGAAAAAATATATACTTTAAAAGCTCTTTTTATACAAATATAGGAATAGGAACAAAAGGTAGTCATTTGTTCGCAAATTATTCCTATAATTTTAATAACAAATGGTCTGTTCTGAATTCATTCAATAACTTAACAAGTTATTCTAAAACTAAAGGAAAGCAACTGTATAACGAGCTTGAAAGAGGTATTGCTCAAAGAGAATCAAATGGAAAAAACAATGGCAATCTTTACAGTTACCAACTCACATTTTCAAAAGTATCTGAAAAGGATAATTTTAATATTTCTGTTAATTATTATATGCAAAGATTAAAGCATGATGAAATATTTAAAACTCATGAAAATCAAACAAACGAGTCATATACAAAAAATGAATATTCCTTTTACAGGATAGCTGCCGATTATACACGAAGGCTATCTGATCTTATTAAAATAGATATTTCTTCGGCAGGTTTCTATCTTCCATTACATAATAAAATGAGTTTAAATGATATTGCAAACAAGTACAATTATTCCATTACAAACAATATAAATTATTTTGATATGGAAATTCTTCTTTCAAAGAAAATATTTTTTAATTTGGGCGCTAAGTCTGTATTTAATCTATTTAAAAACAGACACCAGCAAACCAATGAGAAAGCATGTCAGATGAATTTTTCTACATATATTGATGCTACATATAAAATCACAAATAAATTAATATTCAATTCGGGAATAAGATACGAGAATTATATATTAAAAAACTTATCAGAGATAGATAAAAATTACAATGACCTATTTTTTAATGGAAATATAAATTATAAGATCGATAATAAAACAACTGCTTCATTTTTATTTAGTAAACGTACTCAGAGAGCATCTTACGCAGAACTTTTGCCAATAGAGAATTACACATCATCTAATCTTATTTCTGTTGGAAATCCTAATTTGAATAGAGAAATAAGTTATAATTATGAGATCGGATTCTCAAAATATATAGGTGAACAATTTATTAAAATTTCTCCCTTTTACAAACAGATTAATAATAAAATATCAAATTTTATTTCTTCAGAAAAAAACATTCTTTATACAAATCATATTAATCTTGACAATGAAAAAGATTTGGGGATTAGCCTTTGGGCGTCACTGAATTTTTTTAATAGAAGATTTAATATAGATTATGGATTTGACGTTATTAATAAACATCTAAAATACAATAAATTAAAATCAAAAGGAATGCGTTTTTTGAACAATCTAAATATAACTTATAAAATTATGGATGATTTTCATATTAGTTTATTCGGTTCATTTAATACTCCGAATATTTATTTACAAGGTAATGAAAATTTCTACACATACAGTAATTTATCTTTGCAAAAGAATTTTAACGAAGGAAAGTTAAGAATTGCCGTTTCACTTGACAACCCTTTTAATAAAGGTATTACCTTAAAACAAAAATACCTTATCGGGAATTATACATATGACAATCAATTAATATATTATAACCGTGGAATAAGAGTATTTATCATATACAAATTTGGTAAAAAACAATCAGATTCTATGACAAGAATGCAAAATGATATTTTAAAAGAACAAACTAATTAAAAAAACAAAGATATGAACGAACTATCGCATCAGTGGGGTATTCTGAATGAGTTTTTTTCAGACATAAATGTCAACTTCCCCAAAAAGCCTAAACTTACCACTGGAATACATCCAGGACATTTCCCATGTGAGTTACAAATTCTCCACCCGGAGGATTGCTGTAACATAAAGCCAGCAATTTAGCCTCTATTTCACCATCGTTTTCCCCTCATTTACACGATTGGTCGGATGATGCTCCAGTATAGCCTCAAAACCTTCTTCAATAAATCGTTTCTTAACCCGGTCTATGGGAACCTTTATTTACTATTGCTTCCAATTCTTCGACTTCTTGCTTTGTTAATTTTATCGTGTATCGTACCAAGGAAGAGCGTTATGCCGGTTTACAATATGATTCTCTCCGGGCTTATTCCCTGACATATTTTAAGTAATTTACCTTTTGGGCTAACGGCATTTTGAACGGACAGGTGGAAACCGGCAGAGCGCTTCCGAAAGTTTTCATAATCAAAGGAGCCGTTAACGGGCTATCTTACGCAAAGATCCGGGAAAACATTACGGAGGCTTGAGGAAAGGATTATTATGCTTTCGGCAAAACTTTACGATGGTTTGCCGGAAACATCGTATTCTCTTCCCCAAGAGATCATACAGGAAAATTTAACACCCCATAAACAGCCACAGAAACCGCTCTTAAAAACCCGCAATAACGCTAAAACAACTATTTTCACCTGTCGTTTCCATTACACAAACAGATACCAGACAGATGGTTTATTCTTCTCTTTGCAGGCACACCGGCTTATTTAGGATCATATGGCTGACATAATCCCTCTTTTTATATCATTTCGCCAAAATACAACCACAAAATGCGGCGTGTTTTTGGAAAGTAGCCCATCCGGGGCCGCAAATAAGCAATACAGGAAGGAGGTAAAATAACAAAATGTCAAAAAATAGCAAAATGACAGAAACCCTCGTTAGAGAGATAACTAAAATAACTTTACACAAAAATAGCACATTCTGTTTGGCGCTTACAAAAAAGGGTGTATATTTGCGCCGTTAAATAAATACGCGGAAATGCAAAACATAGCAAATAATCTCATTATTTCTATTATTCTACTCTGGGAGCAGGATGGGAAGTGAGACTGTTGTGTTGTGTAAACAATAAAGAATATACGAAGAGCCTCTCTCACTTCCTGGTGAGAGGGGCTTTTTTTATGGGGTAAAACAATACAAAATATAAGAAAAAAAAGAAATGGCGGACAGATTGTTTATTTTCGACACTACCCTGAGGGATGGCGAACAGGTACCGGGGTGTCAATTGAATAGTATTGAAAAGATTGAAGTAGCCAAGACGCTTGAAGGGTTGGGTGTGGATGTGATTGAAGCCGGTTTTCCCATATCAAGTCCCGGGGATTTCAACAGTGTGGTTGAGATTTCAAAGGCAGTTACCTGGCCAGTTATTTGTGCGTTGACACGTGCCGTAGAGAAAGATATTGAAGTTGCTGCCGAGGCGCTCAGGTATGCGAAAAAAGGGCGTATCCATACAGGTATCGGCGTGTCGGATTATCATATCAGGTATAAATTTAACGCTACACAGGATGAGATACTTGAACGTGCGATTGCCTGTGTGAAATATGCCAAACGGTTTGTGGAAGATGTAGAGTTTTACGCCGAAGATGCAGGCCGCGCCGACAATGTTTATTTAGCGAGAGTGATTGAAGCCGTTATCAAGGCGGGAGCCACTGTGGTAAATATACCCGATACCACCGGTTATTGCCTCCCCGATGAATACGGGGCGAAAATCAACTATTTAGTGAATAACGTAAAGGATATTGACAAGGTAGTCATCTCCACGCATTGCCATAACGACCTGGGGATGGCTACGGCCAATACGGTTCAGGGCGTATTAAACGGCGCCCGGCAGGTAGAAGTAACGATTAATGGTATCGGCGAAAGGGCCGGGAATACGTCATTGGAAGAAGTAGCCATGATTTTCAAAAGCCATAAAAGCGCAGATATTGTAACAAATATTAACAGCCGGAAGATATACGACGTCAGCCGGATGGTATCCAGCCTGATGAATATGCCGATCCAACCCAACAAGGCCATTGTAGGGCGTAACGCTTTCGCTCATTCTTCGGGTATCCATCAGGATGGGGTACTGAAAAACCGCGAAAGTTACGAAATCATCGATCCGAAAGACGTAGGCATCGACGATAATGCGATTGTATTGACGGCCCGTAGCGGGCGAGCTGCCTTAAAACATCGCCTGCATATCCTGGGCGTAGATTTGGAACAAGACAAGTTGGATAAGGTATATGCCGAGTTTCTAAAATTGGCCGACCGCAAAAAAGACATCAATGATGATGACGTATTGATGCTTGTAGGGAAAGACCGCACCGAAATGCATCGCATCAAATTAGAGCATTTACAGGTAACGAGCGGTATTGGCCTACAACCTATGGCGAGCATTTGCCTGAACCTTTCCGGCGTAAGGCGTTGTGAAGCCGCCGCCGGTAACGGTCCGGTAGATGCAGGTATTAAAGCCGTAAAGAAAGCCATCAGCAACAGCGATATGACGATACAGGAATTTCTGATTCAAGCGCTCAGCAAAGGTAGTGATGATACCGGAAAAGTACATATGCAGGTAGAATACAAAGGCAATATGTATTACGGCTTTTCAGCCAATACCGACATTGTAGCCGCCTCCGTAGAAGCGTTTGTAGATGCGATAAATAAATTTATTGTGTAAGTTGTATAAGTCGTAAGTTATAATCCATAATTAATAAGTAAGAAAATGAAGACTTTATTCGACAAAATCTGGGAAAAACATGTTGTAGATACGTTGTCCGACGGTACAATCCAACTTTATATAGACCGCCTCTATTGTCATGAAGTAACCAGTCCGCAAGCTTTCGCCGGGCTGAAAGAGAGAGGATTGAAGCCTTTCCGCCCGGAAAGAGTTACCTGTATTCCCGATCATAATATCCCTACATTAAATCAAGACAGGCCGATTGAAGATCCTGTTTCTAAAAAACAGGTCGATACATTGGAACAGCATGCCAAAGATTTCGGCTTAACGTATTATGGGTTACGACATCCGAAAAACGGTATCATCCATGTAGTAGGGCCGGAAAACGGGCTTACCCAACCGGGCATGACATTGGTCTGCGGTGACTCGCATACCTCTACACATGGCGCTTTGGGAGCAATTGCTTTTGGTATTGGAACCAGCGAAGTAGAAATGACGCTTGCCACGCAATGCCTTATGCAACGGAAACCCAAAAACATGCGTATCACGATTGACGGAAAGCGGAAACCGGGCGTAACGGCCAAAGATATAGCGCTCTATATCATACGCAAGATGACAACAGGAGGGGCTACCGGGTATTTCGTAGAGTATGCAGGAGAGGCGATCCGCCATACAACGATGGAAGACCGCCTTACCATCTGCAATCTTTCCATAGAAATGGGCGCCCGGGGTGGAATGATTGCCCCCGACCAGGTAACCATTGATTACCTGAAAGGCCGTGAGTTTGCCCCTCGCGGAAAGGCCTGGGAGAGGGCGGTTGCTTATTGGAAAACGTTGCATAGCGACGATAATGCGGTATTCGACAAAGAAGTTGTATTCCATGCCGAAGATATTGAACCAATGGTAACATACGGTACGAATCCGGGCATGGGCTTAGGTATCCGTGAACAAATCCCCACCCTTGAAAGCATAGATGAAACAGGCCGTATATCCTTCAGCAAAGCGCTTGATTATATGGGATTCCAACCGGGAGATTCAATGAAAGGGAAGAAAATCGATTATGTATTTCTGGGTAGTTGTACCAATGGGCGGATTGAAGATTTCCGGGCATTCGCTTCCCTTGTGGAAGGAAAGAAAAAGGCAGCCCATGTAACGGCCTGGCTCGTTCCCGGCAGTTGGATGGTAGAAAAGCAAATAAAGGCGGAAGGCATCGATAAAATCCTGACGGAAGCAGGCTTCCAATTACGCCAACCGGGTTGTTCCGCTTGCCTGGCGATGAATGATGATAAGGTTCCGGCGGGCAAGTATGCCGTATCTACTTCCAACCGTAATTTTGAAGGGCGCCAGGGACCCGGCGCGCGAACCATTTTAGCAGGCCCGTTAGTTGCCGCCGCCGCCGCCGTAACAGGCGTTATCACCGACCCGAGAGACTTATTGAACGAATAATAAATGATTAATAATACAAATTTCTCATGAAAGAAAAATTCACCCTGCTTACATCCACCTGTGTACCCCTTCCCTTAGAGAATGTAGATACAGACCAAATTATACCGGCCCGTTTCTTAAAGGCAACTACCAAGGAAGGTTTTGGCAACAAGCTGTTCCGCGACTGGCGATACGACAAAGAGGATATTCCCAATCCTGATTTCGTACTGAACCAGAACACGTATAAGGGCCATATATTGGTTGCCGGTAAGAATTTCGGTAGCGGAAGCAGCCGCGAACATGCCGCATGGGCTATCGCCAGCTATGGTTTCAGAGCTGTGGTAAGCAGCTTCTTTGCCGATATATTTAAAAATAACTCCATGAACAACGGCCTTCTGCCGGTAGTCGTTTCGCCGGAGTTCCTGGCTGAATTATTCGCCTCATTGGAGAAAAACCCGGCAACAACCGTAACGATCGACCTCCCGAATCAAACCATTACGAACAATGAGACACATCGTACAGCCTCTTTTGAAATCAATCCGTACAAGAAGAATTGCCTGGTAAATGGCTTGGATGATATTGATTATCTGTTAGCGAATAAATCCAAAATAGAGGAATACGAAAAAGCGCAGCTATGATAGAAATAATGGATACTACCCTGCGAGACGGGGAACAAACATCGGGCGTCTCATTCGCAGCACATGAGAAACTCAGTATAGCGCAAATGCTGGTAAACGAACTGGGGGTAGACCGGCTTGAAATAGCTTCCGCGCGTGTATCCGACGGCGAATTTGAAGGCGTTAGAAAGGTTTCCGAATGGGGCAAACGTTCCAACCACCTTCACAAACTGGAGGTGTTGGGTTTTGTAGATGGAGGCGCTTCGCTTCATTGGATAGAGAAGGCCGGTTGCCGCGTTATTAACTTACTGGCCAAAGGCTCTTATAAACATGTAGCCGAACAGCTCAGGCGTAGTCCGGAACAGCATTTTGAAGATATACGGAAAGAAGTATCTTTAGCCCGGCAAATGGGGATAGACGTCAATCTCTATCTGGAAACCTGGTCGAATGGCATGATTGATTCGCCCGATTATGTATTCCGCATGATTGATACGTTGAAAGACCTCCCCATCAAGCGATTTATGATACCGGATACATTAGGTATCCTGAATCCGCTCAATACCTATGAATACTGTAAACAAATAGTGGAACGTTATCCTGATTTACAGTTTGATTTTCATGCACACAATGATTATGACCTGGCAATAGCCAATGTATTTTCCGCCGTTCGCGCCGGAATAAAAGGTATCCATACCACCGTGAACGGCCTGGGCGAGCGGGCCGGAAATGCTCCTCTTAGCAGTGTATTGGCCGTTATTAAAGATCAGTTGCATGAAAGAACAAATCTGAAAGAAGAAAAAATCAATAAAGTAAGCCGCCTGGTTGAAAGTTTTTCCGGTATTCGCGTAGCGCCTAATCGCCCAATCGTAGGAGAATCCGTCTTCACCCAATGCGCCGGCGTACATGCCGACGGCGACAAGAAAAACGGTCTTTACTACAATGACCTGCTTCCCGAACGTTTCGGCCGCGTACGCGAATATGCTTTAGGAAAAACATCCGGCAAATCGAACATCGGCAAAAACCTGGAAGCGTTGGGCATTATTGATATGGATGATGAAACGATGAGAAAAGTAACGGAACGCATCATCGAGCTGGGAGACAAAAAAGAGATAGTTACCCAGGAAGACCTTCCTTATATTATCAGTGATTTATTAAATCAGGAAACAATGGCCGACCAGAAAATCAAGATACTGAATTATTCATTATCTTTGGCGCAGGGTTTACGTCCGGTAGCTACCTTGAAAATAGAGATTGACGGGGAAGCATACGAACAATCGGCTTCCGGGGATGGACAATATGACGCCTTTATGCGCGCACTCCGAATGATTTATACGGATTTGGGGCGCCCTTTCCCGATGCTGACCAATTATTCCGTATCGATTCCACCGGGCGGACGAACCGATGCATTCGTGCAAACGATCATCAGTTGGAATTTTGCGGGGATTGATTTTAAAACCCGCGGACTGGATGGCGACCAGACGGAAGCCGCCATCAAAGCAACCATTAAAATGTTGAATAAGATTGAATCCGGAAGTTAGGAGTTATCCGGCTTCCACAAAAAAAATACAGCGTATGAACAAAAAGTTAACAATTGCACTTGTAGCGCACGACAGGCGCAAAGTAGATATGGTAGAATGGGCTGTACATAATGCAAATTTTCTATCACATCACCACTTGGTTTGCACAGGTACGACAGGAGGGCTGGTAGAAGAAGCGTTCGGAATCAGAGGTATTAACGCCGAAATCACCAAAATGCATTCCGGCCCGCTTGGCGGAGATGCTGAAATTGCAGCAATGGTAGTACGTAAAGAAATCAATCTGGCAATCTTCCTGATTGACGACTTGAACCCCCAGCCTCACGAAGCGGATATCCAGATGTTGCTTCGTCAATGCCGGGTACACAACGTCCCTATTGCCTGCAATCGTTATAGCGCCGATTTAATGCTTACAAGTTCGCTTTGGGACGCTGATAATTATACCCCATCCGAACCTAAATACATTCAATTCTACAGAGATTAAAATTTCACAACAAACAAAGAATGAAAATAAACATAGCAGTATTAGCCGGCGATGGCATTGGCCCCGAAATAATAGAACAAGGCATGAAGGCCATCAAAGCCGTATGTAAAAAGTACGGACATGATTTAACCTATAAAGAAGCGTTGGTGGGGGCAACAGCAATAGACCGGACAGGAAATCCTTATCCGGATGAGACACATGCCCTTTGTATGGCAAGTGACGCCGTATTCTTCGGAGCCATCGGCCACCCGAAATACGACAACAACCCCTCAGCCAAAGTACGCCCGGAACAGGGATTATTAGCTATGCGGAAAAAGTTAGGATTATATGCCAATATCCGTCCGGTAACTACCTTCCCCTCGTTGATTCATAAATCGCCGCTCCGTCCCGAACTTGTAGACGGAGCCGATTTCATGTGTATCCGCGAATTAACAGGAGGTATGTATTTCGGCCGCCCGCAAGGAAGAAGTGAAGACGGCGACACGGCTTATGATACATGTATCTATACACGTGAAGAAATCGGCAGAATCGTCCGTTTGGCTTATACCTATGCACGGAAACGCCGTAAGAAAGTGACGGTTGTTGACAAAGCCAATGTATTAGCAACGTCACGCTTATGGAGGCAGGTAGTGCAGGAAATCGAAAAAGAATATCCTGACGTGGAAACGGAATATATGTTTGTAGATAACGCTGCCATGCGCATTATCCAATGGCCGAAAAGTTTCGATGTAATGGTAACGGAGAATATGTTTGGAGATATCCTGACAGACGAAGCATCCGTAATCACCGGTTCGCTCGGCATGTTACCTTCTGCTTCCATCGGTATACACACCTCCGTATTTGAACCTATTCATGGTTCGTATCCGCAAGCGGCAGGCAAAAACATAGCCAATCCATTAGCAACAATCCTGAGCGCCGCCCTACTGTTTGAATATGCTTTCAACCTGACGGAAGAAGGAAAAGCCATTCGCGATGCAGTAACAGCCTCAATGAATGCCGGCATCGTAACCGAAGACATTTCCCAGGAAGGAAAAGCATCCAAAACGTCCGAAGTAGGCGATTGGATAGCCGGTTATATCAGCCGTAATTTCTTCAACTCAAGCATTTGATTTACCGGCTTACGGTTTTTTCTTTATTGACTATCGGCAGGGCTATGATGGCGAAAAGGCCGCAGAGGGCTGTCCAGATGGTTTGGATGGTATGTACTACAAGGGCGAAGGCGGCAGAATCGTTTTCGTTTACGCCAAAAATCATTAATGTAGAGATTACCATGAAATGCCAGGGGCCAATGCCTCCCTGTATGGGGACGGCTACGGCGATACTGCTCATGGTAAAGGCGATTAAGCCAACCCTTACGCCTAAATCGCGCGTGAAGTCAAAGGCATAAAAGGAAATATAGAAGAAAAGGAAATAACCGCCCCAGATCAAAAGGGTTTGAATGATGAAAAGAAATTTTCTCTTCAGTACCCAGACGCTTTTCATACCTTCCAGAATATTATGCAACATTCCTTTCGCTTTTTGTATCAGGGTAAGATGTCCGAAGCGAGTGAAGGTAAACCAAATGGCAACCACCAATATAGCGAGTCCTGCAATAATCCAGAGCAAACTGAAATTTTCATGTAAACCTTCCAGCAATTCGGGGTTCCGGGCGAAGAACTTATGGAAGAAGGATATATTAAACATAAAAATAAAACAGGTGAGGAGGCCTACCGTAAAGGTATCGGCGATACGGTCTATCAAAAGCGTCCCGATCAGTTTGGTAAAAGGGATTTTCTCATATTTCGTAATAACGCCGCAACGCCATACTTCGCCTACACGGGGAAGTACATAATTGACGGCATAATTGCCCAGCACGGCATAGATTACATTCACCGTCTTAAACCGCTCTCCTATCGAATCGATAAGCAGGCCCCAGCGAAGGCCTCTCACGATATTGGCGAACAGGCCGAAAACCAGCGATAGAAGAAGAATGTCATACCGGACGCCTTTTTTTATGACAAGCCAGATTGCGCTAAAATCCATCTTACGATACAGGAACCAGAGCAGCAAAAGGCCCAGTAAAAGAGGGAGGAATACTTTTATAGTGGTACTTAGCAGTTTTTTATAGTTCATCCGTTACGAGATTCTTTGATATTTGTTGTATTTTTGCATGTCTGCAAAGATAATAATATATTTTAATACGAACATTTTCAACAGCAAGAAGTGACGAGAACAGTCAGACCGAAAAAAGCGTTAGGACAACATTTCCTGAAAGACATGCAAATTGCAAAACGTATTGCAGATACGCTGTCGGAGTATAAAGGGATGCCGGTTCTGGAAATAGGGCCGGGAATGGGTGTGCTCACCCGTTTCCTGCTTGAAACCGGGCACAACCTTACTGTAGTAGAACTGGATTTGGAATCGGTAGCTTATCTCGAAAAGTACTTCCCCGAATTAGAAGGGCGGATCATTACCGGCGACTTCCTTCAATTGAACCTCTTACGGATATCCCCCTCTCCCTTTTGTGTGATAGGGAATTACCCCTACAATATATCGAGCCAGATTTTCTTTAAGGTGTTAGAATACAAAGATCATATTCCCTGCTGTTCGGGTATGCTGCAAAAAGAAGTGGCCGAACGCCTTGCAGCAGGCCCGGGAAGTAAAACGTATGGTATTCTCAGCGTCTTATTGCAAGCCTGGTATGATGTGGAATACCTGTTTACGGTAAGCGAACAGGTGTTCGATCCTCCTCCTAAAGTAAAGAGTGGCGTTATCCGCATCAAAAGGAACAACCGTATCACCTTAAATTGCGACGCGGCATTGTTCAAAACGGTAGTTAAAACTTCGTTTAATCAACGGAGGAAAACACTCCGTAACTCCATGAAACGGTTATTAGGCAAAGATTGCCCTGATTATGTATTACCCGTTTTCGACAAACGTCCGGAACAACTGTCTGTTGAACAGTTCATAGAACTTACGCAGCTTACCGAACGTTATCTGAAAACATAAACCGGAAATGTCTATGCCCGACCTCACAACAAAAGAATACATCGAAAGCCTGAAGCGCATTATCAGTCAAAAAGACGATAACAAAGTGCGGGAAGTACTGAAAGGCCTGTACCCGGCGGATATAGCAGAATTGTTTCAGGAACTGAATACGCAGGAGGCCATCTATCTCTATTCGCTGATGGGTGACGAAGAAGCAGCCGACGTATTGATGGAAATCGATGAGGAAGACCGGAACAGACTACTCAAAGAACTACCGAATGAATTAATCGCCAAGCGCCTTGTGGATAATATGGACACAGACGATGCGGTGGATCTGATGCGCAGCCTCGATGAAGGTACGCAGGAAGAGATTCTGTCACATATAGAAGACGTAGAGCAGGCAGGCGATATTGTAGACCTGTTGAAATACGACGAAGATACCGCCGGCGGGCTGATGGGTACGGAGATGATTGTGGTGAACGAGAATTGGAGTATGCCGCAATGTATCGAAGAAATGCGCCGCCAGGCCGAAGAAATGGACGAAATTTATTACGTATACGTAGTAGACGACGATGAACGTTTACGGGGCGTACTTCCTCTGAAACGAATGATCACAAACCCTTCCGTATCGAAGATTAAGCATGTTATGAAGAAAGGCCCCATCACTGTGCACGACAATGACAGCATCGAAGAAGTAGCACAGGTAATTGCCAAATACGACCTGGTGGCCCTTCCTGTAATAGACAGCATCGGACGGCTGGTAGGACGTATCACCATCGACGATGTAATGGATGAAGTACGCGAACAGCACGAACGCGACTATCAGTTGGCTTCGGGTATCTCGCAAGACGTAGAAACAACCGATAATGTATTCATGCAAACGGCTGCCCGCCTTCCATGGCTCGTCATCGGGATGATAGGCGGATTGGGGACTTCCTTTATATTAGGCAGTTTTGAAAATGGCTTTGCCGTCAATCCCAAAATAGCCTTATTCATTCCCCTGATCGGTGGAACCGGTGGAAACGTAGGCATACAGTCGTCCGCTATCGTAGTACAGGGATTGGCCAACAATACGCTTAAAGCCGGCCAAATCGTCCGGCAAGTAGCCAAAGAATCGGCCGTTTCACTCATTAATGCCAGCACAATCAGCCTGATCGTCTTTATCTACAACTTTTTCACATTGGGCAACCAGTCTATAACCACTTCCGTCTCACTCAGCCTCTTTGCCGTAGTAATGTTTGCCAGTATCTTCGGCACCTTAGTCCCCATGACGCTAAACAAGATGAAAATAGACCCCGCCCTGGCAACCGGCCCGTTCATCACCATCACAAACGATATCATCGGCATGGTGATCTATATGAGCATCGCATCCATGCTGCTGTAAGGCCAGTTTATCCATTTACATGGATGAGCGCCCTTTCATTGAATTCAATATCCAATTCTTCTTTAAATATTTTTTTTGCCGATTCTGCGATTTGCTTCAAACAGGGTTCCGGCGCAAAAACATGAGCGTTCAGCTTATGAGTAACATATAGTTCTTTATAAGGGTTGTATGGATAAAAATCATCAATGTGTTTGTATTCTTTACAATCTCTATCTTTGTTCGTTCTGATATTTACTGCAGATGTTTCTTTAAATGAAGGCGATTTAGGAATATCAATCCAAACTTCATGCAAAAGGCAATCCACATGAGCATCGGCTACTATTTTCTTTGCTAATTCCCTTAAGTATTTATCTTTGGTAGATCTGTTTGCTTTTGTAGAAAGTAGTGATATTAATCCTTTTAATCCACCTTCCTTGGTGTTCGAAGGCTTTTCATCAAGTTCTGCTATTTTTTGTCTTACTTTTTCTATGAGATTCGCATCTTCTTCTTTTAATAACGATTTCAATTCAGCAATAATATCATTTTTTTCTGTTGGCTGAATTGCTTCTTTTACGATAGAGCCATGATTAATTATCAATGCCCGTTTTAATAGTTTCCGGTCTTTTATATTGGTGATAAGCCTTTTCAGGTTAGTATCATCAATTTCATTTATCAAAGAAAACAAATCGTAGTCAACCAAATATAAGAAATCGACAGGCGATTCTATTTTCTTTTTTATACCGTTGATTTTTATTAGAATTTCTTTTTGAATCATGTACTCAAATATTCCTTTGAACATACAATCAATGGCCTGTACTTTGTGATGGTTATATATTGTAGAATATAAAAGCATCTTATTGAAAATGATTTGTTCTATACATCCAACTCCTGAGATGCCTATCGTTAAATCATAAATAGATTCTGGCATACCCTTATCCATTACAGATGTATCTGATATAGCAATCTCATAAAAAAGCCTATCTATATCAAGTTGTATGGGTATACCACTGAATTGGCTGTCTCTGTGAAAATAATCAAGTTTATCCGCATCAAACGGGCCATTGATAAAGCATGTTTTAAATCTATCTTTTTCTTTTTCTACTAACCCCACAATTCGATTGGCTATGTCTTTAGGATTCAAGTTATTTAACCTATAAACACTTTTTAGTGTCTCAAAGAATTCAGAAAAAACAGCCGAAGTCACAATCAGATAACTTAAAAACTCATGAGGAGAAGGCTCTACGTTTTTGCCATGAAACTCTTCATTCATGGCTCCTGTAAGAGCCGACCCGTAAACAAGTTCTGAAGTGTGCGAGAATAAGCAATGTCCAACGTCATGAAGTAATGCCGATAATCTGATGCTAATTCGGTCTTCATCACTAAGATCTTTTACGTTTCCATTTCTACGTACTGCATCAACCATTTTACTTGCCAAAACTGTAACCCCAAGGCTATGTTCAAATCGGGAATGTCTGGCAGAAGGATAAACATAGTCGACAAATCCCATTTGGTTTATGTTCCGTAAACGCTGAAATAAGGGTGTATTAATTATAGAATCTCATAAGGCTCAAAAAAATTTGTTTTCCATGTGGTATCATGAATTATTTTCCCATTCTTGTGAACGGAAATCTCTTCTTTCGATGGCAATAGCTGAGTACAAAAAACTTTTATATCCTCTTTTAACTCGTTAAGGGAGACAGATCGCATCATATACTATCATGTTTTTAACATATCCAATATTTCATCACACAATTGTTCTGTCTTTTCAATTACCTCAGGCTTAACATCTTTTACAAGAATACGATATGTGTAATTAAAACTATCCGTGGTTGAATACATAACTAATTCGGGATTTTTTCTGGATAAAGCCCCGGAGAACTGTAGATTGAACAATGCTTCATCAAGAGCTTCAGAGAAAGGGTTTACCGGAGAACCGGAAAAAAGTATACTCTCAAATAAACCAGCATATTCCGTTTTTTTCTTCATTTTAAAAAAAACTTTATGGAACTTTGAATTATTCAATGCAATTGTTGATTGCTTTGAGAATAAGGTTCCAATCAGAAATTCCGGTATGACATCCATTTTTATATTATTCATAAAATACAATTCTGACAAAAATAAAAACAAAAATGTAATCACAAATAATATTACTTGAATTTAACAGTCCTTAACTGCCGGATTGCCACCTTCGTTCGTTAAGCATTATCGTAAAATCTCCTTTTGAATGTGGGATTGAAGATCTGAAAGAAAAGCGTATATTTGTCAGGCGTAAACGGATAGAGATGTTTTTAATATATGTTGAGACAACAGTTACAACAAAAATTACAGCAAAAGCTTTCTCCTCAACAGATTCAGTTGATTAAGCTATTGGAACTGCCTACGATTGAGTTGGAAGAAAGGGTAAAGCATGAATTGGAAGAAAACCCGGCTCTGGAAGAAGGTATGGAGATGCCGGACGATTTCGAATCCGACGGGAATGAGAATGAAGGCAGAGAAGAAGCGCCGGCAAACGAAACCGATACCGACCTCTCGCTGGGCGACTATCTGACGGAAGATGATATCCCCGACTATAAATTGCGTGAGATTAGAGAACGGACAGAACAAAAGGAGGATATCCCTTTCTCCGCAGGCCAGTCGCTCAACGAATATTTGTTGCAACAGTCTGGTTTGCGCGGCTTTCCTGAAAAGGAAGCGAAAATAGCCGAATACATTATAGGTAATATCGACGACGACGGGTACTTGCGCCGCAGCCTCTCCTCTATTGCAGACGACCTGATCTTTCAGACCGGGCAGGTAGTAGAGGAAAAAGAAATAGAGGACGTGCTGAAAGTTATACAGGATTTTGACCCACCCGGCATTTGCTCCCGCAACCTGCAAGAGTGTCTGCTTATCCAACTGGAAAAGAAGGAACAAACGCCAGCGGTAGAATTGGCAACGGCTATTATCAGAGACTATTTCGACGAATTCTCACGCAAGCATTACGACAAAATATGCCGGGCGTTGAACAGCAATGAAGCCGACTTGAAAAAAGCTATCCGGGAAATTACTTTGCTGAACCCCAAACCGGGCGGCAGTTGGGAAGGTTCTATGGAATCCGCCATGAGCCAGATTACACCCGACTTTATCGTAGAAACCCTTAATGGCGAACTTTTCCTCAGTATGAACACCAGGGGAATACCCGATTTGCATATCAACCGCGATTATATGGATATGTTTCAAAGCTATGCCTCGAACAAAGTCAACCAAACGCCCGATATGCGCGACGCCGTACAATTTGTGAAGCAAAAGCTCGACTCCGCCCAATGGTTCATCGATGCCATCAAACAACGGCAGGAAACGCTGCGGCGAACGATGGAAACGATTATTTCGCTCCAACGGAACTTCTTCCTTACAGGCGGCGACACCTCCCTCCGCCCCATGATATTAAAAGACGTGGCAGAGCGCGCCGGATACGACGTCTCCACAATCTCGCGTGTAAGCAACAGTAAATACGTGCAGACAAACTTCGGTATCTATCCGCTGAAATATTTCTTCTCGGAATCCATGTCTACCGATTCGGGCGAGGAGGTTTCCACCCGCGAAGTAAAAAAGATAATGAAAGATCATATAGACGGCGAGGATAAAAGGAAACCCCTGACAGACGAAGAACTCACCTCTATCCTGAAAGAGAAGGGATACGTGATCGCCCGCCGTACGGTAGCAAAATATCGCGAACAAATGGACATTCCGGTTGCCCGCCTCAGAAAAGAAATATAATTTTGCATGTAGAATGAAATTAATGGCCAACATAGCATCTATCATCTTCCATCCCTTGCTGATGGTTACCTACGGGGTATTGTTAGCGCTGAATTACACATACCTGGCGATTTACCCGTCCACAATGAAGCTATATCTTGCGGGAGGCTCATTTTTGTGCACTACCGTTATTCCCGGCTTGCTTATCCTGCTGATGATAAAAGGGGGAGCCGCCAGTGACGCGGAACTGACAGACAAAAGAGAACGCACCATTCCCTACCTGATATTCATTGCCGCCAACATGACGTGCCTCTTTTATCTGTTCAAGATGCAGATGCCCTTCTGGCTGCTGTCTCTGTTTATCGGCATATGCCTGGCGTTATTCATCGCGCTGTTTATCAACTTTGTCTGGAAAATCAGCGCACACGCTATCGGTATCGGCGGGTTGCTGGGAGCTGTGATGGGAGTAGCGCAGATACAGATGATAAATCCCTTCCGGCTGTTCATCTTTATTCTTTTGGCCGGCGGATTAGTATGTACTTCACGGATTCTGTTAAAAAAGCATACGCCTATGCAGGCCTATGCAGGTTTCGGTTTAGGATTTATATGTACGTTCGGGGCCTCCTTTACGAATTTTATTTACTAATATTAATTCAATAAAAACGCTAAATTATGAATTTTCCTACTGAATTAAAGTACACAAAAGACCATGAATGGATACGTGTAGAGGGCGATGAAGCTTACGTTGGTATCACAGATTACGCACAAAGCGAACTGGGAGAAATCGTATTCGTAGATATCGCAACAGAAGGCGAAAGCCTGCAAAAAGAAGAAGTTTTCGGCTCTATTGAAGCGGTTAAAACCGTATCCGACCTGTTTATGCCGGTAAGCGGAAAGGTATTGGAAGTAAACGCTACGCTGGAAGAGCAACCGGAATTAGTGAATGCGGAGCCTTACGGCAAAGGCTGGTTGATCAGGATAGCCATAACCAGCCCCGAAGAATTAGGCGAACTGTTATCAGCCGCCGCCTATCAAGCGCTTATCGGAAAATGACGCCTGTAGTAAGTATCATCATGGGCAGCGTCTCAGACCTGCCCATCATGCAGAAAGCCGCCGCGTTTCTGGACGAAATGGAAATCCCCTTCGAGATGCACGCGCTTTCCGCTCATCGCACCCCCGCCGAAGTAGAAGCCTTTGCCAAAGGAGCCGGCGGGCGCGGGATAAAAGTAATTATCGCCGCCGCCGGCATGGCTGCACACCTCGGCGGCGTGATAGCGTCTATGACGACACTTCCGGTAATCGGCGTTCCTGTCAATTCTTCGCTCGATGGAATGGACGCATTATTGGCTATCGTACAGATGCCCCCGGGCATCCCGGTTGCCACAGTCGGCATTAACGGAGCCTTGAACGCCGGTATCCTCGCCGTACAGATTCTCTCTACCGGGGATGAAAAACTCCGGGAAAAGCTCCTCCTTTATAAAGAAGGTTTAAAAAAGAAAATAGTAGCGGCAAACAACGAACTGGCAAATATTCATTTTAAATACAAAACAAATTAGCCGGTAAACGTCAATGGACCCATTCAATTACAGCCGCCGCAAATCCTCAGTCGTCCGCGTCGGAAACACCCCTGTGGGGGGCGATAACCCTATCCGTATCCAATCGATGGCTTCCGTATCCACGATGGATACGGAAGCCGCCATACAACAGGCCATTCGAATGATTGAAGCCGGCGCCGAATACGTACGTTTTACCGCACAGGGCGAACGGGAAGCCCGTAATTTAGGCGTCGTCCGCAAAGTGCTGAACGAACGGGGCTACGCCACACCGTTAGTGGCCGATATCCACTTCAACCCGCGAGCCGCAGACGCAGCCGCTAAAGAGGTAGAGAAAATAAGGATAAACCCGGGCAATTACGCCGCTACCCCTGAAGCAATCCGCCAACGTTTCGTACCCTTCCTCAACATCTGTAAAGAACATGGAACCGCCATTCGCATAGGCGTAAATCACGGCTCGCTCTCCGGCCGCATCATGAGTCAGTACGGCGATACGCCCGAAGGTATGGTTGCCTCCTGTATGGAATTTCTCCGTATTTGCCGGGAAGAGAACTTCCATGATGTAGTAATCTCAATCAAAGCCTCCAATACGGTTGTAATGGTTAAAACCGTCCGCCTGTTGGTGCAAGTAATGGATGCTGAAGACATGCACTACCCCCTGCACCTGGGTGTAACCGAAGCCGGAGATGGCGAAGATGGACGTATCAAAAGCGCCGCAGGTATCGGCGCCCTGTTGTCGGACGGCATTGGAGACACCATCCGCGTTTCCCTCAGCGAAGAACCGGAAGCCGAAATACCGGTCGCCCAAAAGTTAGTCAATTACATAACAGAAAGGAAAGGACACGACCTCATTACAGCCCCCCTCTTTCCCGGATACAACTCACTGTCTATAGGCAGAAGAATAACCCGCCGGACAAACAACATCGGAGGAACCGAAGCACCCGTTGTTATTTCAACCCGCAGAAACGGAAATTTAGCAAACGGTACATCTATCCCCGACTACATCTATATAGGTAACGAAGACCCCGATAATTTCCCGGATACGATCCCATTGATAGTCGATTTGTTATCATGGAAACCGAAAACAAACCTATTCCCCCTTTTCATCGCTTCCGGAATCGATGACTTAAAGAAGTACGCCACACCGCTAAAGTTCATCCGCCTTACGTACGAACAGTTGGACGAACACGTTACAGAGGTATTATCGCAGGATAAATGCGCCGTCGTTATCCTAAGCGCCCCCGGCAGTAACAGTGTCGGTTCCATGCGGGCCACCCTTCATAAATTGATGATGGCAGGTTGCGACGTCCCCGTCATCCTGCACCGGGAGTATAAGGAAACGGATACCGAATCCCTGCAATTGAAAGCGGCCGTCGATTTCGGAACCTTATTCCTCGACGGCCTCGGAGACGGCCTCATGCTGTATAATGAAAGCGGAGCCGCCGCTATATCCGACAGCATCATGTTCGGCATCCTCCAAGCCACCCGTACCCGCATCAGTAAAACCGAATACATCTCCTGCCCGGGCTGCGGACGCACACTATATAATTTGCAAACCACCATCACCCGCATAAAAGAAGCCACCTCCCACCTGAAAGGACTAAAGATAGGCATCATGGGTTGCATCGTAAACGGCCCCGGAGAAATGGCCGACGCCGACTACGGATACGTAGGCTCAGCCCGCGGAAAAATAGACCTGTACAAAGGCAAAACCTGCATCCACAAAAACATCCCCGAAACAGAAGCCGTAGAACGCCTCATCCACCTAATCAAAGAGAACGGCGATTGGAAAGCAACAAAGTGTCAAAGTCAGGAAAATACAGATTGACAAAAGCAGGCCAGACTATTGCCCAAACGATGCTGCTAACAGCCCCTTATCTCAAAAATGTGCTTGAGTTTCTCAGCACAGATTCGTGCCGTATTTAACTTCGGGAGATTCGAATATTTTCACATAACATCATATCTTTTCGAGCGTAGCTTTTATGAAGTTCCAGACTTTTTCTACTGAAGGGATATTTACTTTTTCGTCCGGCGAATGGGGGAATCGTAAATCAGGGCCAATTGATATCATATCCATATCGGGGTATATCCCTTGTATGATACCACATTCCAAACCGGCGTGCATTACTTTCACCGCAGGTTTTTTATTGTATAAATCTTCGTAGGTTTCGAGCATAAGTTTCAGTACCGGAGAATTGTTATCCGGCTGCCAACCATTATAGGCGCTGCCATATTCTACTTTTGCCCCCGCTAAAGCAAATGCGCTTTCAAGGCAGGAGCATAAATAAGTTTTCCGGCTTTCGGAAGAGCTTCTGACTAATATCTTCGCTTCTATCAATCCTTTTCCAGAAACCACCACGGCGAGGTTTGACGACGATTCCACCGTTCCCGGAAAATCCTGAAGCATGGTAAACACGCCGTTTTGGCAGCCTTCCACAGCATTAATCAAGTCGTCTTGTATCTGCTCGGGAATCAATGTTTCAGGCAATTCCACTTTTTCGGCTACAAAGCGGATATCCGTTTCTATGCCTTTATATTCGGCACGGTATAAGTCTTGGTAATCAGAGGCCATTTCCCATAACATCTCTGCATTTTCGCCCGGAATGGTTATCACGGCAAAGGCTTCACGCGGGATAGCATTCCTCAACGAACCACCTTGTATAGACGATAAGCGGGCGCCACACTCGGTAACGGCTTCCTTCAGAAAACGGAACATCAGTTTATTGGCATTACCCCGCCCTAAGTCAATATCAAGGCCGGAGTGCCCGCCTTTCAAACCGGTAAGGCTTATTTTTACAGCCACATCTCCTTCCGGTATGTTCGTATCGTCTTTTTCATATTGGAAAGAAATATTCAAATCGGCTCCACCGGCGCAGCCTACAAATAACTCGCCTTCTTTTTCCGAATCACAATTAATAAGCGTCCGGCCTTTCAGGAAACCCGGTTTTAATCCGAAAGCGCCGTCCATTCCCACTTCTTCATCCACAGTAAAAAGGGCTTCCACAGGGCCATGCTTTAATGTGTTATCGGCCAGCACAGCCATCGCCAATGCGGCTCCGATTCCATTGTCGGCGCCTAACGTAGTATCTTTTGCCGTCACCCAATCACCTTCTATATAAGCAGCAATAGGGTCTGTAAAGAAATCATGCCCGACAGTAGCATTTTTCTGAGGCACCATATCCAGGTGAGATTGCAATACAATGGTTTTATGGTTTTCCATACCTGGGGTACCCGGTTTACGGATAAGCACGTTCCCAACCTCATCCTGCCATGTTTCCAGCCTTAATCCTTTCCCAAACTCCGCAACAAAGCGGGTGACAGCCTCCATATGCCCGGTTGGGCGTGGAATCTGTGTTAACTCATAGAAATAACCCCATACATGATTTGGTGTAAGTTTTTTAATTTCTGCCGACATACTTTTACCTTTTAAATTAAGTTCCCTCAAATATACAGATTATTTTAATATATTATGTCACAAACTGTTTTATTCCTGCTTATTGCTTAGCAGGGAGGCAATTTTATTTTTTAGTTCAGAGGCTTTGATGGGTTTGGGGATGTATCCGTTGAAGCCGCTGTTGTAGACGCGTTGTTCATCTTCGGCGAAGGCGTTTGCCGTAACGGCTATAACGGGGATTTGTTTGTCTGTTTTTCGTATTTCTGCTAATGCCTGATAGCCGTCCATGACAGGCATTTTGATATCCATCAGGATTAAGTCGGGGTAATATTTGTGATATAGTTCGATGGCTTCTTTTCCGTCGCGGGCGTACAGCAGCTTGTATTCTTTAAGCATGGCGCTGAAAAGGATATAGTTGCTTTCATTGTCTTCTGCTATTAATAAGGTGGCTTTTTTCTTGTATTCGTCTACATAGACTACCTGGCGGTTTGTCTTTTCTTCTTCTTGCGTACTTACCAGAACCTCTTTTGGTAAAGTAAACCAGAAGGTGGAGCCTTTTCCGCATTCCGATTCGACGCCTATTTCCCCACCTAATTTGTTTACGATCGTTTGACAGATAGATAGCCCCAGGCCCGTTCCCTGTACGAAGCTGTTCAGCTTGACGAAACGTTCAAATATCTTGTTACGTTCTTCTTTTTTGATGCCCACGCCGGTATCCGTTACATAAAAATACAGGCTATTTTCCCTTATATGATAGCCAAAGCGGATGCTTCCTTCGTTTGTAAACTTAATGGCATTGTTCAGAAAGTTTGTTATTACCTGCAAGAGGCGGTTTTTATCCGTCCGGATAACGCAATACGCCGCTTTATCTTCAAACAAGACCTGTACCGTATTCCGGGCTTTTATCCGCGAGGTCTGTTCTATGTCGGCAAATAACCGGTTGACGTCTACGTCTGTAAAAACAAATTCTAATGTACCTGCTTCAATCTTTGCTAAATCCAATATGTCATTGATCAGTTGTAACAGCAGTTCGTTGTTTGTATGGATAATCCCCACGTATTCTTCCCGTTCGTCCGGGTCGTCTGTCGAAGCTAATAAACCGGAGAATCCCACAATCGCGTTCAGGGGCGTACGTATCTCGTGGCTCATATTGGCAAGGAAGGCTGATTTTAAGCGGTCTGATTCTTCGGCTTTCTCTTTTGCCTTTATTAGTTCGAGTTCTGTCTTTTTCAGTGAAGTAATATCTTCTTTCTTGACAACGACTCCCAAAAACTCCCCTTTATTATCCGAGATGGGATTGGCTAATACATGTATATATTGCCCAAATATACAATGTTGGACCGCTTCAGCTTGCCTCCTCGTCTCCATCGCTTTTATGACTGTGCAGTCGGCGCAATAAGGTGCAATGCCATCGTCTATTACGCAACAGTTCTTCGGGCCAAACGCGGGAATACATTCGAAAACGACGTTATTACGCCATTTTATCGTATAGTCGGGCTTGATAAATACGATGGAAGCCCGCACATTGTCCATGATGATGGTGTTGTCTGCCTGTAGATCCATCAACCGGTCTTTCAGTTTGTTCGAGCGGTAATAGAAGTAGGCCAGCATAATAAGGAACAATAGGAGGATGCATGTTACCGCAAGCAATATCTCGTATTTATATTGCGACAAGAGGCCTGTCTCTTCATTGATAAATTCAGCGCCGGCAGGCAGCAACCGGGTAGCGATCCCCATCTCTTTGATTTTATGCACGTCGAAAACGTAGCCGTTGGGCAATAGCGTAGCTTTTATGTCTTTCACCTGTATTGCGCCTTTCTCTAAATTGACGGCTTGCCGCGCAAGGTCTTTCCCAAACGTACGGTAGCGGGGGATATATCCTCCTACAGCCCAATGTCCCAGTCCGGTGGTGGAAAGCGTAAAGGCAGGCAAGTCCGGCCGTACCGGCATCATGGAATACGTAGCATTCCCTACGTAATAGCGCTCGTTCATGTCTACCCGCCACGTTCCTAACAGGATGACTGTATGTATGGGCAGTTTTTCAATTTGATCGATAAGGGTGTAAACACTGTTTTTCCGCCCGTCTAACAGGATAAGCTCCAAGTTGCCCATTCTTTTCATTTCTTTTTCAACGAGCGCCTGCAAAGCAACGCCCCCGTAGCTGTTGTCGGTGATAAGGGCTATTTGCCTTGTTTCGGGATAAAGTTCTTTTATCAGGTCTATGTTTTTCTTAATATCATATGCATACAGGTAGCCCGACACATTCGGGTTTGTATCCAACAAAGCTTGGGTATCCATGCTTTCGGGTGTCCAGTCCCGGAGGGAGGTTGCAGAATCGGGAAGCAAAACGGCATTGGCGCTCACCATAGCGCATAATACAGGCGTTGTGTTTTTATCCTTCCGATCGATTGAAAGGTAAGAGGCCCAGCCTTCCTGCCCGAGGATAATGATTACGTTCGGCTTGTTTTCTTTTGTGTGTTTTGCCAGAATATCTTCCATCTTCGCTTTCCATGCGGGCGCTCCGAAAAGGCTCTTGCAATTCATGTTTTCAATTACAATCGCCGATTTCCCTCCCAAGCGTTCATATTCATCCAGAAACTCGGAGATGTTCTGCGTCATATTTTTAGTAGTGGGATTATACGAACTGATAATAAGTATCCTGCTTTCTTCATCTGCGCAAACAGAAAGCGGCGTTATGAATAAAAAGAGAATAACTAAAAAACCCAAGAGCCGACGATAACTATCCATAATAAAAGGTTTGAAACAGTTTATTGTTTTTTCAAATACATTCGATGCAAAAATAACGATTATTCGGGAATCAATTATCGTACAAAATAAGTCTCTTCTTATTTTTTCAAAAAAACATTTATATTTGCAGTATAATAAATGCAGGTTAACGCTTTTACCATGATACTTGATGAAAACACTTTCAAGCAGATATACGATGATTTTTTTGAACCGGTTTGCCGTTTCTTAAATGGTTATTCACAGGATATTCAGGCTATTGAAGATGTTGTGCAGGATGTTTTTGTCGCTTTGTGGGAAGAGCGCCGTTCGTGCGAAATCACGTATGTAAAGACTTATCTTTACAACAGCGCCCGCAACCGCATGTTGAATTATCTGCGCGATGCCGGCAACCGTATGCGCATTCTCGAAGACTGGACGAAGACGGAAGAGGAACTGCGGAAAGCAACCGACTGCATTGATCGCAACCGTTTCTACCGCCTGCTGGCGGCTGCCGTTGAAACTTTGCCCGACAAATGCAGGGCAATTTTTATCCTGCACAAAGACGTGTGTCTTTTGTACAGGGAAATCGCTTTAAAACAGGATATCTCTGTTAAAACGGTTGAAAATCAAATGGGCATCGCATTCCGCAAAATACGCGAATATATCATCAAACACGCCGACCAGTTGTAAAAAAATCGTCTTCGTTTAGGGGTTTTTGCCCCGTGAAGTGTCTATGTTGAAAAATAGAGTAATAATGGAGAAGACAAAAATTCTCATACCCGACAAAGAGATCATTTGGAACAGAATACAGGCCACGATATGGGCAACAAGCCGCGTGCCACGCCGATACTCGCGTGCTGTGCTGTACCGCGCAACGGGTATAGCCGCATCCGTCGCCCTTTTCCTCGGCGCTTCCGCCGCACTGTGGCTCGGCCATATTACGGATTCGTCCGATCATGCAGACATGCAAAGAAATATCGTCATAGCGCCACCGGGGTCCAAGACGCAGGTCATTCTGCCCGACAGCACCGTTGTATGCCTCAACGCAGGCTCGCGCCTCTCCTATAGCCGTCTGTATAACAGCAAGACGCGCATGGTGGAACTCGAAGGCGAAGGCTATTTCGACGTGCGGAGCAACCCGGAACGGCCTTTCACGGTACATGCGGGAACCATCCATGTAAAAGCGCTCGGGACGGTGTTCAACGTCAGAGCCTATCATGACGAAGACGAAGTGAACGTAGCGCTCATTAACGGACGCGTTCAGCTCCTTGCCGCTGCCGATCGCCATGTTCTGGCAACTCTCTGCCCCAATCAGTCGGGCGTTGTGAAGAAAGACGGAACCGGAAGATGCCACATTGCCGATTGCGACGCCGAACTCGAAGCCGTTTGGCGATTTAACAAGCTGAAATTTGAAAACGTACCCGTCGCCTTCATGGTGAAAAAACTGGAACGATGGTACGGAGTGCATATTAACGTCGTGAACGCGCCGCCGGAACGGACCTACCGGCTGACCGTGAAGACGGAAACATTGACTGAGCTGCTCGGTTTAATCAACAAGCTGACGCCCATCGAATACAAAATAAACGGAGAGGAGGTGACAGTCAAGTATAAGTAAAACGCATCCCTGTCCGTTATTTGCCCGTATAACGAAGCAAAGGCACAAAGAACTGCCATTCTCCATGCCTTCGGATTGTCAATAAACACGTATGAGTTCTTTTGTTCGCGTCTTTTTGCCGCGTCTTTCCGTATGTTATTTGACGGGGTAAAGGTAACGGTAATTTTTTAATCTAATATCATTATTCATTATTTCGCACTTAAAAACACATGATTTATGTACAAGAAAAAATTAAATTTCATTCTTTTTATAGTTTTGTTTGCCGTAAATCAACTTTTTGCCCAAACACCTAAGATAGACCTGTCGCTCCGTGACGCGACATTGAAAGAGTTTATCAACGCCGTCGAGCAGAAAACAGACTATACCTTCATGCTCGACAACAGTATTGACCAGTCGCAACGCATTTCCGTGCAAGTTCGGCAGGAAACGATCTACGCCTTATTGCAGAAAGTTCTGACCGGTAAAGGACTGACCTTTGAAATCGCAAACAGGCAAATCCTTCTCAAAGTACGGCCGGAGACAGGTTCGAACCAGACAGCCAAACGCATTACCGGCACGGTAATAGACCAGGCAGGCGAGCCGGTAATCGGCGCCAGCGTGCTGGAAAAAGGCGCGGCTGCGAACGGCACTGTGACCGATACGGACGGGAATTTCTCGCTGACGGTAGCAGATAATGCCGTGCTGAAAGTTTCCTATATCGGATATGTTACGCAGGAAATCAGTGTGTCCTCTGCAAACAATAGTGGCAAACGACTTATAATTAAATTAATGGAAGATACCCAGGCGTTGGAAGAAATAGTCGTAATTGGCTACGGTACGGCAAAACGCAGAGATTTGACCGGGGCAATCAGTTCGATTGCGTCCGAACAGATCGTAAAAGTACCGGTAACCAATATAGGACAGGCTATGCAGGGGCGCATGTCGGGCGTTCAGGTGACCAATAACGACGGGGCGCCGGGCGCCAGTGTACAGGTGCAGATTCGCGGTATAGGTTCTTTTGGAGATAATACTCCCCTGTATGTTGTCGATGGCTATCCGGGCGCCAATATCTCCAGCATTAATCCGCAGGATATACAGTCGATTGACGTATTGAAGGATGCCTCGGCCGCCGCCATCTACGGCAACCGGGCGGCAAACGGGGTGGTAATCATCACCACAAAAAGAGGAGAGGAGGGGCAGATACAAACTTCGTTTGATGCAACGACCTCCGTGCAGTTCAAGCCTCAACCATACAATATGTTAAATTCTCAGGAGTTCGTCGGGCTGGCAATGGAAGTAGCCACCAGGGAAAACTCGCCGGTTTTGGCGGAATGGTCGAATCCGGCGGGATTGAGGACGATTGACTGGCAGGACGTGATGTATCGTTCCGGTTTGAAGCAGAATTACAACCTGAGCCTTCGCGGAGGAACGGAAAAATCGCTTACCTCCGTATCGCTTGGAATGATGAAACACAAGGGGATTGTTGAATTTTCGGACTATAACCGTTATAATACGGCGTTTACCCATGATTATAAACCGGTAAAATGGTTAAGGTCATCCACAACGGCAAGATATGCCTATACGGACGAGAAGGTCTTGTTTGGTTCGGGCCAGGGGGGAGTAGGCCGTCTGGCAAAACTGATTCCGACAATGACCGCCAATCCGCTGACAGACCTTCCGGATGACGGGAATGGTAATTATGGCTATTACAGCAAAACAGAAAATGCAGTAAGAGACAACGAGAATGTTTATGCCCGCAGCAAATTGAACGACCAGAAGAATGTGCATCACAACCTGACGGCAACCACGGCTATCGAAATTTACCCAATAAACGGATTGACGTTGAAAACAAACTTCGGCGTCAGCTACGGCGCTTCTTCCGGGTATAATTTTCATCCGTATGACGACCGGGTACCAACAACACGCAAGGCTACTTACAGGCAATATGCAAGTAACAGTTTTGAATACTTGTGGGAAAATACGGCAAACTATTCCAGAACATTCGACCGGCATGCTCTCGACCTCCTAGCCGGTATATCAATCCAGGAAAATACGGCTCGCGACATAAACGCCGAAGGCGAAGGCGTGATGAGCGACGGCCTGCGCAACCTGGCCTCTATGGAAAATATCCGTTCGATAGCGGGTTATCAGCAAACCTGGTCGCTGGCCTCCTATTTCGGACGTGTCACCTATAAGTTTGACGAGCGGTATATCCTGACGGCCACGGTTCGCCGGGACGGTTCTTCCCGCTTTGCCTCCGGTAATCGCTGGGGAACGTTCCCTTCCGTTTCTGCCGCATGGCGTGTGAAAGAAGAAAGTTTCCTGAAAGAACTGGACGCCGTCAGCAACCTGAAATTCCGAGCCAGTTATGGGGAAGCTGGAAATCAGAACATCGGTCTTTTCTAGTATCAGTCTTCCTATACCACAGGAAGCCGCAGCAACAACCGCGGGTACGTGTTCGGGCAGGACAAAACCTATACGGACGGTATGGCGCAGTCGTTCCTGCCAAACCCGAATCTGAAATGGGAAACGTCCAAACAGACGGATATCGGTATCGACTTGGGTTTCCTGAACAATAAACTCATGATTACGGCAGACTACTACGTAAAGAAATCCAGCGATTTCCTGTTAAAGGTAAAAATGCCGGCGCAAACGGGATTTTTGGAAGCGACGCGCAATGTAGGAAGCATAAAGAACCGTGGATTTGAATTTATGATTGACTTCCGCGATTATACAAAGGAGTTTAAGTATGGAATCAATTTAAACCTGACGACGGTAAAAAACAAAATCGAGGAACTCTCCCCCGGCATGGATGCCGTTGCCAACCTGCAGAGTCTGAATTTCCCGACCACGGGAAATACGCCCTGGGCTGTATTCTCCATGTCGGAAGTAGGCGGAAGTATCGGCAATTTCTACGGATTCAAGACCGATGGAATCATACAGACGCAGGCAGAATTGGATGCTCTGAACGAGAATGCCCGCCGGCTGGCCAACGATGAGAATGTATGGTATAATACTTCCGGTACGGCTCCCGGCGACCGCAAATTTGTAGACCTGAACGGAGACGGCCGTATTACGGACGATGACCGTACGAATATCGGAAGCCCCATTCCGGCATTTTACGGAGGGATAAACTTCACGGGCGAATATAAAAATTTTGATTTCAATCTTTTCTTCAATTATTCGGCCGGAAACAAGATACTAAGCTTTGTGAAACGCAATCTTATCAGCATGAACGGCGAGGGCAGTATCGGCCTGCAGAACGTCGGGCGGGAATTTTATGAAAACCGCTGGACAGGCGAAGGCAGCAGCAATGTGTATCCCCGTGCCGTATGGAGCGACGTGGCCGGAAACAGCCGTGTAAGCGATGCGTTTGTGGAAGACGGTTCCTATCTGAGGCTGAAAAATGTGGAGATAGGTTATACCTTGCCCGAACATTTGACACAAAAGGCTAAGTTCCACAAGCTAAGAGTATTTGCCAGTGTGCAGAACCTTTTTACCGTGACGGGTTATTCCGGCGTAGACCCGGAAATCGGGCGGAGTGTAGGTTCTGATGGAAATGTGGGCGGTGTGACGGCTTCGGGAGTCGATGTCGGCATTTATCCGTACTCAAAATATGTCTCTTTGGGTTTGAACATTCAATTCTGATTTAATATAAAACGGTAAATAAGTAATACAATGAAAAGAATATTAAGTATAGCAATATTGAATTTGTCCTGACTTCATCACTTTTCTTCGCCATTACATAGCGCATATTGCAAATCAACGAGTTACAGATAATAAAGGGTGACTTTGGGTGACGCAAGCGCAACAATGTGTACATTTGCACTAT
>JAISXD010000038.1 GCA_031270665.1 Tannerellaceae bacterium | reverse complement strand
CACAGGATTACACATCTGCCCAGACGCTTGTCTATCCCACAAACAGAATTTTGGCGGCTATAGGGAGAGAATTGAAAATCAATTATACACATAATGCTTAATTTTGAATACTTACTTATGAAACAGTCCTTTTTAATATTATTCATCCTTGCGTTTCCGATACAATTTATGTCAGCGCAGTCCGGAATAAAGGGAACGCAACATTCTGGCCAATGAAGCCGAAGCGATAAATCTTGCGACCGTTCTCGCCGGAGGAAGCCCAAGTCAATAGCTGGGTGCGTACCTATACGCGGAAACGCGGAAAAAGCTTTGAAATCAAAGACAAATACCAACTGAAAGAAATAACCGACAGCTCATTAAAACGGTTTTGGCCGGATAACCTGACACGTGTCCGTATAGTATGGCGGCAACCGGAATTGTCTGGAGACTGTTCTACCGTTGGGGATTTGGCAGAAAATGGGATTTGGAAATGATGAATGAATCAACGATAAAATTGTCTGCCACAACAGAAAAGAAACCTGACTGGCAATTTATGGAAGATAATATAAAAACGCTTCCTTATAGCGGTAAAATTTAGAGTAGTGAGTTGTCGGGTTCTTAAAAAGTCATATGTGTATTCTTTTCCATCAATAGTAAAAATAAAATTATTGTATGCAGATGCTTTTTTCTTGTCGGATTTGAGAGAAAATAGTATGGGGATTCAAAGAGTTAAAAAAAACAAAGAGAAACAAAATTGTTTTATGCGTATATTTTTATTACAGTTTTCTGCTTATCTTTAGCGAAGTATTGATTGTGTTAATTTGTGGAATTATGAGAACTGAGCCGGATTATCGGTTCTTTGATAACTTTATCGATGTTATTTTTATTTTATTAAAATCTGTCACTAATTGAAATAGAATGAATAAACTCAAAATACCTTATTTGCCCGCTCTCGATGTATTGGATATGTCATCCGTAGATTTTTTGATGGAAAGCAAGTCGCATCGGGATTATATTGATGTGGTTAATTGGAAAGAGAAGTATCCTTACAAACCGATTGCCGTATTCGATATTGCCCGTTCCGACGTCTATATGTATATTCGTTTTTTTGCGAGAGGGTATTCACTTAAAGCCATTTATGGTGAGGATGGCGACCCGGTGCATGAAGATAGTTGTGTGGAATTTTTCATGAAGAAAGAAAGCGAGAATGACTATATGAACTTTGAGTTCAATTGTATCGGTACATGTGATGCTGCCAGGCGGCAGTCTCGCGAGGTCAAAAAGTCATTAGCGCCGTATGAATATAGTGGAATTCGCCGTTATACGTTAGTAGAAGGCAAACCTTTTGAACACAAATCATTTGATGAAAGAAAAAAAGTATACGCCTGGGAGTTGATTGTAGCCATACCCTTGAAATTAATGGATTTGGACGCGAAAAACTTACCGGAAAAGATTTTAGGTAATTTCTATAAATGCGCCGACAAAACAGAAAATCCGCATTATCTGAGTTGGAATCCCATCGCAACCCCTGAACCGGATTTTCACAAAACAGAGTTCTTTGGAGAACTTTACTTTTAAAAGTCGAAAGTCAAAAACGAATAACACATTTTCGACTTTCGACCTTCGACTAATTACTTTTTTTCGCTAATTTCATTTCTATTACGAAAGCAATGATCAGGGCGACGCCGCCGAATAATAAGACAGACGCTCCATAGGCTGTGCCTGCAATTTCTTTACGATACCAATTATCATCGTACGATTGATACAGTAATGGTAGATTATTAATGATAAATCCAACCAATAAGCCAAGCCCCGTTCCCGTCATCAGGCAGCCGGCTTTCAAGGCGCTGAAAGAGAATTTCGGCCAATAATTTCCGAAATCAAACTTACCCTCAAAGGCGGAAGCATCCAATTTCTCGCCAACCTTTTCGATAATCGCTAAACGCTCCCTGCGGCGTACAAACAATTCAAATAATCCATAAACTCCCGCTACACAGATGCCAATAATCAGCGGGACCATAAGAAACTCCAACATAATCTATCTATTTAAAAGTGAATAATTAGTTTGTTGCTTTTTTGACGCAACAGATTTTGAAAGGTTACAGCCCGGAATGAAAAAAATATATTATTTTTGTAGGAGTGAGTTGTAACCTATTGGTAAGGTGTGCGTCCATTTAATAGCATGGAATTGTATACCGATACATATTATATTAAACGGATACAAGAAGGGGATACAACGGCGTATACTTGTATCCTCGACAAATATAGCCGTCAGGTTTATTCGCTGGCCTTTAAAGTAGTACATAATAAAGAGGATGCTGAAGAACTGGCGCAAGACGTCTTTTTAAAGGTGTTCAAACACTTGAACGGCTTCAAAGGCGATAGCAGTTTTTCTACCTGGGTATACAGGATAGCGTATAATACCGCTATTTCATATACACGGAAAAAAAAACAGGAATATCTGGCGATTGAAGAGGCGGCGATTGCGAATGTAGCGGAAGAAGAAGAAGAAGTGGCAGACGCCTTGGAACAAACGGATTCGGACAGGCAAATGGAAATACTGGATAAAGCCCTGGCGCAGTTGCCCCCCGACGAACGTGCGATGATCCTTTTCTTTTATATGGAAGGGAAAAGCATAGATGAAATAGCTTCTATTACTGCTTTTTCCGTATCGAATGTAAAAACAAAACTGCACAGGATACGCAAAAAGTTATTTGTATTAATTAAAGAGACAGAAAGGATTGGCTATGAATAAAGATGAAGAAAGAGAAAAGAAACTGAAGGATTTGTTTAACCGGATGCCTCGGGAGGAAATACCTGTTGACTTCCGGCAAAAGGTTATGCAACAGATATATGCCGAATCCGTTAGAATAAAAAAACGGAACGAACGTTTCGGACTGCTTTCTATCATTGCAGCATCTTTATTGATTATTGTGCTGGCTGCCGCATCGATTGTCTACCTGGGCTTACCCAAAATAGAATGGACGAGCCTTCCATCCATACCTTTTTATTTATATATCGGGGCGCTCGCCCTATTGCTTTTATTTGGAGATTATAAACTGAGAGAGTCTTATAAAAAAAAGCATTCATGATTATAACTATAAATCAGAAAAGAAACCGTATCTTTGCCACGCTTTTTAGAGATGGTAATATAATGTCTAACTTACTAATTAAAAGGAAACTTAGTATTAACAATTAAAGAATGGAAAATTTAAAAAACATCCAACCGGTTAATGATTTTAACTGGGATGCCTTTGAGCAAGGCGAAACTTACGGTGATGTGAGCAAGGACGATCTTGTAAAAACGTACGACGAAACCCTGAATACCGTAAAGGACAAGGAAGTAGTTATGGGAACCGTTACGACAATGAACAAACGTGAAGTTGTAGTGAATATCGGTTTCAAATCAGACGGGATTGTACCCATGTCTGAATTCCGTTATAATCCGGATTTAAAGATTGGCGACGAAGTAGAAGTATACATCGAAAGCCAGGAAGACAAAAAAGGACAATTAATCCTTTCTCATAAAAAAGCCCGTGCAACCCGCTCTTGGGACCGTGTGAACGAAGCGTTGGAAAAAGACGAAATTATCAAAGGATTCATCAAATGCCGCACAAAGGGCGGTATGATTGTAGATGTATTCGGTATTGAAGCATTCCTGCCGGGTTCTCAAATAGACGTGAAGCCGATCCGCGATTATGATGTGTTTGTAGGGAAAACGATGGAATTTAAGATTGTGAAAATCAATCAGGAATTTAAAAACGTGGTGGTATCCCATAAAGCGCTTATCGAAGCTGAACTTGAACAACAGAAGAAAGACATCATCTCTAAGCTGGAAAAAGGACAGGTATTGGAAGGAACGGTTAAAAACATCACTTCGTACGGCGTATTTATCGACCTGGGTGGCGTAGACGGTTTGATTCATATTACCGACCTTTCTTGGGGACGTGTTTCCCACCCGGAAGAAATCGTGCAGTTGGATCAAAAGATCAATGTGGTTATTCTTGATTTCGACGACGAAAAGAAACGTATTGCCCTTGGTTTGAAACAATTGACACCTCATCCATGGGATGCGTTAGACTCGGATTTGAAGGTTGGTGACAAAGTAAAAGGAAAAGTAGTTGTGATGGCCGACTATGGCGCATTCATCGAAATTGCCCCGGGCGTAGAAGGTTTGATCCATGTATCGGAAATGTCGTGGACACAGCATCTGCGCAGCGCTCAAGACTTTATGAAGGTGGGCGACGAAATAGAAGCCGTTATTCTTACACTGGATCGCGACGAACGCAAAATGTCATTAGGTATCAAGCAATTGAAACCGGATCCATGGGAAGACATCGAAGCGCGTTTCCCTGTAGGGTCTAAACATAAGGCTAAAGTACGCAACTTTACCAACTTCGGCGTATTTGTAGAAATTGAAGAAGGCGTAGACGGCTTAATCCACATCTCCGACCTTTCTTGGACAAAGAAAATCAAGCATCCGAGCGAGTTTACTCAAATTGGAGCCGAAATAGACGTACAGGTATTGGAGATCGACAAAGAAAATCGTCGCTTGAGTTTAGGACACAAACAATTGGAAGAAAACCCATGGGATGTGTTTGAAACAATCTTTACCGTAGGTTCTATCCATGAAGGTACAATCATTGAAGTGCTTGATAAGGGCGCCGTGGTTTCTTTGCCTTATGGCGTAGAAGGTTTTTCCACGCCAAAACATTTGGTAAAAGAAGATGGCTCACAAGCTGTAGTAGATGAAAAACTTGATTTTAAAGTAATCGAGTTTAATAAAGAAGCGAAACGCATTATTCTTTCCCATAGCCGTATTCACGAAGATGAACAAAAGAATGTGAAAAAAGAAGCCGCCACTACTACGGGCGAAAAGAAGGGCAAACGCTCTAAGAAAGAAGATGAATCATCTGTGTTGACGGGATCTGTAGAGAAAACAACATTAGGCGATATTGAAGAACTGGCTGCCCTGAAAGAGAAACTTTCAGGAGGTAAGGAATAGTTCGGCCTATATTTGTCCTATGTCGATTCGTTTCTGACGAAAATAAAAAAGAGGCTGTCTCAAAAGAGGTAGCCTTTTTATTCTTATTCAAGCAGCCGTGTGGAAGGTTTTCGGAATAAAAAGTACCCGTCGCGGATGTTTTTTAAAAAAAACTCTTAGTGTATGAAAAACTCTTTATTAATAATGTTCTTTTCCGGGATAAGTATATTCATTTCCTGCCAACCGGATGCTCCCTCTCCGGAAACGATGCGGCAGGCAGAACGATATATCTCACAATACCCTGACAGCGCCCTCCATTATCTTGACTCGCTCGCCTCTTCTATTCGGAATGAACCGCAGGAAACGCGCATGTATTATGGAATGCTTATTACAAAAGCCCGGGATAAGCTGTATATTGAGCATACTTCCGATTCGCTGATGAAAGAGGTGGTCCGGTTTTATGAATCGTATGGCAATGCGGATAAATTAATGGAAGCCCGTTATTATTTAGGTTCCGTCTACCGGGATATGAAAGATGCGCCACGCGCAATAACAGCTTTTCTGCGGGCGGCCGGCGCAGAGAAGAACAGCCGGCGGTATGATATTTTGGGACGGATTTATGAACAAATAGGAACGCTGTTCGCCTATCAGTCCCTGTATGAGGATGCGATGAAGTCATATAGAAACGCCTATGCCTGTTATCTGATGCAAGAAGAAGAGGCAGGGCTTGTTTATTCTTTACGCAATCAGGGACGCATGCATGAAAACCTGGAGCGTCCGGACAGCGTCGAATATTACTATAGGGCAGCCTATGAGAAAGCGCTTGAAACGGGAGACCGGCAAATAGTCGATGATATATCAGTAGAATTTGGTATGGTTTACCTTAATTCAGGGAAACTCGATTCTGCTAAAATAATTTTTTCAAGGGTAACGGATTTGAAAGACGACGCTATCTATTTAAACGGATTGGGAACGATTTGCCTGCTAACGTCGCAACCCGATTCGGCCCGTTTTTACTTTCTGCAGGCATTACAGGAGCAGAGGCCATCGCAGAGTATTTATATGAAAAGCGCCGTCAACAGGGCGCTCTCTACCCTTGAAGCGGAGAAAGGAAATTATTATTCCGCTTTCAACTATGCCCGGAAAAGCCTGGAAATGGGAGATTCTATTAAGAAGATTACCCGAACCGAAGCCATTGGCAAAATAAATGCGCTTTATAACTACCGGCACACGGAAAAGCAAAACAGACGGTTAGTAAAGGAGAATAAAGCCAAAAACAGGCAGTTGATTGGCGCCGCCATTATAATGGCGGCGATCATTTATTCCTGTTTTCGTTATGCAAAAAAACAAAAACGGATTGTCAGGGAACATGAAAAACGGCTGGCAGACCTGAAAAATGAACAATATAGGAACAGTCAGGCATATGTCCTTGAAAATGAAAAGGAGATATCAAAGTTGGAACTCCGGCAACAAACCGGAGGAGATGAAGATAAACTGACTCCTCAAATAGAATTATTGAAGGTTACTAATCAGGAAATTCAGATTGCACAAAAAAGGAAAAAAATATTAGAGTTAGTCCTGAAAGAATCGGACATATACCAATTATTCCATCAGGCGCCCTACCGGCATGATATATCCGTTACGGTGGCAAACTGGGCAAAACTGCAAGAAATAATCGATGAAACATACGATGGATTCACAAGACGCCTCTATGCGTTGTGCCCGAAAATATCCGAACACGAACTCCATATTTGTTTCCTGATAAAGATAGATATTCAGGTGAAAGATATTGCCAAACTTCTTAACCGTTCCGCCTCTGCAATCAGCAATTCGCGCGTCCGCTTGTATAAAAAAATATACCGAGAAGAAGGTAATCCGGAAATGCTGGATAAATTTAT
>JAISXD010000072.1 GCA_031270665.1 Tannerellaceae bacterium | reverse complement strand
TAAGCGAAGGAATGAAAATTTCAATCACGAATTAACGGTAAAAGCGATGCAAAAGAACAATAGAGTCATTGAATGGGCCATGCAAAACCGGCAAATCATTATTTTGCTGATTGCTGCGTTGTTTGTTGCGGGAATTTACTCGTTGCTGATGATGTCCAAACAGGAAATGCCCGAATATACGATTCGTCAGGGCGTTGTCGTTGGCGTGTATCCGGGCGCCGGTTCGCAGATGGTGGAAGAACAAATGACCAAACCGCTCGAACGCTACCTTTTTACTTACCCCGAAGTGAAACGCGCCAAAACCACTTCCAAATCGGAAGAAGGCATTTGCTACATCTTTGTGGAATTAGCCGATGATGTGAAAGATAAAAACATCGTTTGGAGTAAAATCAAACACGGCCTGGCACAGTTTAAATCTTCACTGCCCACAGGCGTTTTGGCGGTAATTGCTAATGATAATTTCGGCGATGTGTCTTCGCTGCTCATCACCATGGAATCGGACGACAAAACCTACCGCGAACTCGACAATTACGCCGACGGGCTGGAAGACCGCCTGCGCTGTGTGCCGACAGTCGCCAACGTACGGCGTTTCGGTTCGCAAAAGGAACAAATCACCATTTATGTTGACAATGAAAAACTGTCTGCTTACGGCATCGGCTCCAAAATGCTGATGGCAAACCTCTTTGCGCAGGGCTTTACCACTATGAGCGGTACGCTGGAAAACAGCCGGAACATTATGCCGATTCACATTGCCGAAAGTTTCCGCAGCGAACAGGAGATTGCCGGTCAACTTATTTTTTCCTCGCCACAGGGTGATGTGGTGCGCGTAAAAGACGTTGGGCGGGTGGTGCGCGAGTATCCCAAGGCCGACAGTTACATTACCCACAACGGGCGGAAATGTGTGCTGTTGTCGGTCGAAGTCAATCCTTCGGCAAACATTATCGCCTTCGGGAGAGAAGTCTATGATGTGTTGGATAAATTCAAAACCGAACTACCCGAAAGCGTGAATGTTAACCGGATCGTAGACCAGCCGGAAATCGTTGGCGCGTCTATTGATCATTTTCTGATGGAACTGCTGATTGCCATTCTTGCCGTTGTGCTTGTAACGATGATTTTGCTGCCCTTCCGTGTGGCGGCGGTGGCGGCAACGTCTATCCCCATCACCATCGGTATCACGCTCGCAGTCATGTTTATGACAGGCATTCCGTTGAATATGATTACGCTGGCAGGATTGATCGTGGTGTTGGGTATGATTGTAGACAACTCCATCGTGGTGGTAGACAGTTATATCGACAAGCTCGACAGCGGCAAAGGCCGTTGGGAATCGGCTATCCGTAGCGCACAGGAATATTTCAAGTCCATTTTGTCGGCAACGCTTGCCATCAGCATTACCTTTTTCCCGCTGCTGTTTGTTACCACAGGCACTATTCACGATTTTCTGATACATTTTCCCTGGGCTATCGGTATTACGCTCACTATTTCGCTTCTTGTGGCGATGCTCGTTATTCCGATTATTCAATATTTCCTGATAAAAAAAGGGCTTGCCCAAGTGAAAAAAGAAAACGGAATAAAAAATAAAAAATCCATCCTCGACTATGTTCAATCGACTTACGAGCGCCTGCTTGCCACCGTTTTTACCTATCCGAAAATCACCCTTGCCATTGCTCTGGCGAGCGTTGTGGCAGGCGGATTAATTTTTCTAACTATTCCGCAAAGAATGATGCCGATTGCCGAGCGCGACCAGTTTGCCGTTGAAATCTATTTGCCGCAGGGTAGCCCGCTCGAAAAAACCGCCGCCGTATGCGACAGTCTGGAAAACATCTTACGGGCAGACGAGCGCGTGAAATCCGTGACTGCATTTGTCGGTGAAAGTTCGCCGCGCTTCCATGTGGTCTATGCGCCCAATATGCCGTCGAAAGCCTACGGGCAGTTCATTGTCAATACCATTTCAAACAAGGCGACTGAAGAAATGCTGGACGATTACACCAATAACTATGCCTATTATTTCCCCGAAGCCTACGTCAGGTTTAAACAACTCGATTTTCAGGCTGTCGATGCGCCGGTAGAAATCCGGCTTATCGGCGAAACGATTGGAAGCTTGAAAACGCAGGCGGAGAAAATAAGTAATTACCTGCAATCGCTCGACGAATGTTTGTGGGTGCGTACAAGCTTCGACACCCCCGTTCAGGGAGCGAAAATAGAACTTGACCTTGACGAAACTTCACGTTTGGGAATTAATAAGGCGTTGGTTTCGCTGGGTATTTCATCGGGATTGACAGGTATGAAAATCAGTGATTTGTGGGAAGGAAACTATGCTGTGCCTGTGTGCATTGAGCCGGAAAAGGCTGGCAATACGGTTTCTGATTTGCAAAACGTACAGATTTCCGGCTTGCTTGGAGCGAGTGTTCCCTTGCGACAGATTGGCCATATTGCGCCCGAATGGGAAGAAGGCTGTATTACGCACCGCAACGGTTTAAGGACCTTGAGCGTTCTTGCCGACATAAAGCGTGGCGAATACGCTAATGAGGTTTTTGCCAAAATGAGTCATTACGTTGAGAACGAAATAGCGCCGCAACTGCCCGACGGTGTGGAATATGAATACGGCGGCTTATCCGAGTTTGAAGACGAAACGATGTCGCCGATGTATCAGGGAATGGTTATTTCGTTTGTCATCATGTTCTTCATTCTTGTCTTCCATTTCCGCAAAATCAAAATGGCAGTCATCATCATGCTGGCTGCTTCGTTAAGTATCTTTGGGGCGGCATTCGGCGTGTGGGTTTTGGACATTGATTTCAGCGCCTTTGCCATTTTAGGCATTATCGGGCTGGTCGGTATCATCATTCGTAACGGAATAATCATGTTCGATTACATCGAATTTCTGCGGTTTACACGCGGTAAGACTGTCCTCCAAGCCGCTTTTGAAGCCGGAAAACGCAGAATGCGACCGATATTCCTTACTTCTGCCTGCGCCTCCATGGGCGTGCTGCCGATGATTATCAGCGCAAGCCCGATGTGGTCGGGTATGGCGGCAATTATCTTCTTCGGAACACTGATTTCGATGACGTTGATCGTCACCGTATTACCGGTAGTGTACTGGTTGATTTACAGAAAGCAAGATGACATTTAAACAACAAATTACGATGAAAAGAATAATCCTACCCATCCTTTGCGGGATAATCGTTTTCCCTGCATTTTCGCAAGAAAGTCTGACCTTGGAAAGATGTAAGGAATTGGCCTTGAAAAATAATACACAGGCGAAGAATGCCGAATTGGCGATCGAAATGGCGGAACGGCAGAAAAAAGAGGCCTTTACAAAATATTTTCCGTCTGTGAGCAGCATAGCAACAGGCGTCGCTTTCAGCAAACCGCTGATGACAACAGAGGTAGCAACCGGCTATCCCGCGCCCAACGACAAAGTACAAGTCGATTTAATAAAAAACACCCTCATGGTTGGCATTGCGGCCATGCAGCCGGTTTTTGCGGGCGGGCAAATTATCAATGGCAACCGGCTTGCAAAGACAGGCGTAGAAATCAGCCGGCTGCAAAAGCAGATGGCCGAAAACGAAGTGTTGCTCACTACAGAACGCTACTTTTGGCAACTCGTTTCATTGAAAGAAAAGATGAAAACGATTGAAAACTCGGAAACCTTACTCAGCCGCATTTCGTCTGATGTGAAAGTGGCGGTTGAAGCAGGACTTACCACCCGCAACGACCTGCTGCGCGTAGAACTCGAACAAAATCGCCTGGCAAGCAACAAACTCAAAGCCGAAAACGGATTGCGAATGCTAAAAAAAACATTTGCACAGCACATCGGTTTGGAAAACGACGTTTTCGATATCCAGCAACCTGATACCCCACCTACACTCTGTCCTTTTGGAGAGGATGTAGGTGGGGTTCAACGCCGCCCTGAATATCAATTACTGGAAAAATCGGTGGACGCGGCGCGCCTGCAACACAAGATGGAGATAGGAAAACACCTGCCGTCAATCGCCATCGGCGCAGGTTATAACTGGATAAAAATGGATTTGAGCCGACAAACCGAACAGACAAAAAACTTCGGACTGGCGTTTGTCACCGTTTCCATGCCGATTTCGGACTGGTGGGGCGGATCACACGCCATCAAGCGTAAAAAACTCGAATGGCAACAAGCCGAAAACACAAAACGCGAAAAATCGGACTTATTGCAATTGCAAATGCAGCAAATTAACAATGAATTGAACGAGGCATACCAACAAATCCTGCTTGCCCAAAAATCCATATCTTCAGCCGAAGAAAACCTGAAAATCAACCGCGACAACTTTAATGCCGGCATAATCACCCTGTCCGATCTGCTCGAAGCCCAAAATCTCCTGCAACAATCCAGCGACCAATACGCCGAAGCAACAGCCGACTATTTTGTGAAGCTGGCGGAATACAAACAAATCACTGTTCGGCGGTTATTTTAGCACAATTGTATTGAATGACTGAGGTTTTATAGAGAGGGAAACAGCGCGGTCGCCGATTTTTATTGTTGGTTTGACTTCGGTATCGTTTGCGTTATGGATAACCAATACGTAACTGCCATCGGTGTTGCAGAATGCCATCATGTCTGTAAATTCACCGGATACGGGTAAGAAGCGGGCGCCTGGTAATACATAGTGGCTGGTATGTTTCATCAGGTAGTATTCGTAGGTGTATTTGTATTTTCCGGTCGTTTTATCTACCGTCACCAGCGAATTTTGACTCCAGCCCCAGCGGCTGAGTCCGCCTTCCTCGAGCGAGATATTCCAGTAATCGTATACGTTTGCCCCGTTATTCAGAAAGTGTTGCATCAGTTTCCAAGAATAGACGCATCCTTCCCAATCATTTCTACCGTCTCCGCATTCCTGTTCCGTCTGGTAAATTTTCAAATCCGGATAGCGTTGGTGAATGTCGCTGACTGCTTTCTTTCCCGCCCATTGGAACCCGGCGCCTGAAATGTATTTTCCGGCTTCGGTATCTGTCAATATTGTATCGACTAATGCAGGATTAGGACGTTCCATGGTTCCGAACATTATATCTACGCCAAGACTTTTCATGGATGGGCCGAGGTGTTTGCCAATAAACGTGGCCAATCCCGAAGCAAGCCATGTGCAGCTTGGGAACGGTTGGCATGAGTTAAATTCGTTTTGCGGCATGACCATGAATATATCTATGTTTTCAGCACGATAGGCTTCGATAAATTTCTTAAAATAAAGGGCGTATGCTTTAAAATAGGCGTCTTCCTGTATAAACATGTTTACTCCTTCGCGGCGTATTTGTTCGGGTGTGATGCCATTTTGCCCGATATTATCAAAGAAAGAAGTATCTAATGGCTGGCAGGCATAATGTTTGTTATCTTTCATCCATGTAGGCGGGCTCCAGGGAGATGCCCATATTTTCAGTTCGGGATTGTATTTTTGCGCTGCTTTGATGAAGGGTATGAGCGTTTCTTTGTCGTTCGCAATACTGAAATTTTCCATTTCAATGTCGCCGTCGGTTTCATTGTATGAATACCAGTCTCTTGAAAAATCATTTGCTCCGAGAGGCATCCGGCAAATGGTAAAGTTCGCTCCCCTTCCGTATTCGAATAATTCACGGAATATATCGTTGCAGGCGTCTTCGTTCAACAGGCTGAGTGACGTCCATCCCAGCTCATTGAAACAAGCTCCGAATCCGTCGATGGTTTGTTGCGGGTTTGCCAAATCAACTTCGGCGTCGTATTTTTCATTACCCACAAATTCAATTTGGCCGGCATCTTGTGTTTGCCATGCAATGCCGGGGGTTGTTACTACCCATTCTGTTTTACTGTTTTTGTTGCAAGCCAGCAAACATGAAAAGATACAAATACTCAATAAAAACTTCTTCATAATGATTACTTTATTTGGATTTAACTTGAAATTTATAACGTCCTGAAGGTACGATTTTTTCTTCTTCATTGACTAATTTTATTTTTGCAACCATGCCAAAGGGTATGACGAATGTGTATTGTATGTCTTCCCCGTTTTTTTCCCAGGCGCTTTCTACTTTGCCGTAAGGCGTTTCCGTTGTAGCTTTGCACCAGGATAACCGTTCAACAGGTATGGGCGCTATCCGTAAGGTATCGCTGCCGGCGCATGTTTCGTTTATCCCGGCCAGCATTTTAATAAAAAAGGCGGAAATACCTGTATAGGATGTGTGGATAACGGTTGAGTTGGGCTGGTCTATTTCCCACATCTCCGGCAATGCAGTGCATCCTTTTTCAATGAAATACCCATATCCGGGATAGGTTGTTTTGGCTAATATCGTGTCTATGACGCCGGCATACCGGGGTTTTTCCAGTATTGTTTTATAAAACGGGTAACGTCCGAAACTGCCTACATTAATATATTGCTGCCGGTGAAGGAGTACATCCAGATAGTTCAGTACTTTTTCTTCCAGTTCGTCCGGAACGATACCGGCATATAGTGCAAATGTGGTGCGAACCTGATCGCCGTTCTGGTAGGTTCCGGTGTCAGGGTGGTAGTATTTGTTGTGCAGCGCTTTACGTAGTGCGTTTAGTTTTTCGGCGTACCGCTTGCTTCCGGTATCGGGGATATTCAGTTCCCGGGCAATACGAATCATAAAATCGAGCGCCATTGCATAGGCGCAGTTATTAAAGAACAAGGCTTCTTCGGTCTCAGCATATTCAAACACAGGCCCCGGGCTTACCCAGTCGCCGAGGAAATAGCCATGTGTATCGTAGGGCGTGAGCATTGAATCTTTTGTATGTTCGTTTAAAAATCCCAGCCATTTCTCCCCGACGGGCCAGGCGGCCTCCAGTATGCGTTTGTCTTCGTATATCCGGTAGTGTTCCCACGCCGTATTCAGTATGGCTGTTCCGTTTAATACACAGCCGTACATACTGCTTATTTGCGGGGCGACATTGTTGATAAAGCCGTTTTCCTGTTGCACGTCTCTCCAGTCGCGTACGTTCTTTATATAATAGGCGGAAGAGTTAAAGCAGGGCAATCCCAGTCCCCACATAGTCTGGTAAGCTCCTTCCGGTCCATATCCCAGCCGTTCCCTGTTAGGACAATCTACCACGACGCCTTCCGTATGGCACATTTGGTAGGTATATACGTCGAGGGCAAAGATTTTGTTATACAGACTGTCCGAACATTCAAAGGTAGCCGTCATTTCCGGTGCGGAAGAAACAACCAATCCTTTAATATTTTGCAGCGCGGGCGCTTTTTTCAATCCCTTGAAATGAATATACCTGCCGGCGAAGTAATTAAAGCGATTACGGAATTTCTCGCCGTCTTCACCGCGTGCGATGTAGATTTGCTTCTGCTTTTGTTCTTCGATAACCTCTTTACCGACGCCGTAAGAGGCTTCTACAAATTCAGGGTTGGTATCGCGCATTGAAATCATTATTTCTACCGTATCGCCCGGATTGAGGTCTTCAAATCCGGCTTCCAGAAAACCGGTGAATTGCCTGCCCATATCTACCCGGTAGATTGTATTTCGGGTTGGCGCTAAGGGATCGGTAATTTCCGACAGGCTTACGGCAAAAACAGTATCTGTTACTTGCGACGGTTCGCTCATCTGAGCGGAAAGAAGCGGGCGGTTTTCCATTTTACATTCCGATGCATGGTTCCACCGGCTATCGTCAAATCCGGGTTTCATCCATTGGTTCGTGTATTTTCTTCCGTCTGTCAGTTCGCCCCCCATATCCATAAAATCAAAATGTCCGCTATTTTTGCTGTAGCTTTCATGGCACAGCCAGGTTGTATCCGAAGCAAGCGAGAAGCTGTTTTTACCGCCGTAGAGTTGAACAAGGATACCTTGCCTTGTTTTCTGCCGGGCGAAATAATTGTTTATACTCCAGCCGGGGCCATAGCAGACAGCAATGCTATTTTTCCCGTTTTTTACCAACTTGCTGATATCATAGGTTACGTACAGAATCCTTTTGTCTATCCGGGATATGGCCGGCGCCAACACGTTATTGCCTGCTTTTTCCCCGTTTATATATAGTTCATGATAGCCCGACGAGGCGATATAGGCAAAGAAATCGGCTGGTATTTCTTTGCTATCCGGCCATATAAACTCTTTCCGGTACCAGATATGGTTTTCTTTCGGTGCGGCGGGGTGGTTTATCCATTGTCCCTGCCAATCTTTTTCCTGTAATCCCATCGAGAAACGGGCCGGTTGGCTCCATACACAGGTGTGCCTGTCTTTGTAATAAACGCCTACTTTCCAGTAATAATCGCCTCCCGGACGGAGCAGGCTGCCGGATACGAAGCTATATTGCCTGTTATCTTCTACCATGCCGCTGTCCCAGATTATTTTTTCACTCTCCGGTTTATCCGTAAGAATAATCCTGTAGGCTATTTGTCTTTTTGCTTCGCTTTCTCCGGCGATTTTCCAGCTTATTCTCGGAGAGAAGCGCCGCAAACCATCCGATTCGTTATTGTTATACGGATTATCTATTCCGAGTGGGTCTTTGATGTATTCGCATCGTAAATCGTATACAGACAGGGTGCCGGACGAATTGTCGTCAACGCTTATTTCCTGATAATTAATTGTTACGGGGCCAAGTAAACCGGAAGGCGACAAGGGAGAATCTTTCGTAAAATAATACCAGGGTAAAAAGGTTTTACGTTCTTTTACGGGACGCGGCTGGCCTTTGACGAACCAATCGGGCAGCCCGGTCATTGCCCGTAATCCCTGATTCCGGTCTGTCCATTCGAAGTCTTCGGGGTATTGCTCATCGCCGATCAGGCGGTTTACCCACGTGTTTGTGACATGTATCCGGATTGTATTCCTGCCGGTTTTGAGGTAAGGCGAGATATCCGCCCGGTAAGGTGGATACCATAAGACGGCCGCTTTCCTGCCGTTTATTTCCAGTTCGGCCATGTCGTATAGTTCGCCTAAATCCATTAGAACACGTTTGTTTGCTTTGAGGGCTGCCGGCTCTATGTTTATCGTTTTTTCATAGATAGCAGTACCGGAGAAGTACCTGACTTTTTCATCGTCCTGTTTGCTGAAATCGATCAGTTTTTTAAAATTCCGCCGGAATTGTCCGTTCCCGGTTTTAGGCCGGAATGTAACGGTCCATCTGCCGACTGTTTCCGTGGATATTTCTTCCAGCACATTTATTACGGGTTGTTTGGTATAATGTGTTTGCTGCGCCGGGAAAATAACAAATACGGATTCGTCCCGTTCCAGGCGGAGTGTCACGATTGTTTTATCTCCTGCCTGTTTCCATTGATTTGTCCTTTTAATCATCCCTTTACCGGCATCCCATAGTTCGGGTGTACGCCCTGTAACGGGAAATTCAAGTTGTCTTTCCCTGGCATTACCCGGATTGGATACAAAGAATATTTCGGCTTCTGGCATACTGCGATGTAATATGCCTCCGGCGTGTGAGATGTATGTCCCTTGCTGTAAAAGCATCTGGCAACGCGACAAATAAGTAAAGAATGCCTTGCCGGGTTCGAACCACGTCTGGTTACGGCTGAAATGTGTGCCATAATGAGCAAAGCTCCAGCCGGGTTGGTATTTGTCGTCTAACGGGTTGTGCGCCCACGAGTGCAGGAAATATAAGTTAACGCCGTGCGAATACCCCATATCGGCGGGACGTTTCAGCATGGCGGGAGTCTCGGTAAAGGTGCAGGTTCGTTCCATTCCGGTAAACGCTTCGGCGCCGACAATGCGTTTCTGATGTTTCGCCGCCGCTTTTGCGAATGATTCTTCACCGGATATGTCGCGGCTGTGCATCCAAAATTCAGTTACCGGGATATCTGCTATTCCTATCCCCTCTTCCATATCGAAAGGAGCATCGATAATGCTGCCGTAAGGTTCAAAACAGAGCCGGAACCCGGCTTTGTTTACCATCTCTTTGCCTATTCGCCAGCAATTCAGGAATAGCCGGTTAACTACTTCCGCATAATCTTTCAGGAAGAGATTGGATTCGGCGGAAAAATGACTGCCGGCATCCTGTATGCCTTGTGTTTCTTCATTCAAGACGTTGTCTCCCCGTTCGTATGCGAGAATGATTTGAATAACCGGGTCGTAACCTTTCATACGGATAAATTCTTCGCGGAAAGCCGGTGTCCAGCTTTGTCCCCAGGATTCATAACTATCTATCCAGATATCGTTGAACGTTGTGCCGATATACGGACCGAATTTTTCTGTTAGCGGGTTCAATACGTTATTCCAATGAGCGATTGTTACTTCGGGACTCATTTTATCCGCTTCAAGCGAGGTGTCGGTCACATCTTCGGGTGTAGGATGAGATAGTTGCATGGTAGGATAATAGCCGAAACGATAAACCGTCCACTCACCGGGTGGCGCTTCCCAGTTCAGCGTTCCATTCGCAAAATATCCGGATAAGTCTTGTATATCATCCGCCCCGGCATTGCGATGAGCGGGAACTGCCATTACGGCGACGTCTTTGAAATAGGCTGCCGTTTTTTCGTTTTCTTTCGGATTGGGGAGTTGGATGTTTATTTTTCCCGTTCCGTTGACTTTTGTGACGCTGAACGCGGCAGCCTGCATCCCCTGTTCGGGTGATATCCATGGGCCTCCGGTGGTTGACCAGCCGGGGGTATTATGTATCCCAACGACCATGTCCAGTTTCTTTGCTTCCGACAGCGTATGGTTGAGCGCATCCCAGTAAGCCATGCTGCGGTAGGTCTGCTGTGGGAACGGGTTTTGTTCGGGATTAAGCCATGAAGGAGCATTGAACACGACTACTCCGCCGATTCCGCTCTCTTTCATGGCGTGCAGGTCTTTGCTTATGCCTTCCTTCGAAAAATTCGAACCCAGCCAGTGCCACCACGCATGCGGTTTGTAGACGTCAGGGGGTACAACAAACTGTTCGGCGAGGTGTTGCAGTGTCTCGCCCTTTTTTTCCAAAGGATTATATCCGGCTGCCGGCCGGCTGTGGCCGATTACTGTTGTAAGAATAATCCATAAAGCCGTAAAAAATATTATTTTGCCTATCTTTCCCATTTGACGGTTTCGTTAATCAATTGAACAGGGCCGAGTAATCCGGCCGGATACAACGGCGAGTCTTTTTTATAATAATACCATACATTAAACGTTTTACGTCCTTTCGATGGCCGTTGTTTGTTTTGCAGGAACCAGTCGGGGAACGCTTTCATGGCGCGCCCTTCTTCGCTTCTGTCCTGCCCCCATTCAAAATCGGCCGGATATTGTTCGTCGCCAATCAGGCGGTTCGCCCAGTTGTTCGTTATATAGATTGTCAGCTTGTTGTTTCCGGCTTTCAGATACGGTGTAACATCCATCCGGTAAGGGGGCGCCCATAGTACTCCGGCATTTTTGCCGTTAACTTCCAGTTCGGCAATGTCGTGAAGTTCGCCGAGGTCTAAGAGTATCCGTTTGTCCGCACCTAATTCTGCGGTTCTTATAGGGATTGTTTTTTCGTATTTCGCCGTTCCCGAGAAATAGGCAAGGGTTTTATCTTCCTGCAGGCTCCAGTCTGCCAGGGAGGAAAACGTGCGCTTGAAAGGTTCGCCCGTTTTAGGATGGAAAGAGATATTCCACGAGCCTTTGACCGGAATGGATGTTTGATTCAGCGTCTTGATTTCGGGCAATACCGGATATTTCCCCCGGGTATAGGGGAAAACGACAAACATCGACTCGTCTTTGCCGAGGTTCAGTTCTACCAAAGTGGAATCGCCTTGCTGTTTCCATTGGGATGTTTGCCGGATTGTCCCGCGGTAGGCGTCCCATAATTCGGGTTCGCGGCCTGTGACGGGAAACGAATATGTTTTCCGGACATCATCACCGGGATTAATCACAAAGAATATTTCTGCTTCCGGCGTGCGCCGGTGTGTGAAGTCTGAGGCGGAAAGGATGTAATCGCCTTGTTGTAACAGCATCTGACAACGGGACAGGTAAGTGAAAAATGCTTTTGCGGGTTTATACCAGGTTTGGAAGCGGCTGAAATGGGTGCCCCACCATCCCATTCCCATACCGGGCTGGTATCTGTCGTCGAAGGGTTGGTGTACCCAGTGATGCAGGAAGTACAGGTTGTATCCACACGCATACCCGCCGTCTACAGTGTGTTTCATGAAAGCAGGGTCTTCGGTATACCCGCTGAACACGGGCGAGCCTGTCAATGCTTCCGCTGCTACGATACGCTTATTAAATTCGACTGCCGCCCTCAACGTATGCGGGTTTTTATGGACAATTTCTTCCGACGACCAAAATTCGCCGACGGGTATATCGGCTATCATGGCGCCTTCGTAGTTACTGAACGGCCCTCCATAAGGCTCCCAGTAAAATTTAAGGTTGTTTTCGTGCAACATTTCTTTTGCCACATACCAGCCATTATCGGTATACAAACGGTTTACCACATCATCATAATCGTTAATAAAGACTTCAAATTCAGGATTGCCGCGTTCAAATTTGGGATTACTCCATGCATTGAAACGATGCGCTAATTCTTTCTTGTTTTTATATTGGTACAGCGCTATCCACGGCACAGGGTCGTATCCTTTGATACGGATAAACGCTTCCCTGAACGCCGGCGTCCAGTTCTGGTAGCCGGCTTCATAACTGTCTACCCATATATAAGTAAACGTATTGCCGAAGTATTCTCCGATATGTTTTTTCAATGGTTCCAGCAATTGTTGCCAATGGTAGACGTTATTTTCCCGGCTCATTTTATCTACTTCCAGCGATTTACCTATAATATCGTCGGGAAGCGGGTGTGGATGCCCCATGGTAGGAGCGTATCCGTAGCGGTAAATCAGCCATTTCCCTTCCGGCGCCTGCCATTGCAGGCGTCCTCCGGCATCCATATAACGGGAAATTTCGATTACTTCGTCAACCGAAACGCCCGGTTTGTCCGGTACGGCTATTACGGCGACGTCCCAGTATTTGGATGCTTTGTGCGGTTTGTAGTTTTCCGTATATCTTGAGTCATAGCCTGTAAATTCGGGTAATTCCGGCACGGGCAGCGCAATATCCGGTATTTTTCCGCCTTCTGCTATTGTTTTACTGCTGATGAGCGCTTTCATGGCCTTTTCTTCCGTAATCCACGGGCCGCCTGTCGTTGAATAGCCGGGTGTGCCATGAAGCCCGATTGTAAGTCCGAGCCGTTTCGCTTCTTTCATGGTATGCTTCATCGCATCCCACCAGGCTTCGCTCCGGAACGTCTGCTCCGGCCACGGGTTGTTTTCCATCGGGAAATGGGATTCCTGAACGGACGAAGCGATATTAAAAATCGTTGCGCCGCCGATGCCCGATTCCTTCATTGCTTCAAGGTCTTTCGTTATTCCTTCCTTGCTGAAATTGCTGCCTAACCAATGCCACCATACATGGGGATGATAGGCCGCATCGGGCGCCGGGAACTTATTGGCCAGCGTACGCAACGTTTCCGGCAAATCCCCCTGCGCATACAGTCTGCCCGGGAGAAAAAACAAAACAAGTAAAATGGCTATTCTGTAAAGCCCTGCATAATTATTCATAGATTCCTGCTGTTTCGTTGTAATAAAATCCTTGTTCGATTAGGCTGATGTATCCCAGTAAAGCTCCCCAGTGATAGAATTTATCGCTGTTTGTTACATCGTCGCCCTGTCCGGTCGTTGCATTATAGTTTTCAAAAACATACCCGTCGGATAGCCATGATTTGAGTAGCAATTCTTTTGATTTTCCGGCGAACTGGCGGCGGACTTCCTTAATTTCCGGCGTGTTGTAATTCCTCAATCCCATGTAGACTAAAAAGTTGAGCGGCGCCCAGATGCGTCCCCTCCAGTAGGTGTTGTCTTTAAAGGCAGGGTCGTTCCGCGGAGTGGCGGGTATGACCCAGTCTCCCCAAAATTCTTCAGGGTTTATTAAGTGTTTTTGTATCATTTCTGTGGCTTGTCTGTTATCGGGCGTTTCCGCCAGCAACGGATAGAAATTGGTGGGCGACGTCCGGCGGCTGAACTCTTTTGTATCTGTTCTGAAATTATAGTAAAAAGATGCACTTTCATCCCACAGGCCGGCCAGTCTTTCCGAATATTCCCGGCTTCTGCGGCGTAGTTCTTTCGCATCTTCCTTTTTGCCCAGTTCGTCTGCTATCCGTGCAAGCAGGTTGCAATCCATGATATACAGGCTGTTCAGCCCTACGTCGTTGAGCCGTTGCTGATGTTTTTCCTTATCGAAGGGAATATCGTCGTACATATGCGAGTTGTCAAGGCCCGATTCCAAGGCTCCTCCATATGTTTCGTTTACGCCGACCAATTCCCAGTAACGGTAGGTGACCGGCTCAAAAGGAGAGCTGCCCCAGCATAGCAGTCCGTCGGTTTTCCGGTTTCCGTCCCACCATCTGTTCCATTTCAGGAAATCATCATACAATAATTCCAGCAACCATTTCTCTTTGTATTTTTGATAAATGTTCCAGACGGCAAGCGTACCGACCGGAGGTTGCGAACGGTCGCGCGATTTATAATTGCTTTCCGTATAGAAGTTGGGTACAAAACCTTGTTCCGTAAGGCCCCTTGTGATTTCCACTGCATTGGCATAGGCCAGTTCCTTGCTGTCTACCGACAACATCATGGAAGCAAACCAGGTATCCCAGCAAAAAAGGACAAAGCCGCCCAAATCGGGGCTATTACTCCATCCTACGTTCCATATCCTTGATACCGGCGTAATTACCTTGTTAATTGTGGGATCGTAGATATTATCCCATGCCAGTACGTTTTGCATGGCATTGTATTCTTCATAACATTCCCCATACTTTTCCCTGTTTACCGACACAAAGTTATGGTAATGTTCGTCTATGTATTGGCGTGCCTGCCCTGCATCCCGTTTATTACCGCAGTTTATCACCACGGGTTCGTCTGCCGACAGGATAATTTCTTCTTCTTTATTTTCTATATATTTACCTGATACCTCCCCGTCGAGCGTAAGGTTGCCGGCTATTGTTTGTATCGAAAACCGGTTGCCGGCAGTGGATATCCGGTTTGCTCTTTGCCACAGGTTCCTGACGGAAATAATAAGCTTGCCGCCTTTCGCGCTTCCTTCCTGCGGGGTTATCATAAGGGTGTTCGACAAGCTGTCGGCCGCGCTTTCCACCCTCAGCCGGAGCCCGTTCCATGAGGCGGTGATATCCGTATAATACCCGTCGTACGAATGAGCGCCGGGCCTCATTTGGGCGGCCCCTTCTTCTCTGTCGCCGATAAAAAACCGGTCTGTCCTTTTCCCATCGGATGAAGCGATGTTTATATCAATCGCCACTCCGTATGGCAGCAGTACATGGCGCAACACCGAACGGGTATCCCATGTGTTCCAGCCCCGTGCAACGGAGCGTTGCATTTCGTCATATTTCCGCCGGGCTGAAGCGGCGCCTGTTCCGTCATCTTCCCGGCAGGAAGCAAGACAGATAATTGAAAAGAGCAGAAGGTATTTTACGTATTTATCCATGATCAGGCAATATTAATTCTTTTTTTTATTTTTTTTAATGCACCGGCAAATTTTTAAAGAAAGATGCGCCGGTCATCTTAACTGATTTCCGGCACATCCATGCTGTTTATAAGATAACTTCCCCGGTCATCTCTTCGCTAAGAGTAACCGTTTCGGCATTAACCGGCTTAACCGGTTTTCCTTCCGACAATTGAAATACCTCCGGCTGACGTGTCGGTTTTCTTCCCGACAATTGAAATACCTCCGGCTGACGTGTCGGTTTTCTTCCCGACAATTGAAATACCTCCGGCTGACGTGTCGGTTTTTCTCCCTGCAATTGAAATACCTCCGACTGACGTGTCGGTTTTCTTCCCGACAATTGAAATACCTCCGGCTGACGTGTCGGTTTTCTTCCCGACAATTGAAATACCTCCGGCTGACGTGTCGGTTTTCCTCCCGACAATTGAAATGCCTCCGACTGACATGTCGGTTTTTCTCCCTGCAATTGCCGGTAGCCTGGGGTTATCAACTCTTTAGATACTCCGGAGCCGATTCCTTGTCTCCGAACGCAGGTTTTTAGTTCATACTTCATACAGGAAGATTTTTTGTCGAATTTTTAAA
>JAISXD010000066.1 GCA_031270665.1 Tannerellaceae bacterium | reverse complement strand
GCTGTCCGTTCTTTGTAGGTAATACCAAAACCATGGGAGAAATACAATGCCTTCCCTTTGGTAAGATACTTTTTGATACGCGGCCATACTTCTATCTGGGCTGCGTCTGATAGCAGGTACTGGATAATCGTGGCCTTTTCGCAGGCTTCTTCGATATCAAAGAGGGTTTCGCCCGGCGTCCAACCGTCGGCTACTGCTTTATCCCATGTTTTGCCGCCTTTGCGCTGGCCTACAATCACCTTAAAACCGTTATCCCGAAGGTTCAAACTCTGCCCCGGCCCCTGTACGCCGTAACCGATTACTGCAATCGTTCCGTCTTTCAACACTTCTCTTGCTTTCTCTAATGGAAATTCATCGCGGGTAACTACGTTCTCTATTACGCCGCCAAAATTCATTTCTGCCATAGTCTGTCTCTAAATTATAAATTAAGAATTATATCTAATCTTTCTAAACACTGCTATCTGACAAGCATTCTGCGTCAGCGCCACGTCGCCGCCGCACGGCAGATAGCCTTTCCTTCATGGCAAACAGCCTGGCTGTATTTCCCCGGAGACGTTTCCATCGTATGAAACGTTAAGGGCATAGCGTATTTTCCTTCCGATAAATACGCTATTTCAAACCGGCTGACAGCCTTTTCTTTGTACATCCCGATATCAAACCTGTCCAGCAGATGTTCCATATATTTAATGCTGTTTACATGCCCGTTCACATCCAGATCGCTGTACTTTACCGCATACGGTTCGCCGGGCGCCTCATTTTCTACGGGAATTATCTTACCCGGCTTTTCTATCGGGCAAGGCCTGTCTGCCTTATAGGCATTCAGCGCCTCCACATCCAGCGGCGCCGGACGGCGTGTCTCCATATCAATCGCCGCCCAGACGGAACGGGCAAAGCCGAACGGCCTTCCTCCGGCATTTACCAGCTCAAAGCAACGGCTGGTGAATAAACGGCCCGCCTCTTCAATCCAGGTATAAAGCGTTATCTTTTCCGACATACCCGGATATTCGCCCATTTCGATAGCCAGGCGAGACAATACCCATGCCGTATGGCTACTGTTCATATCACTAAAACCAAAGCCGCGCTGTGCGGCATGTATGGAAGCAGCATGCAAAAGATACGTACCAATCATCGGAATGGAGATACGCCCCCGGAAGTCTAACAAATAAGATTCTGTTACGAAATGAAATTCGCCTGTTTTACTCTTCTCCATTTTTTATGTCCAATTTCGTTTTCATCGCCGTCAGCATATCACTCAGCCGTTCTACTTTACTTTTTGTAATGGCCACCCGCCCGGAACGGATAAACTGCAAAACGCCTATTTTACGGCTTAATTCCCTGAATAACGCCTGTGTCTCTTCATAATGCCCGCTCTTTTCGAGCACGATACAGTCTTCATTCATATCAAGCGTCCGGGTATTATATTTACGGATCAATTCCTCCACGCCTTCCATCTTCAGGAAAAGTCCGGTACTTACTTTATATAAGGCAATTTCCTGATACACCAAATCTTCATCCGTATTATAATACGCTTTCAGGATATCTACCCTTTTGTCTATCTGTTTTACCACTTTATCAATCATATCCTGCCCGGCAAACGTTGTAATGGTAAATTTATGAATCCCTTTTATCGCGGAAGGCGAGACAGATAACGTCTCTATATTCAGTTGCCGCCGCGTAAAGATAATAGTTATCTGATTAAGCAGCCCTACTGTATTCTCCGAAAATATGATGATGGTATATAATTTTTTTGTTTGCATTTTTTTAGGAGTTAAGGAGTTATTATCCCATAATAATATTCGTAACCGGGGCGCCTGCCGGAACCATCGGATACACCATTCCATGCGTTTCTACATGGGCAACGAGCATATAAGCTCCTTCGTGAGCGAGCATTTCGGCAATCGCCCCATCCAGTTCTTCCCGCGCCTCAACAAGCCGGGCGCCAATGCCATACGCTTTGGCTATTCCCACAAAGTCGGGATTATCCATGGTGGTAGACGAGTATCGTTTATCAAAGAACAATTCCTGCCATTGGCGCACCATACCCAGGAAATTGTTATTCAATACGATGATCTTCACATTTAGTTTTTCCTGCATGATAGTTCCCAGTTCCTGGATAGTCATCTGCAGCCCGCCGTCGCCCGTAAACAGGCAAACCGTACGATGGGGAGCGCCCATCTTTGCCCCGATAGCGGCAGGAAGCCCGTATCCCATCGTACCTAATCCGCCGGAAGTAACCACGCTTCGGGTTTGGCTATAGTTAAAATAACGGAGCCCCATCATTTGGTTTTGCCCTACATCTGTAACCAAGACCGCTTTATTTCCGGTAGCTTCCGTTATTTTACGGATAATCTCCCCCATTTGCAGTTGCCGCCCGGCTTCGGGGTAGAGTTCCTTTTTAATTACCTTTTCATATTCTTCTTTTTCGTGCGAAGCGAAGCTTGCTATCCATTCCGTATGGCGGGCCGGCTTCAACAGCCTGGTAACCGCCGCCAGCGTTTCCTTCGCATCGCCCCATACCGGCGCATCCACCGGCACGTTTTTACCTATTTCGGAAAGGTCTATATCGAAGTGAACGATTTTGGCCTGCCTGGCATAAGCTTGAAGGTTGCCGGTCACCCGGTCGTCGAAACGCATGCCAATCGCGATCAATACGTCACATTCATTCGTTTTCATGTTCGGGCCTACATTGCCATGCATGCCAAGCATCCCTTTATTCAGCCGGTAGCCGGTTGGCATGGCCGACAAACCAAGCGCCGTAGAGCCGGCCGGGATATCCGCCTTTTCAAGAAAAGCGAACAACTCTTTTTCCGCTCCGCTTACTATCACGCCCTGCCCCACCAAAGCAAAGGGTTTCTCTGCGCCGTTAATCAGGGCGGCGGCAGCTTCTACCTGTTCCGCAACGATGTCGGGAACCGGTACGTAACTACGTATATAGTTCACCTTTTCATACGCATAATCAACCATTCCCACCTGAGCATCCTTCGCAAAATCAAGGACAACCGGCCCGGGGCGTCCACTGGAGGCGATATAAAAAGCGCGCGATACAGCCCAGGCTATTTCCTCCGGCTTACGGATCTGATACGCCCATTTGGTAATCGGCAGCGTAATACCAATCACATCAACCTCCTGAAAAGCGTCTGTCCCCAGGAGAGGAGAAGGGACTTGCCCGGAAATCGCCACCAGCGGCGTACTATCCATCAGCGCATCCGCTATGCCTGTAATCGTATTGGTAGCGCCCGGCCCCGACGTTACCAAAACAACGCCCACCTTGCCCGACACTCTTGCATACCCCTGCGCTGCATGGGTAGCTCCCTGCTCGTGCCTGACAAGTACATGTTTCAACCTGTCCTGATAATCATACAAACAATCATACAACGGTATTACCTGTCCGCCCGGATATCCGAAAATAGTATCTACCCCTTCGGCAATCAACGTTTTCAACATCGCTTCCGAACCGGAGATTTTAGTGCTCCTATCTATCGCATCACTCATATTTATCCCTTCTTTTTTTATATCATCAAACTATGTTTCATTGTCAATCACCTACAATCCTTATAGCTCCCTTATCCGCCGAAGCGGCCATTTTAGCGTAGGCCTGTAACGCTTTTGAGATGCTGCGTTTACGGTGAGGCGGGGTAAACGCATTTGCGCCACGCTCCTCTTCCGCTCTCCTGCGCAATTCCAATTCTTCATCCGTTACATTCGCCCGGATCGTACGTTCGGGAATACTAATCTCAATCCTGTCGCCATCTTTCAGTAAACCGATAGCGCCGCCTGCCGCCGCCTCCGGCGATACATGTCCGATAGACAGGCCGGATGTGCCGCCGCTAAAGCGCCCGTCGGTTATCAGGGCGCATGCTTTCCCTAAATGTTTGCTTTTAATATAAGAGGTAGGATAAAGCATCTCCTGCATGCCCGGCCCGCCTTTCGGTCCCTCATAGGTTATCACTACTACATCGCCTGCAACTACCTTGCCGCCTAATATACCTTCGCAGGCGGCTTCCTGCGAATCAAATACCTTAGCCGGACCCCAAAAGCGGAAGATACTTTCGTCTACGCCGGCTGTTTTTACCACACATCCGTCTGAAGCGATATTGCCGTATAATACGGCCAACCCACCGTCTTTTACATAGGCATGCGCCCAATCGCGGATGCAGCCTTTTTCCCTGTCCGTATCCAATTCCCTGTAATAACTTTCCTGCGAGCCTATCACTAAATTAAAGCGGCGGGCAGGCGCACTCTTATAAAGCGCAAGCGCCTCGTCCGTTACCTCAGGCGAAAGAATGCTATACCGGGCGATTGCTTCGGATAAGGTTAAACCGTCTACACGTTTTACGCCGCCATCCACAAGGCCGGCTTTCATCAATTCGTCCATAATGGCGATTACTCCGCCGGCCCGGTTTACATCTTCCATATGATAAACCGGCGTATTGGGAGCTACTTTACAAAGGACAGGGGTTTTTCCGGACAGCCTGTCGATATCCTTCATGGTGAAGCTTACTTCCGCTTCATGCGCTATCGCTAATAAATGAAGAACCGTATTGGTAGAACCTCCCATCGCAATATCAAGCGACATGGCATTCAGAAAGGCCTGGCGGGTAGCTATACTGCGGGGAAGCGCCGAATCATCGCCATCCCGGTAGTACTTATACGCATTTTCAACAATCAGGCTGGCTGCTTTCTTAAACAATTGAAGCCGGCTGGCATGGGTAGCTACAAGGGTGCCATTACCCGGAAGGGCCAGGCCAATCGCTTCGTTCAAACAATTCATGGAATTGGCGGTAAACATACCGGAACAGCTTCCGCAGGTAGGGCAAGCCGCATATTCTACTTTCTCTATTTGTTCATCGCTGAGCGAATCGTCGGCCGCTTCAATCATTACATCAATCAAATCCAGGGCACGCCCGTTCAATTCGCCCGCTTCCATCGGCCCTCCCGAAACAAATACCGTAGGGATATTCAATCGCATGGCGGCCATTAACATGCCGGGCGTGATTTTATCGCAGTTGCTGATACAAACCAGGGCGTCTGCTTTATGGGCGTTCACCATATACTCCACGCTATCGGCTATCAGGTCGCGCGAAGGCAGGGAGTAAAGCATCCCGTCGTGCCCCATGGCAATGCCGTCGTCAATAGCAATCGTATTAAACTCGGCGGCAAAGCAACCCAATTTCTCAATTTCTTTTTTTACTAACTGCCCGGCTTCATGCAAATGAACATGGCCGGGGACAAACTGAGTGAATGAATTGGCAATGGCAATGACGGGTTTTCCCATCTGTTCTTCTTTCATTCCGTTTGCGCGCCACAAGGCACGTGCACCTGCCATCCGCCGTCCTTGCAGGCTACTTGCGCTTTTCAATTGATTCTTCATGTTTTTCATCCATAAAAAAAGCCCTTTCTCGCAGGAGAAAGGGCTTCAGAATTATTTTTTTATGGTTACCTATAATCTTACACGCACCTTTCTCCCCGCCTGCTAATGACCAAGAGGACCACGAGAATGATGTTATGAAGAATATTGCTTACCATTTGTTACTATTTTTCCTTTAATTGGCGCAAATGTAAAACAATATTTTTTACAGACAAAAAAAATGATAGTTTTTTTACTTCACCCATAGCTTTATTGCTTGCGGCTCTTCGGCTATGTTTACGATATAGGCGCCTTTATCTAAGAACTTCTTCATCAGCAAAGGCTCAATAGCGGTTACTGCCTGCTTATAGAGCAACTGCCCCTGCATATTATAGATCATCGCCTCTTTGTTAAGCGCTTTCTCTGTAAGCCCCTGTACAACTACCTGCCCGGAAGAATAGTAAGCGGATAAGGGGGCCGTAGCCTTTATATCATCTGTGCTAACCAAACTGCTGTTAAAATGAAGGGTAAAACGGTCTGCCTTATCAGACGGGGAAGAAAGAAAGGTATACGACGTTTTCATCAAGTCTATCAACTTTCCGGTCTTATGGTCTTCCATAATAACAGAGGCGATCGATTTTAACGAATTAAGCCGCTTCGCTTTTAAAGTTATTTCCTGCTGCTGGTTAGACGGCATAAGATACATGGTCAATCGTTTTGTATCGGGTTTAACTACGTTTGTAATCAACTCCTTGTTGTTCGTCGAACGGGTATATATCTGATTTACGCCTCCGGTTCTATTGAATAATTTCTCCGCATCATATTGATGATTGCCTTTCATTGTAGCGTCATTCCGGAATACGACACACAAACGGTCGCCCCCGCCGGTTATATTATCCCTCGTTTCAATAAGCAGTTCATCAATTACTTCCTGCCCGGCGCTTCTAAGGCCTGAAAAAAGGATTTTTCCATGAGATCGTTTGGAAAGAGGTATTTTAAAAGTATTCGGCGTATTCGTTTCCTTTTTAACAACAAACATCTGCATCGGGGCTATTAATGGGTCGCCGTCATAGGTTCCTCCCACTTTACTGATATGTTGGAAGGAAGTGGTAAATGTAAAAGTCATCTTTCCTTCAACGTTCTCATAGGTACCCTTACTCGATAGTCCTCCAGCAAGCAGATATACTTTATTCTCCATTTCAGTAGGACTGAAAATCCCAAAATCGCCGGACGCAGGGTTATCAAGATAAGAAGACAAATCCAACGGAACGGTAAAAGGGTTGCCCAGATAATTATAACCTTCTGCAACAGGGACGATAACGTCCGACAGATTCAGTTCTTCGCCGGTATACCGGTCTGCATTCTGGTTGAACTGGGTAAATGATGCCGGAGCAAGCATACGCGCGAAATGATATTTTTCTTTAACTACGTCGCTGAAGTTGGCTCCCTGCCATTGCGGATCCAGCATCGAATTATAATAACCCGGATATGAACTATGAGAAACCAATGCCTGGCCTAATATATAACCGACTCCGGGATTTAATTTTGTCAACGGGTTTCTAATCCATAAGTTGTTACGGTCTCCATCAAACAAGCGGCTTGTTCCCGGTATGGATAAGAAATTGAAAAAGAAATAATCAGCATAAAGCGTCTTATAGGGAGATGTAAATCCAACCAAACCGCCTACTTGATGATTCATCCCCAAGTCAAGATTAACCTGTACGAATCCATTATCCGCAGAAGCTGTTCCCTTATGGTTGTATGTGATTCCATTAACCAACAAATGAGCCTGTTTAGTTGCATGAGGAGAAAAAACAGCTTCCGAGTCTAAAACCATACGCCCGTTTGTAAATTCCAGGTTGTCCATCGACACACTCGTAGCCCCATCTATCACGACTGTAGATTCCAGATAATTGGTAGTAGCCATATTAACAATGACCTGATTGGGAAATTCAATATAACACTGGTCTCTATTAGACTCATTCCCTTTTATTGTTTGCGAGGCATTTCCCCTAAATTCAAAAACGCCATTCCGGGAAGAAAACACATGACCTGCCGTTATTTCACTGGTAAAATCGCCGGTCAACACGGTCTTTCCTTCATGTTTAATTTGAACGTCACTCCCGCCTACTTTCATTCCGCCTTGAATGTATAAGGTTGCCCCTCCGCTTCCGATTGGCGCGCCTACATACATTTTCCCGACATCATACAAAGCCTGCGCTTGCACGAACGACACATGAAAAAAGAGAAAGAATCCGATTATTATTAATTGATACGTCTTCATATTCAATAAAACGCTTATAATGATGTTTTAATTAATTGAATGTCTTTGATACAGCGAACCGAACGTCCGGCAGAAAGCTCGGAAGAACCCGTCGTAAGGGCGCCTGACCCTGAAATCGTAAATATACTTCCGCCTGTAGACGTCCATAACGACCCGGAACTACCGGTAGACTCCCCTGATCCTTCGGATAAATAACCATTTAAAAAATCATCTGCCGGTCCGGCAGGCCAATAAGTCTTATCTGATGTGTTCGGAACACGCCAGCCTACGGGACAAGGATCGTGGTATGTTTTATTAGCCGGCAGCCATAAACCCTGAGCGAGAGAAGGAGCGCCCATCCATTGCCAGGTCGTTGTTTTATAATAAAAGATTGCCGGATTCTTGATTGCATTTGATAAATTATCCACCGCGTTAACCGGACGATTGGCAACATTCATTGGCGCAACATCTGTTAATTTCTTTGGGAAAGGGTCTTTTCTGCCCCATTGATAAAACATACCGTTATTATCGTTATACCGCCCCAGCACCCGCTTCATAAAGAAGGATACATTCGGGTTGTGATAATCTTCATCCATATATTCATTATCTATGCACCAAATGTGCCAACTCCACAGCACTTCATCGTCGTCAATACCGCCAACAAAGGATGCTCCGCTACCTTTTTTGACAATGGCAACTACCGCATTACCGAATTTATGCCCTCCGGCTTTGGCCGTTACTTCTATATGCCGGTTTTTCAGCGCTCCGTCTCCTCCTATGCCAGCCGTAATAGTAGCTTGCCCGTTATCTGTTTCCTGCCATATAATTTTCACATCAAAAGCCAACGGGTCTGTGCTAATGCTGTTAAAGAAACTACCTCCACGGGCTGCATCTGCAAAAGCCAACGGGATACGAGTCGTTGCGGTAATCTGTCCCGCCTCAAAGCATATCATACGACTGTTCGCACCGCCGCTCTGGCGAATCGTCACTTCTTTTACCAGCATACCGGCACGTATGGTTAGCGTTGCTTTACGCTCTGCCCCCGTACGGTTTTCTTCCAGCATTTTGATAGCAACCTTTCCCGGCGTGTCTTTCACTCCGGCAGTAGCGCCGTCAAGCGTAACCCAGGAGGGAGCGCCTGATAACGCGGCTGTCCATCCTCCGGAATACGTTGTATAAACGCTTAACAGATAAGGGTCGGTTGCCTCATTCTGCGGTTTGCCAATCCAGGGTTTATCCCAATCGGATAATACTTCGCTTACTTCTATTCCCAACATATATTGGTCTCCCAGATAAATGACTTCATTAACATTTTCACTGCCGTCCAGCAGCAAGGAGAAATTAAAATCCGACATCGGCGCCTGCTGCGCCTCTTCAAGCGATTGATAACCTTCCTTAGCGCCTATTATATTTATCAGGTAACGATGATTCCGAAGAAGCGGATGGTATACGCGATTCTTGACAAAATCAATCCTGTAATAGTTGAGCGTCTGCTTATATTCCGCTTTTATCACCAGATAAGCCGGTTTAACGGAATCTGTTCCGTTTACAATTAACGAGTCTGTTTCGGGTACATATATTGTATATTCCAGGATATTCTTGCCCGGCTCAGGAAGAAATTGATATACCGCAGGAGTCCCTATCCGGTTAACGGTAGGATTTGTTTTTGTAATTACCTGTTCGCCCCATTGGTCTTTGCGAGGAGCAATATATCCTGAATCGCTACTGTTGCACACATAAATACCTTTGACGTCAAAACCGGGTATGCCTGCTGCGACGCTTACGTCAATCTTTGCCATTGAACGAATCAGATACACCCGGCCTAAGTCTAAAGAAGAGTTGGAGTTTATCAATATAGAATCCTTTTTTTGCCCCCACATAGGTATGGGCGTATAATTACCCGGCGTCTGCGCCGAACGCCAGGGAGAACCGTCAAATTTTAACTGGTCTACAATTTCCTGCTGCGTAGTGACCCCTTCGGTAAGATTATTCAACGAAATGGAAGAAGGAAGATTGGCAACAAAAATAAAACGTTGCTTCTGGGGTAAACGCCTGAGAGATGTGGTAACTTCTTTGGTTGTGCCAGTACTGCCCATACTTTGTATTTTAGATCCGGGAACGTTTACCCGGTACAGAAATTTATCGTCCGAGGGAGGAACATTGTCTCCCCCACTGGCAAATGCGAAAATATCAAGTGAATTAACGATATTTTCGTCTTCTGCTGTTATGGCATAAGTAGCGGGAGATTTGGTATCCACCCGCTCGGAGCCAGGAAATGTTATTTTAATGGATACTTCCTGTTCACCTACCGGCGGTACAGGAGGTTCCGGCTTGACGACGGGATGCTCATCCGAACAGGCAAGTAAAAACAGTATCCATAATAAATTCCACTTTTTCATTTTCTTATCCCTTTCTAAATTATCGGGTAATATTTATTTTCTTAGTTATCGGCCCGGATGTAATGTTAATAAACAGGGGTTCTTGAGCTGTACCTGCCACTTCAAAATTAACAATCTGGCCGGTAGCGACGGTGGTCGTTCCGGATGAAGGCGTTAGTGTAACGCCCGCGCTCGCAGTAGAGGTCCAGCCTCCCGGTTCTTCTGTTATCAATACAAACGAACCGCTAAACAAACCGGCGCCTATATTTTCAAACAAATTACGGTTAATCACAAAATTATAGGGAGTACCGTTATACGGGCTTTCACCTAATACCCAAGATTCTATCTCTACTGTCATATTAATCTCTCTTTTAACAAAAGCTTCTTCGGGAGTTTCATATCCTTCATCCAGTACGTTTGCTATCTTTATGGTATAACAATGATTACGAAGGATTGGTTTAAATGACTGGTTATTGCTATCAAAAAAATCCACCCGATAATATGATTTATCCGTAGCGACGGAGGGTACATCATAATAACCGCCAATGACAAGACAGGTTGCCTGAAGCTCTTCATTTTCATTTACGGCGCCGGCTTCATACAAATAAATCTCCCGTTTGTATTCTGTTACCGAAGAAGATGTATATTGAATCGGGCCTTTTACTTTCAAGTTATTATCAGCCGGGATACTTACGCCTGTAACATTGTCTCCCTGCAGGTTTGCCATATCAGGAATTACCCGTCCTTTCCTATTGCTATTATATACATAAACATCCGTTAAACGGAATTTACTCTGCACGGCCGGCAGTACTACGACGTCTATGCGCGACAAAGCTCTTAACATATGAACAGGTTGTAATTGCAGATTATCCGTTACTTCTTCCAGCGTACTTGTTTCTCCCCACATGGGGATAGGTTTATTGGGTATACCCGGCGATGTCTCTGTTGCATCCCAGCGATCGCTTCCGGAAAGATCGGACATAATAAGGGCGTATACCTGTTGCTTTGTAGCGTGTGTTGTAAAATTAGCGTTGCTTACTGCTCCGCTTGCATTGGCTATAACGGCAAAACGATACCTTTCATTATTTTTCGATTTCTTTACTGATACCTTAAAAACTGTTTGTTGCGGAGTGGTTGCCGTCGTTCTGGTTCGATAGTCATAATATTCGTTCGAACCCGACTCTTTAAAGACCAACACATCCACTTCCTGTATCATTTTTTCTCCCTCCGGATCGGTTAATGCATACGTAGAAGGAGAAGGGGAGGCAATATGAATCAAGGCGTCAACAAATTCATCTGCCGGCGGCTGCGGTACGGGAATCTCCCGCTCTTCAAAAGAACAGGAGAAAGACATTAACAATATCAAAACCAAGAAATATAGTTTCAGATTATGCATCTTCATACAACAAGACAATTTAGGGAAAGTTTATTTTCTTTCTTATTTTTCAGGTTTCCAAATCCGTATCTTCCAACGTCAATTCCCAACCATTTATATTAACGGCAACAAGCATTTTTGATGAGTCTAAAACATATTCTATCGTAAACTCATGTTGATACCTGAAATCTATCGTAAGCCCATAAACGGTACGCAGGGCTAAAAGAAGTTCCACCAAGTTACTTTTAATAAGACATTCTTCCGGTTGATTCGTATCCGTTACATATAATATCGGTTCACGATTCTCGGCAAGACGCATAACCGTCAGGCGTGCCGACAGCGTATCTGCTTCTTTTGCAAAAAGCGATGTATAGGTAAAAAGGCCGGATGGCACAAACTCATTACCAAACGTATATTTATCATTATCATCGGAAATTTCCAATCGAAAGGTATTATTATTCCGTATTTCTTCAGTAAGCCCCACAACTTTTACATTAATTGTATAGGTGTCTTGAATTATATCCAATTGAAAATTCTGATCGGCCATAGCATTCACCACCAGCGTCTCTTCCTCGTGCGAAGCGTAGAACAGAGGCGCCAACGACTCATCCACTCTTTTATCTGCCTTTACACGGTTAAGAGATACCTGAAGTTCTCCCATCGACGTTTTACCGGGGATAAGCTCTTCCGGTGAAACGGCATATTGATTTTGCAAACTACCCCAGGCGACAAACTTGTATTTACCTGATTTCAAACCGGGGATAGTCATATAATAATCCAAGCTCATAGCAGGCGACTCATCTGTAACTTTCTGTACAAACAGTCCGTTTTCATCAAAAACATATAAATCCATCCGTTTAACATCCGCCAAGTCTATGCCCTCTTTGATGACGTCTGTCGCAGCTTTCCCAGCGGGTTTATATGAAAATTTATATGAAAAATACACTCGCTTTTCTTTCATACAATCGGACAGATCATCCTTTATACATGATTGAAGAACAAACGCCAACAACAATGCTACTGTAAAAAAACGGGATATTTTTTGTAATCGTTTCATTCTTTCTTTCTATTCTATTACAATTCCGATTGCTAAACAACAAACAATCATTCAATTTAATTTATAAGTAACAAAGGCGATGATTGCCTTTGTTACTTATA
>JAISXD010000039.1 GCA_031270665.1 Tannerellaceae bacterium | reverse complement strand
GTCAAATCGAACAGCCTTACAGAGCAACCCGACACTGCATTTTCGCAAACAGTCAGTTATGTTCAGAACTATATAGAAAAAGCGTTTGAGTTGCGTGTTACCATTGTCGGTCAAGAAATTTTTGCTTGCAAAATAGATTCTCAACAGCAGGACGAAGATAAAGGTAAAGTTGATTGGCAACAAGGTTACGATTTCGGATTAAAGCATGAAAGATACGATTTGCCGCCGGCAGTTGGTACTAAATGCTTGTTGTTCCTGAGATTGGTTGGTTATACAAAATTGCAGAAAAACGAGGCTGTTTCAAAACGAGGCAGCTTTCTTTTTATTTTCAAGCCGCACACGGTATGTGTTTTTGTGGTGAGATCTTAATTTTCTCCGATTTGTAATTCTGTCGAAGACAAATCAGGATAAAACCGGTAAATGACAGCTTGTTTTTCACTTTCACCTGTTTTTTCTCACTATCCTGTTTCTTTCCGTACAATTTTTCCAGGTTGAAAGCGACTGCAAAGATGGCAAAATCCATCATTACCCTGTCTGTCTGATTCTCGTCGTTAAAATGCCGGAAGTGGTCATATCCCTTGTTGGATTTTGACTGTCCGCAGCCGGCTTCCGGTTCTATGGGACGCCGGCTGCGGTGCATCAGTCCCTCGCGGGATATAAGGTATTCGCGGGCCTTGTTCCTGAGGCGGTTCAGGTTATGGTTGACTTCTATGATCCGGTTGTCCGTTGTTGTGGAATCAGCTTGGGGATATACCACTGCCTTTCAGAACCGCAGTCAGTTCCCGGATATAAGTCCCGACGCCATATACCGCCCCACGGCGGGTCTCGTTGAAAATATGCAGGTTCATCATCATTACAGCAAAAACATCCATAAATAATTCGTTTGTCCGGGCGCAATCATCCGTAAGAAGCCTTCGCCCGCATGGCAATGCGCAACAGGCATTCCCGCGCTTGTACTGAGAGCGCCCGGCTGTTGACATGTATCTGACCCTGCATCTCTCCGATCAAATCCAAGGCGTAATCAGCAAACAACACATTCCCTGTATACTGTGCATAATAAAAAAATCATTATAGTGTGTTGAGTAAAGGATTATAATGTTTTTAGTAAAGCATTATGATGTTTTTACCAAACCATTATAATGCTTTACCGAAGACATCGTAATGATTTTTTTCCTTTCGTTTCATAAAAGTGTATATTTTCACTTTAAAATCTTCTGTTGATATTGGGTTGGCGTAAATTGTGTTGCTTGTTTGAAGGTGCGGTTAAAGTTACTGATGGAATCAAATCCGCACTCGCCGGATATTTGGGAAACATTCATTTTGTTTAATGCCAGTAGTTTACAGGCATATCCTATCCGCATGTCCATAACATATTGTACATAGGTCTTACCGGTGTTCTCTTTGAAATACCGGCAAAAGGCGCTTGGGTTCATGGCTGCCATAGAGGAAATTTCCGTCAGGCTGATATCACGGGTATAGTTGCTGTTGATGAAGGATATTATTTTTTCAATCCGTTTGTTTCCTAAAGTAGGAAAGACCTCATAATACAAAGGAGAAGCTAATACTTGTCTGTTGCCATACATCGCCATTTTCTGCAGGAGTAATAATAAATTGGTTATTTGGTCGAAACCTTTAAACGCAGGAAAATCATCCAATAGACCAATTATTTGCATACTGTTCAGTTGGCGGAAAAAAATCCCCCTTTTAGATTCTTCCAGGAATGTCTTTATTTGTAGAAACTGCGGGTAATGTTCGATAGAATAGCTCATAAAATCTTTTTCAAACTGGATGATCGTACCTTTCACGCGTAGTTCCTGATTGCCGGTTTTATAAATATCATCGCTTAGCAGGTAATGAGGAAGGTTCGTTCCCAAGAGGATAAGGTCGCCGCCGGAATATTTTTCAATACAATCTCCAACGAAACACAGGCCTGTGCTTTCTTTCACATAAATAATCTCATACTGGCTATGAAAATGCCACGGATACGTAAAATGAGCATAATCATAATAACGCGGACGGATAGGGTTGGCTTCCGAAATAGGAAGTTTTTCATTCATGATCGTTCTCATTTCCGTTAATTTTCAGGGTTAAAATAATATTCGCAAAAATATACACATTTTCTGCAAAAAAACAATTATCAGGGAATTTATTTTAGGCATAATTTTGTGGTTAGTATAAAAATACAATTACTAATGTTTAACTTAATTAAATAATATGCCTATGGAAGACCCTTGTTAACCTTGATAAAAAGCAAAGTTGCATTTATCATGTCCATACTTCAATTTTACCAATGAGGACACTGTTTTTATTAATCTCAACAACTTTTATTATGATATACTTAAATTATTATATTAAGCGTCGGGGCCTGTTATTTTTGTTATGCCTGATGCCTTTGCTGGTATTTTCGCAAACGATTAACATAAAAGGCCTTGTGAAAGATGCTACAGGAGAGCCAATCATAGGCGCTAACGTAGTAGAGAAAGGGACAACGAACGGTATTATTACCGATTTCGACGGAGCGTTTACATTAAATATAAAGAGCGACGCTATCCTTGTAATCTCTTTTATCGGTTATCAGACGGAAGAAATTCCGATAGACGGGAAAACTTCTTTTAACATTGTTTTAGCAGAAGACTCCAAGATGCTGGAAGATGTAGTAGTGATTGGGTATGGTACGGCGAGAAGGTCGGACGTAACCGGTTCTATTGCCTCCATGCGTGGCGACGACCTCCGGGCCGTACAGACAGGGAATATATCATCCGCTTTACAGGGACGTGTTGCCGGCGTGGATATGTCGCAAACTTCCTCCAAGCCGGGTGCATCCATGCAGATACGTATTCGTGGCACACGTTCGCTCAATGCCAGTAATGACCCGTTGGTTGTGCTGGATGGTATTCCTTTTGCAGGTTCGCTGTCCGACATCAACCCGAATGACATCAAAAGCCTCGATATTCTGAAAGATGCATCATCTACTGCTATTTATGGTTCGCGTGGTGCAAACGGCGTGATCATGGTAACGACGAATAAAGGATACACAGAGCAGAAAGCGCAAGTAACTTACAACGGATATTACGGCGTTAAGATTGCCGAAGAATATCCGATGATGAGCGGGCAGGAATTGGCCGCTATTCGTAAAGCTGCCGGTAAATACAGCAACGGGATAGATGAATCCGACGATATGAATACCAATTGGCAGGATTTATTCTACCGCACCGGTAATACCACCAGCCATGATGTAGGCGTTTCCGGTGGGGGCAAGGCGAATAACTACAGCTTTGGATTAGGTTACTATCATGATCAGGGCGTAGTGCCCACACAGCAATACAACCGTATCTCGTTACGTGGTTCTCTTGATCAGGAAGTAGGCAAGAATATAAAGGTAGGATTTGTCACCAACAATACATATAATATAACCGAAGGCGGAAATATCGGCTTATACGGAACGCTCAGCCTTTCTCCTTTGGCTAATCCGAAGAACGAAGACGGTACATGGAAAAGAACGGTCAAGATGGCGACGGACGAGCAATATATTTATCCGCGCGAAGTGCTGGAAGGATTAAACGACCTTTGGGTTCAGGAAGACAAAGCGTTCGGTACTTACAATACGGTCTATGGCGAAGTGAAAATACCCGGTGTGGAAGGTTTGAAGTATCGTGTCAATCTCGGCCTGAACCTCCGCTATGGTAATGGCGGCGCTTTCAGAGGACAAGGGGTAAACGAAGTAAATCCCAACACCACTTCTTCCGCTTCCATCAGCAATTCGATCACTACTAACTGGGCGATTGAAAACCTGCTGACTTACGACCGGACGTTCGGGAAACACAAAATCAATGTCGTGGGTATGTATTCTGCCGAGCAGACCACATACAATAAATCGGCCGTTGCGGCAAGAGATATCCCTGCCGGCTATTTCCAGTATTACAACCTGGGGCATGCAGCCGGTGAAATTACGGTCAACCCGGGTAATCAGGCTTACGAACAAAGCGGCCTGATGTCATGGATGGGACGTGCGATGTATTCGTACGACGACAAGTACATGGCGAGCGTGGCTTTTCGCGCCGATGCTTCTTCACGCTTGGCGCCGGGACATAAATGGCATACCTATCCTGCCGTATCTCTTGGATGGAACATTTCCAGGGAAGCTTTCTGGGAAGATTATCTTTCTACAGTAGACCAACTGAAATTACGTGTGGGTTATGGTGAAACTTCCAACCAGTCTGTTGCTCCGTATAAAACGCTCGGCCTTCTGTCCAGCCGTCCGTATAACTTCGGTCCGGACACGTATGATACCGGCTATTATGTATCGGAACTACCCAACACCAGCCTGGGCTGGGAATACTCCAGCACGTACAATTTCGGCTTGGACTTCGCATTACTGAATAACCGCATTAGCGGTACGTTAGAGTACTATATCCAAAATACCAAAGACGTATTGCTCAGCGTAAGCTTGCCTCAAACGGCCGGTGTAGGCAGCTATATGGCAAATATCGGAGAAACGCAGAATAAAGGGTTTGAACTTTCGCTTAATGGTGTGATCTTAGATAATGTGAACGGCTGGACGTGGGATGCAGGCGTCAACCTTTATTCCAATCGCAATAAACTGCTATCACTTGCTTCGGGCGCCGAACGCGACGAAAACAACTGGTGGTTTGTGGGCCATCCCATTGATGTGATCTATGATTATGAGAAAATAGGATTGTGGCAGGAAAGTGAAAAAGCAGCGATGAATATTGCAGAGCCGGGCGGAAATGCCGGTATGATAAAGGTGAAATATACCGGCGAGTATGACGCCAACGGATTACCTACCCGCGCAATAGGGCCCGACGACAGGCAGATTATCTCCATGGAACCGAATTTACAGGGTGGTTTCAATACGCGGGTAGCTTACAGGAATTTTGATTTAAGCGTAGTAGGTTCATTCAAGAGTGGCGGTACGCTCATCAGTACACTCTATTCTTCCACAGGTTATCTGAACATGATGACCGGACGGCGCGGCAACGTAAAAATAGATTATTGGACGCCGGACAATCCGAACGCCAAATATCCCAAACCGGGTGGAATAGAACAAAGCGACAATCCGAAATATGGCAGTACGCTGGGGTATTTTGATGCATCCTATATGAAAGTACGAACCATTACAGTAGGTTATAATGTTCCAGGGGGATGGTTGAAACGCTATGCCATAAGCAATCTCCGGCTTTATGCCACCGTACAGAACCCGTTCGTATTCTTCTCGCCTTATTACGACGAGAGTGGTTGCGACCCCGAACCAAACTCTTACGGTAACGAGAACCAGGCGGTGACTACCAGCCTCAAATCGCGCTTGCTGATTATAGGAACCAACTCGCCCAACTCTACGAATTATCTGGTAGGGCTGAATCTGACATTCTAACCTTTTAAAAAGATATAAGATGAAAAATTTATATATGAGATCAATCATGGGAACAGCTCTTTTCTCGCTGTTCCTTACGGGATGTTCCGATATTCTGGACGAACAGCCGCGCAGCACTTATGATCCTACTTTCTTCAAGACCGAAACAGGCGTGATGGGTGGATTGACATCTATGTATGCCCATCTGCGACAGTTTTACGGGCAGTATTACTATGCTGCATGCGAACAACCGACCGACGAATACACTTTCGCATGGAGCGCTGATAATAACTTTAAAGACATCGACCTGACCGAAGGCGTGGGCAACTATGCCGCAAATACGGTACGTTCGGATGCTTTGTGGAACGCGGTGTTTTCTAATATCAATACGGCAAGCGGTGTGGTAGAAAACGGCGCCGAGGCGGGAGTCGCTGATGCACTGATAGCCGAAGCCCGTTTCTTTCGTGCGTTCGATTATTTCCAATTAGTACAGACTTTTGGCGGAGTACCTTTGGATTTGGGATCGGGAGAATTGGCGTTCAATATTACTCCCGTACGTATTTCCGTGCGTAATACGGTTCCGGAGGTTTACACAAAAGCGATCTTTCCCGACTTGAAGTTGTCGGTGGAGTTGTTACCCGAAACAGGGCGTGTAACAGGTGGCGTTACCAAGACACTGGCGCGCCTGATGCTGAGCAAAGCATACCTGACGTATGGATGGTGGCTTGAAAACAAGGGCAATATTCCGACCTATCCCGAATGCCCGCGTACGGATCCTGACGGACATGATGCTGCATGGTATTTCCAGCAGGCGTATGACATTGCGGTGGCAGGTATTGAAAATCCGGGAAATTTCGGATTATTGGATTATTACTATGATGTTCATCTCGGCTCCAACGACCGCAACAAGGAAGTGTTACTCTATGCCGACCATACCGAGAGCAGCGAGTTCTACGACGGGCAAAGCCATTCTTATTTCAGCGGCGGAGCGCCGGGCAATCAGATTGTATGGTTTGTGGATTGGAACTATACGCTGATCAGGAGTTCCCAAAAAATGCCGGACGGAACGACAAAGGCCGTGGAATCCGTGCAACGTGAAGCAGCACAGGCGTATGGCCGTCCGTGGAGTTGTATGGCTCCTCCCATCGGCGTGTTCGAGACTACCTTTGCCGACAAAGTCAACGACTCCCGTTATGACGGTACTTTCGTTACAGTGTTCCGTGGTAACTGGACAAAGGGCAGTATCAAAAACGAAACAACCCTGTACAATGCCAACGATATGGAAGTGCATCCGGGCGACGCCATCCTGACGTTCCTTGACAGAGACCCGGCAGATGCAAACAGTATAGACTATACTTCCGCTTCTGCGAAAGCAAGCGAAGTTGCAGCAGGCGTCATGACAGGCAGAAGCGATTATGTGATTGCTCCAAGCCACATCAGCCGCGGCCGTTATCCTAATCTCTGGAAGTTGGGGACATACCGCACAAACAGCGCCGACGGGCTTGGAGAACCCAATGGCGGCATTACCCGTCCTATCAATATTGCTTACTTCTCGGAATTGTATTTCGTTGCAGCCGAAGCAGCCATAAAAGGCGCTACGCTAAAAGCAGGCAAGAGTGCAAGGGAGTTGATAAATGTTATCCGCGCCCGTGCGGGAAAGTGGTATTGGGATAATAACGGAAACAAAGAGAAGGTACAGGACAACAGCGTCGCTATGACAACAGCCACGCCGTCGGAAATCACGATTGATTATATCCTTGCCGAACGTAGCCGCGAGTATTTCGGCGAAGGTTTGCGTTGGCTCGACCTGGTACGTACACAGAAGTTGATTGAATATGCCAAAACCTACGAAATAGGTAGCGGAACCAATGACGGAGCGGCTATTGGTACGATGAGTGTACCCGGCGACCACGCCCGGCGTACGTATACCCGCAAAATCGAAACGCACCATTACCTGCGTCCTATACCGACAGGCCAATTGAATGCTTTGGAAATGACAGACACGGAGAAAAGCGCTTATCAGAACCCCGGATATTGATTGAAAGTATAAAATAGGAGCTTTCGGATAGATATTAGTATAAGCCGCAGGACTTTCTTTTTTTCGCCTGCGGCTTTTACATTTAACAGGATAATTACAAATTAAACAATTGCTATATTATGAGAAAATATGCATTATCGGGATTACTGTTATTATTTATCATGCTGCCTTTGCAAGCCCAACAAGGCATAGTCCGGTTACAAAAGCAAGAAACGGCTACCCAATTGATAGTAGATAACAAACCCTTCCTTATACTGGGAGGCGAATTGGGTAATTCTTCCGCTTCGTCTATAGAAGACATTCAACGTATCTTTCCCAAACTGCAACGTATGGGCCTGAACACGGTACTGATTCCTGCTTATTGGGACTTACTTGAACCGGTAGAGGGAACGTACGACTTTACGTTGATAGATAAAGTGATTTATCAGGCCCGCGAAAACCAATTGAAAGTAATCTTTCTATGGTTCGGCGCCTGGAAAAACTCCATGAGCTGTTACGCCCCGTTATGGTTTAAGGAAGACTATAAGAAATATCCCCGCGTACATACGCAAACAGGGAAACCGCTTGAGATAGCAAGCTCGTTTTCAGAAAATGTATATCAGGCGGATAGCCGCGCTTTTGCCCAATTGATGAAACGCCTTGCGGCTATCGACAAAGAGGAAAGTACGGTAATTATGGTACAGATAGAGAATGAAATCGGGATGTTGGAAGACGCCCGCGACTATTCGGCGGACGCGAACAAACGGTTTAACGCACCCGTTCCGGCAACACTGACGGATTACCTGCAAAAAAACAAACAAACGCTACACCCGCAAATGCTGGAAAAGTGGAAAACGCAGGGATACCCAACCAAAGGAAACTGGCAGGAAGTATTCGGCGCCGATATTTACACAGACGAAATATTCATGGCATGGTCATACGCACAGTATGTGGAACGGATGGCGCAAGTAGCCCGTTCTATTCATAACATTCCCCTTTACGTAAATGCAGCCATGAACAGCCGGGGGCGTAAACCGGGGCAATATCCGTCTGCCGGCCCGTTAGCCCATCTTATTGACGTATGGCATTGCGGAGCGCCGCACATCGACCTGCTCGCTCCGGATTTATACGACAATGGTTTCACCCACTGGGTAGCGCAATATAAATTACACAACAACCCCCTCTTTATTCCCGAAATACGATTGGCGGATAACGACGGGGTAAGGGCTTTTTATGTCTTTGGCGAACATGACGCTATCGGCTTCTGCCCGTTCTCTGTAGAAGACGCCCCGGATGATCCGCAAAGCCCGCTGATACAAAGCTACGCCAAACTGAATGAACTAATGCCCCTGCTTACCCGCTACCAGGGAAAAGGCGTGATGAACGGATTACTCTTCGACGAAGAGAATAGGGAACGTATCCTCTGTCAAGACAACTTGATGATTACCTGCCGCCACTATTTCACCTTGCCATGGGATCCGCGCGCTACCAACGGAAGCGTCTGGCCCGAAGGCGGCGGTATCCTGCTAAAACTGAATAAAAACGAATATCTGATAGCCGGAAGCGGTATTGTGGCAGAGTTCGAGCATCGAAACGAAAAGAAAGCCATAAGCGCCCAGACGTTGGGTGAGGATGGCTTTTCTTTAAACGGAGAAAATAAGGATCAAAAGAAAGCGGAAAAATGGAGCGGCCTGAGAGTCGGCATTGGTTCGGTAGATGAAGTGAGCATTAACGGCGACGGCTCTTTCCGGTATATCCGTCGGCTGAATGGAGACCAGGACCATCAGGGACGCCACGTACGCATCTCGTCCGGGCAATTCAGTATTTTACATGTAAAACTATACGAATACAACTAATAAAAAATCATATCCCTATGCAAAGTCATAAACTGATTCTTTATTGTCTGTTAGGCCTGTTGCTCGCAGCCCCGCTGCCTGCCGTACAGTCTTTCGTCTCGACAGATGGCAGCGGTTTCGTGTGGATAAGTAATGGCGAAAGCCTCCCTGTCTTGACAGATAAGAACGAATATCCGGGCGTACTACGCGCCATAAACAACCTGTGTACGGATGCAGAGAATGTAACAGGTGTGAAGCCGGTTATTCATACCTGCCGCCAGGCGCCACGCTACCTCATCATCGGCTCTTTGGAACAAAGTGAATGGATTAAGGAATTAGTAGGGAAAGGATTGATTGAGGAACAGGAACTAAAGAATAAACGGGAAAAGTATCTGATCCAAACCGTCAGGAATCCCATCGCTGGCGTTGAAGAAGCGGTCGTAATAGCCGGAAGCGACAAGCGGGGAACTATCTATGGCGTGTATGGATTAGCCGCGCAAATGGGCGTGTCGCCATGGTATTACTGGGCGGACGTCCCTGTGCAAAAGCATTCCTCCATTGCCATAAAACCCGGCGTTTATACGGATGGAGAACCTGCCGTGAAATATCGCGGTATCTTCCTGAACGACGAAGCGCCCGCCCTCGCAGGATGGGCCTGTGAAACGTTCGGTGGGCTTAACAGTCAGTTCTATGAGAAAGTATTTGAACTCGTACTTCGCCTGAAAGGAAACTTTATGTGGCCCGCCATGTGGAATAACGCCTTTTATGACGACGATCCGCTGAACGGGCCGTTGGCCGACGAAATGGGCGTCGTGATGGGAACTACCCATCACGAACCGATGGGGCAGGCACAACAAGACTGGAAACGAAGAGGCGCCGGCGCCTGGGATTACAGCCGCAACGGTAAAACGCTCCGCGACTTCTGGGCCGGAGGCATAGAACGGAGTAAAAATTGGGAATCGCTCATTACCGTCGGCATGCGTGGAGACGGAGACGAACCCATGAGCGAACAAGCCAATATTGCCCTCCTGAAAGGTATCGTAAGCGACCAACGGAAGATCATCGAAAAAGTAACCGCCCGGAAAGCAGAGAAAACGCCCCAGGTATGGGCGCTCTACAAAGAAGTGCAGGATTATTACGACAAAGGCATGCGCGTACCCGACGACATCACGTTGTTACTATGCGACGATAACTGGGGAAACGTACGCAAACTGCCTGCCCTGACCGACAAGCCCCGCAAAGGTGGATACGGCATGTACTACCACTTTGACTATGTAGGCGCCCCGCGCAATTCAAAATGGCTAAACATCACCCAGGTACAACGTACTTGGGAACAGATGAACCTGACGTACGAACATGGCGTACGCGAGATATGGATTGTAAACGCAGGCGACTTGAAACCGATGGAATACCCCGTGAGCTTCTGGTTTGACATGGCATGGAATCCCCGACAATTCAATGCCGGTAACCTGCTGCAACACACCGAACGGTTTTGCGCCCAACAATTCGGAGAAGCGCATGCCCGCGAAGCAGCCCGCCTCATCAACCTATACACTCAATACAACCGACGGATCATCCCCGAACTGTTGGACGAAAAGACATACAGCCTTTCCAACTACAACGAATGGGAGCAGGTAAAAAACGAATACCGGGAGCTAAGTCTCGACGCCCTTACGCTCTATCACCTGATACCGGAAAGCCACCGGGATGCGTTCGACCAACTGGTACTCTTCCCGGTACAGGCATGCGCCAACCTCTACGAGATGTATTATGCCGTTGCCGCAAACCACGAGCTTGCCGCACAGGGGAACAGCAAAGCCAATGCATGGGCGCAGAAAGTGAAGGAGTGTTTTGAACGCGACTCCCTCCTCACGTATCATTATAATAAAGTAATGAGCGGAGGAAAATGGAACCATATGATGGATCAGACGCATATCGGCTACACCAGTTGGCAACAACCGGAGAAACAGGTGATGCCGCAAGTGCAATTCGTCCCCGAACAGCCCGCCGCCGCCCCCGTATTTACAGAACAGGAAGGATATGTTTCCATAGAAGCCGAACATTTTACCCGCAGTACACCGGGTGGGAAAGCGCAATGGACAGTCATTCCCGGCTTGGGGCGCACATTGTCGGGAGTAACGACTCTGCCCTGTACAGAGGCACCCGGTGATACAATGGCGTTGGAATACGACATTCGCTTCACCGCCGCAGGAGAGGCGAAGGTCATTGTACGCTTGTCGGCTACACTCAATTACAACGGCCGGGGACTGCGATACGCCATCGGTTTCGACGGGGAAGAGGAACAAATCGTCAACTTCAACGGCCATTACAGGGGCGAACTGGGTCAATGGCAAGCCGAACACGTCATAGACTGTTCAACGAACCACCGGATTGAAAAAGCAGGAAAGCATACCTTGCGCTTCCGCGCCCTCGACCCGGGCGTGGTAATACAGAAAATAATGATAGACAGGGGAGGGTTGAAGCCTTCTTACCTGGGCGCACCCGAAAATAAACGCCTGTTGCAGGCAGAAGCAAAGCTGACGTTGCCCGCCCTGATTTCCGACGGAATGGTATTGCAACGCGAACAGCCCGTTACCCTATGGGGCGCGGCAAAGGCAGGCGAAAGCATACAAGTGAAATTCGCGCCGCAGCAACCGGCCTATACAACCGTAGCCGACGCACAGGGAAGCTGGCGCATCGCCCTCCCCGCCATGAAAGCCGGCGGCCCCTACACCCTGCAAATAAACGAAATCGAAGTAAAAGACATATGGGTAGGCGACGTTTGGCTCTGTTCCGGACAGTCGAACATGGAACTGCCGGTAAACCGGGTGACCGACTTGTTCCGCGACGAGGTGAAGGTTTATAACAACCCGCAGATACGCTACCTGAAAGTACCTTATGCCTACGACTTCCACGGTCCGCAAAGCGATATACCCCGGGAAACCTGGAAAGCGCTGAACCCGGAAAATGTAATGGGATACGCCGCCTTATGCTATTTCTTTGCCAAAGCGATGTACGAAAAGAACGGCATTCCCATCGGGATAATCAACGCCAGTTGGGGCGGAACGCCTGTGGAAGCATGGATCAGCGAAGAAGGTCTCAAAGACTTCCCCCTATATTTGAACGACAAACGAAGGTATGAAGACGACAATTATGTAGCCCAACTCAGGCAGGCAGAAGGCCGGGGCCAATACCGGTGGGGCGCCTCCCTTTATCGTGCCGATGCCGGACTGCACGAACAAACACCCTGGTATGCCGTCAACTACGATGATAGCGGATGGGAGCAAACCGGACTATTCTCCAAAGCCTGGGCAAGCAACGGGCTAAACCCAATCAACGGCTCCCACTGGTTTCGCAAGCAGGTAGAAATACCATCGGCTTGGGAGGGACAGGAAGCCATCCTGCGCTTGGGCTGTATCGTAGACGCCGACTCTGTTTACGTAAACGGAACCTTTGTAGGAACCACTTCGTACCAATACCCTCCACGCATCTATACCGTCCCGGCAAGCCTGCTGAAAGCGGGGAATAATACGATAACCATACGCCTTATCAGTAAAGCCGGCTATCCGCAATTCGTAGAAGAAAAGCCCTATAAACTGCTCTGCAACAACGAAGAGATCAGCCTGGAAGGCGAATGGAAACACCGCGTAGGAACCATCATGCCGCAAAGCCCCTCGCAAACCGGCTTCAACAATAAAGCCGCCGGGCTGTACAACGGCATGATAGCCCCCTTGCTGAACCATACGGTAAAAGGTGTAATCTGGTATCAGGGCGAATCGAATGTTTCGCGCCGCAACGAATACGCCGGGCTGTTGACCGCCCTGATAGCCGACTGGCGCACGAAGTTCAACGCTCCAGAACTCCCCTTCTACATTATAGAATTAGCTGGTTTCCTCGCACCCGGCGATCCGGGCCGCAAGGGATGGGAAGAAATGCAGAAGATACAGCGGCAGGTAGCCGAAGCTAACAGCCACACCAAACTCATCCGCAACAGCGACCTGGGAGAATGGAACGACATCCACCCCTTAGATAAGAAAACACTCGGTTACCGTGTGGCCGAAAGCATATGGGAAGATTAGTTTAAACACATAATATACGAATGGCTTATGAACAATAATGAAATGAAAAATCGAAGTACCGGAGCGTACAATGGTAAGACGCTCTGCTATCTGCTTATCTCCCTGTTAACAGGCGCCTGTCTGGGCGGTTGCCATCAACATCCTCCTGCTGCTGCGTTTTCTTTAAAGCAGGCATTGGGCGATAAGTTCCTCGTAGGCGTTGCCATCAACAGCGAACAGGCTTCGGGGCGCGATACACAGGCGGTAGCGATCATAAAGCAACACTTCAATGCGATTGTACCCGAGAATTGCATGAAAAGCGCCATCATCCATCCGGAGGAAAACCGTTACGACTTTACCCTTGCCGACGAATTTGTACGGTTCGGCGAAGAGAACAACCTCTTCATCACCGGTCATTGCCTGATATGGCATTCCCAGCTCGCCCCCTGGTTTTGTGTGGACGAACAGGGAAACAACGTATCCCCCGGCATCCTGAAGGAACGGATGAAAGAGCATATCCATACCATCGTAAGTCGCTACAAAGGCCGCGTAAAAGGGTGGGATGTAGTGAACGAAGCCATTATAGAAAACGGCGAATGGCGGCAAACAGCCTTCTACCAGATACTGGGCGAAGAGTTTATCCCCCTCGCCTTCCAATACGCTCACGAAGCCGACCCCGAAGCGGAACTCTATTACAACGATTACGATATGAGTTTTCAAGGCAGGCGGGAATCGGTGGTGAAACTGATAAACACCCTTAGGGAAAGAGGCATCCGGATAGATGCCGTAGGTATGCAGGGACACCTGGGGATGGATTACCCCGGCGTCGGGGAGTTTGAAGAAAGCCTCCTTGCCTTCGCTGCTACAGGCGTAAAAGTAATGATCACCGAATGGGATATGAGCGCCTTGCCCATGGTAGAACAGGGAGCCAACGTATCCGACACGGTGGCTTACCGGCAAATGCTGAACCCCTATACGGAAGGCCTGCCTGACAGCGTATCAAGCGTATGGAACAACCGGATGAGAGCCTTCCTCAATCTGTTTATCAGGCATGCCGATGTAATCACCCGCGTAACTGCTTGGGGCGTATCCGACGGCGATTCGTGGAAAAACAACTGGCCGGTGAGAGGCCGCCGTGACTATCCGCTCCTCTTCGACCGCAACTATCAACTCAAGCCGTTTCTGAAAGAAATGAGATACTTAGTTCCGGGAGATTATATGGCAGACCCCGCCGTACACGTGTTTAACGATAAACTATACATCTATCCTTCCCACGACTGGGAAAGCGGCGTTTCCGAAAACGATAACGGCGACCACTTCAACATGAAGGACTACCATGTGTTTTCAACCGGCGACGTGATGCAGGGAGAAATAAAAGACCACGGCGTGGTATTGGCCGTAGAAGACGTCCTCTGGGCAGGACGGCAATTATGGGATAACGACGTAGCCCGGAAAGACGGTACGTACTATCTCTACTTCTCCATGAAAGACAAGAGCGACGTCTTCCATATCGGAGTAGCCGTGAGCGATCGTCCCGAAGGCCCGTTCGTCCCCCAACCCGATCCGATAAAAGGCAGTTACAGTATCGACCCCGCTGTGTTTGACGACGGAGACGGCAATTACTATATGTACTTCGGCGGCCTTTGGGGCGGACAGTTACAACGCTACCGCGACAATAAGGCGCTGGAATGTGCCGCCTTCCCGGAGGATAACGAGCCGGCCCTGCCTTCAAGGGTGGTAAAGCTCGCCCCCGGCATGCTCGAATTTGCCGAAGAACCGAGGCCGGTAGTCATTCAGGATGAAAATGGCCTGCCGATACAGGCGGGCGATAACCAGCGTCGTTTCTTCGAGGCAAGCTGGATGCATAAGTATAACGGAAAGTACTATTTTTCGTACTCCACCGGCGACACGCACCGCTTATGCTATGCCACCGGCGATAATCCTTACGGCCCGTTTACTTATCAGGGCGTTATCCTGACTCCGGTATCGGGATGGACTACCCACCATGCCATTGTAGAATATAAAGATAAATGGTATTTATTCCATCATGATTGCGTACCTTCGGGCGGGAAAACGTGGTTGCGTAGCCTTAAAGTATGTGAACTTGAATATGACCCGGAAGGCCATATCATTACAATTAACGGAGGGGGGGAATGAAACGACCGTTGTTTATTTGCATTATGATTGTTTTTGTATGGTGGAATAAGCTTGCCGCTACAGAAGGCGCTATATCCGGACATACGCCCGTTTTAACGCTTGCATATAAAGAATTGCAGGAAGGGTGGAACGGGCCTCCGGTTACCCTCGCCCTGAAGAAAGACAGGCAGTTGAAGGAAGACGGCTTCACGATACATTCGGGGCAGGGACGGGTGGCGATCAGTTCTCCGGGCGAAATAGGCCTGCTTTATGGCGTGTACCATCTGTTGCGTCTGCAATCTACCGGCGCTGACACCGATTCGTTGCAGGTAAAAGAGAACCCGCTGTACGACCTCCGCATACTCAATCATTGGGACAATCCCGACGGAACCGTAGAGCGGGGCTATGCCGGGCGTTCCCTCTGGAATTGGGAGGAGTTGCCTTCCGTCCTTTCGGAACGGTATAGCGAATATGCCCGCATCAATGCTTCCGTCGGTATCAACGGTACGGTATTGAATAACGTAAATGCATCCTCCGCAACGTTGGCGACAGAGCATCTGGAAAAGATAAAAGCGCTGGCCGGGATATTCCGCCCTTATGGCATACGTGTGTACCTTTCCGTAAACTTTGCATCCCCCATACAATTGGGCGGACTATCCACAGCCGACCCGCTGGATAAAGAGGTAGTAAACTGGTGGCGGCAGAAAGTGAAAGAGATATACCGCCTTATTCCCGACTTCGGGGGGTTTCTGGTAAAAGCCAATTCGGAAGGACAACCCGGCCCCTGCGACTTCGGTCGTACCCATGCCGATGGAGCCAATATGCTGGCCGATGCGCTGGAACCGTATAAAGGCATCGTCATGTGGCGCGCCTTCGTCTACAACCCGACGGATACCGACCGCGCCAAACAGGCGTACCAGGAGTTCCAACCCCTCGACGGACAGTTTCGTCACAATGTAATCATCCAAATAAAAAACGGGCCGGTAGACTTCCAGCCCCGCGAACCTTACAGCCCGTTGTTCGGAGCTATGCCGCATACCGGGCAGATGGTTGAATTTCAAATCACGCAGGAGTATCTGGGCTTTTCCAACCACCTCGTTTATCTGGCTCCCATGTGGAAAGAGTTTTTCAGCTTCGTACCTCCTGTTTCTTTAAAAGCGATGGCCGGAGTTGCCAATACCGGGACGGATGCGAATTGGTGTGGTCATCCCTTCGCCCGGGCAAACTGGTACGCATTCGGACGACTGGCCTGGAATCCCTTCCTGAGTTCTGAAGAAATAGCCGGTGAATGGCTGAAGCAGACCTTTACAAGAGATACAACATTTGTGCTGCCCATCCGCGGAATGATGATGGAAAGCCGTGAGGCGGCCGTAAACTACATGATGCCCTTAGGCCTGCATCACATCTTTGCCTGGGGGCATCATTACGGCCCCGAGCCTTGGTGCGAGATTCCCGGAGCTCGCGCCGACTGGCTGCCTTCTTACTATCATAAAGCCGGGCAAACAGGAATCGGATTCGACCGGAGTCATACCGGAAGTAATGCCGTAGCCCAATATCCCGCCGGTCTGGCCCGGCAATATGGCGATATCCAGTCGTGCCCCGACGCATATTTACTCTGGTTCCATCACGTGCCATGGAGCCACACGATGAAAAGCGGGCGCACCTTATGGGATGAGTTATGCTATACCTACGACCGCGGCGTACGGCAGGTAAGGGCGTTCCAACAGCTTTGGGACAGCATGGAAAAACAGGTAGACCCCCAACTGTTTAAAGACGTGCAGGTCCGGCTCTGCATCCAGGCGCGCGACGCCGTTTGGTGGAAAGACGCTTGTTTGCTCTACTTTCAGGAATTTGCCGGAAGACCGGTTCCTTATGATATAGAGCGCCCCATTCACAGCCTGGAAGCCTTGAAAAAGGTACGTTTGCCAATCAGCAATTACGAATGCCCTTCGGAAGAATTATTAAATAAAAACAGATAACTAAACAGTATTTATAATGGAAAAAACGTGGAGATGGTTTGGAAGGAAAGATAAAATAACCCTCGGTATGTTGCGTCAAATCGGCGTGGAGGGTATCGTTACGGCCCTGCACGATGTTCCCAACGGAGCGGTTTGGACGGAAGAAGCCATCAGCGACCTGAAGCTTTTTATTGAATCGTACGGACTCCGGTGGTCGGTAGTAGAAAGCCTGCCGGTAAGCGAAGCCATCAAATACGGCGGAACGGAATGCACCCGGTTGATCGAGAATTACAAAACCAGTCTGGCAAACTTAGGCAAGTGCGGGATAAAAACCGTCTGTTACAACTTTATGCCGGTCATCGACTGGATACGCACAGATTTGCAGCATCCCCGGGCGGATGGAACGTCATCTCTTTATTTCGACTATGCCCGCTTTGCCTATTTCGATTTGCACATCCTCGAACGCGCGGGAGCCGAAAAAGACTATTCCGCTGATATACTTGCCAAAGTAGCGGAACTTGATACGACGATTACCGGATCCGAAAAGGAGGAACTGATTGATACGATTATTGTAAAAACACAAGGATTCGTCAATGGCAATATAAAAGAAGGGGATAAGGATCCCGTCTTGTTGTTCAAGCGGCTGCTGGCATTGTACGACGGTATGGACCGGGATGCGTTACGGGAAAACATGCGTCGTTTCCTTACCGCCATCATGCCGGTATGTGAAGCGTACGGCGTAAACATGTGCGTACATCCGGACGACCCTCCTTTCCAGGTATTGGGGCTGCCCCGTATTGTCACCAGCGAAGAAGACATCGCCTGGCTGCTGAACGTAGTAGACAACCCGCACAACGGCCTTACTTTCTGTGCCGGTTCTCTGAGCGCCGGAGAACATAACGATACCCGCGAGTTGGCAAAGAAGTTTGCCGGGCGCACCCATTTCGTCCACCTGCGCAGTACGAAAGCCATGCCGGGCGGAAATTTTGTCGAAAGCTCCCATCTGGAAGGGCGTGGGCATCTTATCGACCTTATCCGGACGTTCGAGAGGAAAAACCCCGGGCTGCCCATGCGCGTAGACCACGGGCGTATGATGCTGGGAGATGAAGATAAAGGGTATAACCCCGGCTACTCGTTTCACGGGCGTATGCTGGCGCTGGCACAGGTAGAGGGTATGATGGCCGTCGTTAACGATGAGCTTAAACAGCAATTATTTTGAACGAAAGATAGATTACTGAACTTATTAAAAAGGGAATTATCATGAATGAACAATTCAGTATCGCAGGCAAAGTAGCAGTCATTACCGGCGCCGGAGGCGTGCTGGGCGGCAGTATCGCCAAATGTTTCATGCAACAGGGAGCCAAAGTGGTTGCCGTTGATATCCGCCGGGAACAATTAGACAAACGGGTGGAAGAACTCAAAGCCTATGGGGAAGATGTGATCGGTATTGTAGGAAATGTGCTCGATATTGCGAGCCTGGAACAACTTGCCGGAGAGATTGTAGCCCGCTGGAAACGTATCGACATCCTGCTCAATATTGCCGGCGGTAATATACCGGGCGCCACCCTTGCCCCCGAACAGGCTTTCTTTGATATGGATGTCTCCTGCTGGGAGAAAGTAACGAACCTGAATATGAACGGAACGGTGTATCCTTCCCTCATATTCGGCAAAGTGATGGCTGGACAGGGAAAGGGGTGTATCGTCAATGTATCGTCTATGGCCGCTTACAGCGCTATCACCCGTGTCCCGGGTTATTCCGCCGCCAAGACAGCCGTTGCCAACTTCACCCAATGGCTGGCAAGCGAACTGGCTCTGAAATATGGCGACGGTATCCGGGTGAACGCCATCGCCCCCGGTTTCTTTATCGGCGACCAGAATCGCGCGGTGCTTATCAATCCGGACGGTTCGCTCACCGAACGCAGCTTCAAGGTACTGGCAAAAACGCCGATGAACCGTTTCGGCGACATCACGGAACTCAACGGAGCGGTACAATTTCTGTGCAGTGATGCCGCAAGCTTTATTACGGGCGCATTACTGCCGATAGACGGAGGTTTCAGCGCATTCAGCGGCGTTTGATTAGCAGATTCGTAACTGCAAATATTCGTATTAAATCAGGATAATCGTTGAAATGAATCGTTTCATTGTCGATTATTTTTATTTGTTTGAAAATGTAAAAGGAGATTGTTCCTGCAAGAGGCAATCTCCTTTTTGTTAATATATTATCTGTTTGTGATGTTTAAGTAACTTCTCTTTTGAAAGCGAAGTGCCACCCTTGAAAAAACGCAGGCAATCCAACAACTGTAATGCCGACACATTCGCCTTTGTAATCGTGTTTTGTTGAATGATAAAACTAATACGGTAATTGCCACGAGTAACAGGTTTCTTTTCCTTGCTAACCGCAATTTGCAACATTAAATGAGAATCAATGTTTTCAAATTGTAATAAAGGTACTGTTTTTTTTAACGCCTTTTGCCGTGTATCTGTGCTTGTAAGTGTAATCGTTTTCCCAAAGCAAATTATCCTTGAAAATACTGCGTAAATTTGTCTCAATTTTCTGTGGAAAACAGTTTAAAAACCTTGCAATTTCTCATTTTGAGAGCCATAAACCGTTATTGACTGACTGCATTTCAATGGTAGGCGTTTTTCCTTTCTCTGTGTTGATTTTTATATATCCTCGTTCCATTATTTTCTAATTTACTGTTAAAACTGTTTTTCCGGACAATTCCAGATATGATTAAAAGCGATTTAATGCGTTATAATGATGGAGAAAATACAGTGCGCATAAAGCTAAATTATCAGTTATTTTCTAAACTTTTATTTACTTAAACTTGGCTTCTGTGTAGGGTACGCTGAAAAACTCTGCGCTTTCCAATTTTGCCGGATTTTCCATCAAAATATTCGTAATTACTCAAGTGAAATAAAAGTTTCTTATACTCCCCCCCCTCTGCATAATTTCGTGCTGTGCAAGGAAAAAGAATAAACATCTTTAAAAACAAAATTAAAATGGCAAGACCAGTAAAACGGGGCCTGTCTTAAAACGGGGGTTATTTCCGCAAAAGCAGGGGTTATTACGGAGGAAACCCCGGTTATTGACGGTAATAACTACACAAAAGGAAAAGGAAAAGAAATAAAAAAAGAAAAAATAAAAAAAGAAAATTTAGCGATTAAAAATTTAAAACATGAAAAAGAGTATGGAGCAAAACCTCAACAACCTTGCCTTCAGCCAATGAAGACGCCGAATGACAGGCAGAATCCGACAGAATGCGTGAATCCTTCCACAGTACAAAAAAAACCGTCACATAGCTTTGAGTCAGGCATTATAATGGTTTTACCAAGTCTTCATAATGCTTTTCGTAAAGCATTATGAAGACTTGGTAAAACCATTATGATGCCTGACTTTTCCCGGAACAGGTTTACAGTTTTGAGGTTAATAACTAAAATAAGTTTACAGTTCCGGGGATTAACCGTCTTTACCGTCATTCGCCGTCATTTACCGTCATTAAGCGACAAACGGTTTTTTGGCGGTTGTATATTTGCAGCGTCAACGATTAGTAACTTCAAAATTTTACAGGTATGGCATTAAAATTCAAAAAAGTAGCGCG
>JAISXD010000090.1 GCA_031270665.1 Tannerellaceae bacterium | reverse complement strand
CCCAGATTCTGGTAATCCAGGTTGATGGAAGCGGAGCCTGCGGCAAGAGCCTTTGTCCCTCCTCCTCCTCCTCCTACCGACGATACATTAACGCCGTATTTGCTCACCGGGCTTTCGTCTTTTGTATTCAGGAGAAGTACGCCGGATAAACCTTGCGAATATTCCGGGTCGTAACCTCCCAAGGAAAAGGCCATTCCTTCAAACATAAACGGAGAGTAGCGTCCGCGTACCGGCTCATTCTCGCTGGTTGTCGTGTACGGATTCAACACATGCATACCGTCTATATAGGTTTGCGTTTCACGGCTCTCGCCTCCCCTGATAAAGAGTTTGCCGCTTTCTGCGTTTACCTGCGAACCCGGCAACGTAGCGATGGATTTGTATAAATCGCCCACCGATCCTCCGGTAGTTACCAAATCAACGGCATTCATCTTCTCCCATTGGCTACTACCGCTTAACTGATAGCTGCTTGCCACTATCTCTACGTCCCCTAACGAAACATTTATCTGGCGCATCCGTATCGTAAGAGAAGAAGAGGCGGGTAATTGTAAGGCCTGATTATACGTTTCATACCCAAGCATCATGACCGAAAGCGTAACGGCGCCGGATGCAGAGGAAGTAAAACTGAAATTTCCCCCTTCATTGCTACTCGTACCTTCCAATGTCTCTTTTATAAATACGTTGGCATAGGGTAACGGTTGGGATGACTCGTCTACAACAATCCCCCGGATCGTGTTTTGTGCTGATACATATCCCGTAAATACAATGAATAAAAGAATACATCCAAAACGTTTCATACGACAATCGAATTTGATTTGCTGCAAATGTAAACGGAGTAAAGCAGGCTGTAAAATAAATGGGACAGATAGCCGGCGTATGTGGTGAACAGACTGGAAAAATGCCATTTATCACAGAATTTGTGATGAATGACTTCATGTTTGTTTATTTTCTTTTCACGGATGTGATCTGACTAATAAAAAAAGGTAACCGTTGTCAGTCTGTTTTTCCCATTATTTCAATTGTCCTTTATTATTATTTCTCTCTGGAGGGTTGGTTTTGCATTTTTCAATAATCCAATCAAATGTTTAATCGGGTTGAGTAACATTGCAGTAGGAGCTATTACCTATCTGGCAAACTATAAATTACATAAATAATACACATTGGTATTAAAAAATTAGAAAGATTACAAAAGTTAATTGTATGCCAGAGATAATTCGGCGGACGAAAGCCGCTCACCCGGCACAAAGACCTGACGGTAGACTATATCGCCAACAAATTCAAGACGTTGGGGCTGTAACCTGTCAATAGTAATTACTTTCAGGAAGTACCGTTGTTCTCGATCAAAACAAATGTAAAAGGTGACGTCGTCACGATGAAAGGCAAAATAGCCGTTATGCTCGTGAACAACCAGGGATTCTCTACCACGAACCCGGGACGACGGATATTTCCCGGAATGGGACAACACCACGTACAAAGCCGCACGTGATACACAAAAATAAAAGCAGATAAGCGTGAGAGGGCATATAAGTCCTCCCGCGCTTACAACCGGATACTGGCCGCATTACTTCACGGGATAATCCGTGTAATATTTATCAATATATTTCTTTAACAGGTTCAAGCTCTCGATAGATGATTGGATGGGATCGGCTTTCCCTTCAAATTCGAGGGTAATATAACCGCGATAGTCTGCATCATAGAAGATTTTGATGATACGGTCGTAATCCAGATCGAGCGAGTACCATGTGCCGCCACCCTGATAGGTTTTGCAGGAAACGAAGGCACAGTCTCCGATGATCTTTTCAATCTTATCGTATGGCTCTTCAAGGAAGTTGCCTGTGTCGAGTAGAAACTTCAGCCATTCGGAGCTAACGCTGTTTTTGATACGGATCATTCCGTCGGGCGTGCCGGCAATACCCCAATGATTCTCAAGCGCCATTACTACACCACACTTTTCGGCGGTAGGGATACATTTATAAATACAGTCTTGCACCCATCCGAAACCATCGTCGAGCGTATAGCCTTCGATGAGTGGTTCAACGCCACGCGCTTTCATCAGGTCGTTGAATGAACCGGTTGTGCCCCACGTACCCGAGTTGAGGCGGATGGCCGGAATACCCATATTATAGGCCAGTTCGAGACAGCGAATGGTGTGCTCAACCATGCGCTGGCGGTATTCGGGATGTGGGTCGACAAAGTCTTGATGGATTGAGAGGCAGGCCAACGCTACGCCGTTGCGATAAGCCGTCTGTTTGAGTTTCTGGCAATAAGCATTGTCTTCGCTTGGCATGCTTCGGTGGAGGATATCAACAGCATCAATGCCGAAATCGGCTGCCATGAGAATACTTTTCTCAATTCCGTCCGGGTCGCGGCGGAAACTTTGCAGGCTGTATGTAGAGACACACAATTTAGGACGTCCCTTCACGCCTGTGGTCTTCTTCATTGGAGCGAGAGATGGAGATTCGAGGGACGCTGCCCGTGCCAAACCGGAAAGTCCCATGCCTGCTGCGCCGGCTATACCGGAGGCAAGGAATGATCTGCGTGATAGATTCATGATTATTCTGTTTAATGGGTGAATAAATGCAAGCAAAGATAAGAAAAACGTATCCGTGTTCGATACATTTTTCCTACACATTAATATAATAGGATTAATATCCGGTATTCTGTGTCAAGTTTTCGTCGATGGCTTCGTCAATAGAGATTAAGTCAGTTTATTTTCGTAGCAGAAAGGCTTGTCTGTAATCCTGAAATTGTGCAGTGCAGCACATAGGGCAAAAACTCTTTCAACAAAAAGATTCTTCCTCAAGCGG
>JAISXD010000012.1 GCA_031270665.1 Tannerellaceae bacterium | reverse complement strand
CAAATACGTATTTCTCTTTATTCATTGCAGCTTCTATTGGGTCTGCAAAACTATAAATTGAAATCGTCGCGCCTGAAAAATCGATATAACTAACTAAATTTCAAATATTTCAAAGAACTGTTTCGGATTTTAATGGGACAGCAATGAAATTATATGATGAATAAACACCTTTTTATTATTGTTTTCCTGCTACTGAAGCAGAATCTTTTTTCACAGGAATCGACATACCGCAATCCGGTGATTGCGTATGATTTTCCTGATCCTACGGTTATCCGGGTCGGTAATACCTATTATGCTGCGGGTACATCCGGCGAATCGGCGCCTCCTTATCGTGCTTATGAGTCCAAAGACTTGATCAACTGGAAATTTATAGGACACTTATTCAAAGAAATGCCTGAATGGACAATGGGAAGTTATTGGGCTCCCGAACTATTTTATCACAACAATACGTATTACGCTTACTACACAGCCCGCAGGAAAAGCGACCGGCAATCGTTCATAGGCGTAGCAACTACTGACAATTTACATAAAGGATTCACCGATCATGGTATGATGATCGAATGGACAAATGAAGCCATTGACGCATTTGCGATTGAACTCGACGAAAAAGTTTATATTACATGGAAAGCGTACGGGCTTGACAGCGATCGCGTTATTCAAATATTGGGTGCGGAGTTGTCGGATGATGCCTTGTCGGTGAAAGGCGAAGCGTTTACACTCCTCGAAGCCAATGTGAGTGATTGGGAAGCCGGTGGAATAGAAGGACAATGTTTGGTTAAGCATGGTGACTATATTTATATGTTTTATGCTGGAAACAGTTGTTGCGGTCTTAACTGCAACTACATGACCGGAGTTGCAAGAGCAAAAAACATTAAAGGGCCCTGGGAAAGATATTCTGGAAATCCCATTCTAGTTGGCGATGAACATTGGAAGTGTCCGGGACACGGAACATTAGTCGCTACTCCTAATGATCGTTATTTTTTCATGTATCATGCTTACAACGTAATAACAAATTTGTATGCAGGCAGGCAGGGTATGATAGATGAAATACTTTGGGATGAAAAAACAGGCTGGCCTTATTTTCGCTACGGGATCACTCCGTCATTACAGGCAGAAACACCTTTTCCCGAAACTGTCCAGGAGAAAATTCGGGATTTTGTTGACGACTTTTCTTCAAGTGAATTTAGCAGTGAATGGACGTGGGCTGCATCACAACCAAAGCCGGAATTGAGTATAAAAAATAATAAGCTGGAACTGAAAGGAAACGATTCGCCTATTGGTTCATTTTTGGGTTTACATCCCAGAAAAAGCGGCTATTGTTTGATCGCAACCGTTGAGAAAACTCATTCATCTTCAGGAATTTGTTTTTCTGGAGGAAAATATAATGCAGTTGGATTATCGCTGCGAAATACCAATATTGAATTTTGGAAAGTATCGAACGGAAATCAAACGATAATAGAAACAATTCCTTTCAAACTCAATACGGCATCTCTGTTTCTCAGCGTATCTACCGGGCATATCTGCCGTTTTGGCTATGTAAACGAAGAAGGCGATTCGGTCTTTATCGGCGAACCGATTCCTCTTCCCGGCTTACCACAAAGGGAGCGACTTGTTCAACCCGGGATTCATAGTAAAGGGTTGGATGTCGGACGATTTGATTCGATAAAAATTCGGTATGATTGACAGAGTTGTACAAAAAAAGAAACGCATAACTAAAAATCAAATAGTTATGTGTTTCTTTCGATTGTGACCGCGACAGGATTCAAACCTGTAACCGGCTGATCCGTAGTCAGCTACTCTATTCAATTGAGCTACGCGGCCTGATGTTTATGTTTGAGTGGGCAAAGGTAGTACTTTCTTTGATAGATGCAAATTTTTTTGGTGGTTTTTAATTATTTAGTCCAGCATTTTGGGATTAAATAGCAGGTAACCGATATTCAATCCGAAGTTAAAGTTTTTCTTTGGATAGCTATAACCATTGGCATACACACTGATAGAGGCAAAAGGCAATTGGATAACGAATGCCGTTTCGCCCATATATTTAAAGGAATGCATAGACCTTCCATAAGACGGTATGTTTATCTGTTTATCTGCTTCAGCCCGGTTTTCTTTTTTTATCTCGTAAAAGGGGACAAAGCAGTATAAGTCTGTACGTAAATGAACCATTTTACTTAATTTTACGATTGGCGATATGCCTGCTGCAGCATATTGATTGGCCCGGAACGCTTCGTTGAAAACAATTTCGCTGTGGGGAGTAGGCGTAAAAGCCGGCGCCTGTAATATGGAGGCTGTATAATTGTTCATGAGGTTTTTACTTGAAATCATCACTTCGCCGGAGAATCCCATGTTAAACGCCGGGCTCATCACATGATAATGTTGCCAATACGCTTTAACCTGCAACCAGCTATGTGTTTTTTTTTCAAATTGAGGGTAGGCTTTTAAAGCAGGTTTATAGTTCTCGGATGCACGGACATACATCGCTCTCAGGTATTGTTTTCTTCCGCTTGTGGGATATTGTTTGAAGTCTAACGAATTACGTTCGATGTTCAATGAACCGCTGAATGTATTATACCAACTATGGTCGAAGGAGGCATTAGGAAAAGAAATGTTGGACGTCTGGAAATAATAATCATGCAATTTGCCGTATGAAAAGCTTATTTCCGATTTTGCTTTGTTCAGGAAGGGAAATCCGAAATGCAGGCTCGCATAAAGTTCTTTCTGCTTAATGATGGAAGGGACAATATCTTCATAAAACAGCGATTGGCTTTCGGAATATTTTTTATTGGAAAACACTCCTCGCACATTAATATATGCAGGTAAGCGTGTTTGCAGATAAGAGCGGCTGTTTAGCAGTACTCCGTCGAATGAATTTCCCATTTGGAAATTAGCATTTAAGTCTGTTGCAAAATTTGAAATATTCTGATATCCCAATCCCAGAAAAAGTTGATTGGCCTGATGTGATGAGATATTTCCTCCGAAGCCCACTACTATTTCATCCTTTATCGTTACATCAAGATAGAGGTCGAACTTCTTTTCTTTCCGGTTGTATACGGCATGCGGAACGATCTCTTTTATTTTGGAATAGGTGAGCATCTTAAAATAAGCGCGCCTGAATTCTTCCATTGTAAATTCTCCGTAAATATCGCGATGTAGTTGGGCTTCGATATACGCTTTTTGTGCTTCATTCACGCCGGTAACGTGTATATTACGAAAAATCAGCGGGAAGAGGCTCTCCTTATAAGCTTTTCTCCGTTCGGTTATTTCCAGGGGCGTTACTTCGCGCGATACCCTGCCTTTGATAGAATCCATTAGCTCCATGGTTCTTTTATAGCCGGCGTCCATTAATTCTTTTGCCCGTGGGAAATCGAGTAACGATACGTCGGGGAAGCTGAATTTGAGCATTATTCCTTCGTCTTCCGGTATATCGTACTCTGTTTTTTGCATAATCAGGGCTTCCATCTGGTTGTAAATATTTTCCGATGGTTTGGTTTGCGTACCTGCTACGGCGCATCCGAATATAAAATCAGGATGAAAAGCTTCTCTCATGGGGTTTACCGGAAAGTTGTCGTAGATTCCCCCGTCGAAGAGCGGTACGCTATCTTTCCATATCGGTTTAAAGACGAAAGGGAAGGTCATGGAAGCCCGTACTGCGTCGCCCAGGTCGCCGTTTTTAAACAGAACAGGCTTTTTATTATACACATCCGCGCCTACACAACGGAAGGGAACAAATAAATTGTCGAAATTCCAACCGGCCTTAGCTGTCGCCTGTGCGAAAAGCCCCATAAAAGCCTGGTTCATTTGTATGGGATTGATTAAGCTTTGGGGTAAAAATTTTGTTTTAATTTGAAGCGGATCTGATATATCAATAGGGAAATGAGCGATTTCGGGGGTAGCATCCGGTTTTTTAAAATAATAAATATACTCACTCTCCACCCTGCCCGACTGCCAATAGCCAAATTCGTCCGACAGGAATAATTCCAGCATTTCGTCCGGCGAATACCCCATGGCATATAAACTGCCGATAATGGCTCCGATGGATGTGCCCGTAATATAATCGATCGGGATATTATTTTCTTCCAGGGCTTTGATTACGCCTATATGTGTTGCTCCTTTGGCTCCTCCGCCACTCAGTACTAATCCTACTTTCTGTGCAGGTAACGATTGGATGATAGTTAAAAAGAAAGTAATAAGAACGGCTATTTTTTTCATGGGAGTAAATACTACGTTTTCCGGAACAAATATAGTGAATATTTCTAACGTAATCGTGATGTTGTGCAAGCCTCAAAATGACAAAATCAGGCATTACCCTTTGACAGTAATGCCTGAAAAAAAAGTGCATGTGTGAGAAGAGTGTTTTTCTTAGAAGGTATATTTCAAACTAACCTGCCCTCTCCAGCGTGAATAATAGTCGCCGTAAGAACGCATATTGTAATCTTTGTCGTGCAGGAACTGGAAAACGCCGTTTCCACTGTAGGTAATGGGGCTGTAATAGGTTGCCGATCCGCCGGCGGATGCATAACGCCCCCATTCCTTGTTGAACAGGTTACCCACATTCAATATGTCGAATGAAAGTTCCAGGGAATGTATCGTGCCGCCTGTATGGAAGCTGTACTTCTGCGCGAGATGGAAATCGAAATGATGCTCGAATTTCTCATTGTCGGCATAGCGTTCAAAGTATTCTCCGCGATGTAGGCTCAGGTAAGGGTCGCCGGCAATCCAGGCTTTCATGGCCGTTTTCTGTGCATCCACGGTATAATCGCTGGTGGCGCCAAATTGCATCTGGTCTATTTGTGCGTCGGTAGGGATAAAAATCAGGTCGTTACCGTTGGCGCTGTCGCCGTTCAAATCCCTGCCGGCATAGTATATCGAATAAGGGGCGCCCGACGAACCGGTATAAATCAGGCCGGCTACCGTAGTCCATGCTTTGGCATAACTTTTATGGTAGAACACGGAGGCATTGATACGGTGGGGGAAATTAAATGCCGAGAATCCAACTTCCGGGTCATTCGGATTGCCCCGCGTATAATTGTAAGCCCAATTTGACTGTGCAACAGAGGAAGTTCCGCTATTAACAGACTTTGAACGGGTATAGGTGTAGGAAGCCATGAGGTCCAGGCCAATGTCGAACTTCTTTTCGCCTTTTAAGGAAAGGTTGTAAGAGTAGCCTTTGTTTGTATTGGATAAAGCATAGATTAAGGAATAGTCGGTACCGGTTGTTACCCGTTCAAACAGCGGGCGCTGGTCGAAATTCAAATCGGGGAAGGCCTGCCCCAGGGTATTCCCGTTCAGTCCATACGCCAGGTTTTGATAAAGAATATCGTTCAGCGTTTTCGAATAGATCGCTTCGGCTGTCCAGTCAATACCGGCCCATTCAACGTCAAGTCCTACGTTGGCGCGCATGGTTTGGGGGAATTTGAAGTTCTTGGAGAAGACGTTGATAAGCTGGCTGCCGCCTGCTGTCAGTTGGCTTAGGTTGGCCGCCTGCTTGCCCGGGTCTAAAATGAGAGACAGATCTCCCGCTGCGTTCGTATTGTAGATAGACAACTGAATACCTGTATTAGAGAAGTTATTGCTCAACCATACAAACGGGATGCGGCCGGTGAATATGCCGGCGCCTCCCCTGAGGATAAACTTCCCGTCGTTATCCACCGTATAGCGGAAGCCTGCGCGCGGGGAGAACATCGGCGAACTGCTCAACTTCCGGTTTGTTTCGTAATCCCAGCCTTTGGAAGCGGCATATCCGTTGAATCCGGTATTCTCTGCCGGAGCGTCAAAAAACAGGGGAATATCCATACGGAGGCCCAGCGTAAGGACTAACCTGTCTGTCGCATTCCATTTGTCTTGTGCATAAAAGCCTAACTGTCCTGCGCTGAAAGCGGCTTCCCAGCGGGGATTGCCCGTTACGGAGACGTTGGCTTGTGAAAAACGGTACTGGTTGATTTTACCCGCCAGGAAGTCGTCCATATTATTATAATAATAGGTGCCGTAAGCGTCCTGGATAAACAGGTTGGCAAAATGGGAAAACTCATTATGCGTACCGAATGTAAATGTATGGTCTCCCTGGTACAGCGTCAGGTTGTCGGTAAACGACCAGATATCCTGGTCGAGGCGGTTTAACATCGAAGAGCGTTCGTTGCCGATATTCACATTGCCGCCTCCCACATTGGCAACGCTGATCATCGGGAATGGGCTGCCCGGGTCTCGCCGGTCGCGCACACGAACGAAAGACGCGCGGAACTCGTTGCTTACCTTATCCGAAAGGCGGCTTTGCAATTCGGCGATAAACGAGTTCGTTTTGGAAACAAAGTCGTAGGCATAATCCGATGTATTGAGGTTCGAGGCGGTACTTGTCATATTCAACTGCCGGGCCGAAACCATACTCCAGCGCAGCGACGCCTTATGCCTGTCGTGGATATTCCAGTCCAGCTTAACGCCCGCCTTATCGGATTTTGTATACACATCCGATTCGTTGAAACTGCCGTTGTAGGTTACTCCCTGCGCTTGGGCCATTTCTTTTATTCTACCGAGGATATCTTTCGCCCTGCCGGCATCTACGTTTGAAGCGGCGGCGTTTAACCCGTATGCGTTGGGATATTTTTTATTCGCGCTTTCATAGTTGGCAAAGAAGAATAATTTGTTTTTGACCACAGGCCCACCCAGTGTAACGCCTGCCCTGTATTCATCCTGGTCGTTATATTTTTCGCTGGTTTCGCCGTTCATCAGGGTGTACTTTTTACCTATCAGGCTTTGGTTGTTTCCGAAACCGTATACGGAACCATGGAATGTGTTGGTTCCCGATTTGGTTATGGCATTAATGGCTCCCCCTGTAAACCCCGACTGGCGTACGTCATATGGCGCAACATTGACCTGTATCTGCTCTATCGTCTCCATGGATACAGACTGGGTCCCGGCCTGTCCCCCGTTAGAGCCGTTGGTGGTAAGCCCGAAAACATCGTTGTTCATCGCCCCGTCTATCTGGAAGCTGTTATAACGGTTATTCGTCCCGGCAAAAGACATGGCGCCGCTGTTGCTTATACTTATCTGGGGGGTAAGGCGGATAATGTCTGCAATACTGCCCGAGATGGAAGGCATGCGGACAATTTGCTCTGCGTTCATGCCCATGGCGGCTCCGGTCTTGCTTGCGTCGATGCCCGACTGTCCTACCACCACCACCTCGGCCAGCAATTCGGATGATTCTTCCAGTTTTACCGAAATATCCGTAGTTCCGCCTAATTTCAGCATGATTCCGGTAAAGACCGCCGTTTCATTCCCTATATACGATATTGCTACCTTATAAGGCCCGCCTACCCGCATACCCTGTATCGTATAATGGCCGTCTGTGTTTGTAACCCCGCCGTAGTAAGTGCCCGAAGGCTCGTGAACGGCCTGCACTGTAGCGCCGATAACGGCTTTGTTGTTTGCATCGGCCACCTTACCGCTTATCGATGATGTGGTAACCTGTGCGGATATAAAACAGTTCATACCCCAAATTGTCATCACTAATAAAAAAAATCTTTTCATACGATTTGCTTATTTTTTGATTCGCCGTAAAGTAATAAAAAAAAAGTTTCTTTTTTATTAACGTTGCGTTAAGTTTTCTATAAATAAAGTAGACGCACGAAAACGTAACCTTTCCGGGCGTCCGGAAAACCTCCCGGTGACGTTTTGAACCTTTCCGAACGTCCGGAAACCTCCCCGGTGACATTTTGAACCTTTCCGAACGTCCGGAAACCTTCCCGGCGACGTTTTGAACCTTTCCGAACGTCCGGAAAACCTCCCGGCGACGTTTTGAACCTTTCCGGGCGTCCGGAAGCCGGTTGCGCCCGCCCAATTAAAGGCAGGAAGATGGAGGAAACCTGGTTTTTCTAAACAAAATGTTTTGAGGGTATGCTATGATATAATAACTTTATGCCCCATATAAACTAATCCATGATTCATGCAATGAAGAAGTGTTTTTATCTCATATGGGCGTTCATAAGCCTTGTATCCTCCGTAAATGCCGCTGCCAATCCCCGGATTAAAGGAAGGCTCGTGGAAGCGGACAGTCATAAACCGATTGATTATGCCGATATATTCTTCTTTGTAAACGGGGATGAAAATCCGGTTTCGCATACATTGCCCGCATCCGACGGGAGTTTTGCTATAGCCAACCTGCCTGACGGCGAGTACAGGCTGCTCGTCAGGTTAGTGGGCTTTGACATATATACCCGCTCCAATATCCTGCTGAATGCTTCGGCGCCTGCGCTTGATTTGGGCGTTATTGAAATGAAAGCCCTCGAAGTAGGACTGGCCGGGGTAGAAGTGGTAGCCCGGAAGAAACAGGTTATTTATAAATTAGACAGGAAGGTAATCGAGGCATCAGGCAACCTTTTGGCCGGAGGCGGTTCGGCCGTTGACATATTGGAAAATACCCCTTCCATACGGGTAGACGCCGAGGAAAATGTAACCTTCCGCGGAAGCAGCGGTTTTACTGTATACGTGGATGGCAAACCCAGTATTTTCTCCGGTACGCAGGCATTGGAACAAGTACCTTCGGGGCATATTGAGAACATCGAGATTATCACCACCCCTTCCGCCCGCCACGATACCGAAGGAGATGCAGGTATTATCAATATCATTACTAAAAAGCACACACAGCGCGGATTTGCCGGCATGGTGAATATGAGTGGGAGCTCCGTCTATTCACGTGCGTTGGATTTCCTGCTTACGCAGCAAAGCAATCACCTGCGCCGGTATCTGGGAGGTTCGTATGCCGAACGGGTACGGAAAAGCGATTTCAACCAGGAGAAAACGACGCTTGTAGCCGATACCGCCACCACCTCCCTTTCCGGTGGCCCCCGCAGAAGCCGCGGATATAACTATTCGCTGAAGGCCGGCTGGCTTTATTCCTTACCCCGGACAACGCTCAACCTGGATGTGGAAGGAGGCTATGGAGGAACAAACCGTAATGGCAATCTTGCTTATTCGGAAGAGCGGAAAAACAGTGGCGTTGTCTTCGAACAGGGTGTTTACCTGAGCCACGACAGGTACGAGATAGACGAAACCTATCTTCAGGGAACCACCGGCTTTGCGCACAAATTCGACGATAAAGGGCATAACCTTTCCGGCAGCTTCTATGCTAAATATGGGGGAGGCGCCCTGGAGTATTTCTCCAGCGACCTGATAGACGGCGAAGGAAAACGCCAGCAAGGGCATCGCGCCTACGAAGACGAACATCGCTGGACCGTAAGGGCAAACCTCGATTACATCCATCCTTACCGTGAAACAGGGCGAATAGAGGCCGGCTACCAATATTTCTCCTACCTTGAAGGGGGAGACTATAGCATGGAGTTTTGGAACCCGGCTCAGCAGACATTCTATTGGCGCGATGATATCTATAATACGTTCTATTTCCAGCGGGGGATCAATTCCTTTTATGCTATTCTGGCCGATAGCTACAGAGCCTTTGATTTCCAGGCAGGCGTACGGGCCGAACATACACACCGGGTATTGGGTAGTTCCAGGGAATGGGCAAACCGCACGGTGAATCGTTTTGAGCTTTTCCCTTCGGCGCACGTGGGATATAATTTCCCCGCAGGGCATACCCTTATGGCTGCTTTCTCCTACCGTACCACCCGCCCGCAATTATTCTATATGGAGCCTTATATTACCTATCGCGATTATTACTCGGCGGAGATAGGCAACCCGGACATCCGCCCCGAATATATCAACTCGTACGAACTGAACTATAAAAAGAACATAGATATACATTCCATCTCTGCAACGTTCTTCCATCGTAAAAGAAAAGATAAAATAGAACGTTTGCGCGTGCCTTACGAAGCCGGCGTAACCCTTGATTCAATGGCAAACGTAGGGCGCGATTATTCCACCGGCCTCGAATTGAACGTACAGGCTCAACCCATTCGCTGGTGGAACATCAATCTAAACGGAAGCCTCTATTATTATAAGGTGGAAAACGAATATAAGTTGGGCAGCAGCGACGAAGAAAGCAGCAATTACGAAATAGCGCTAAATAACGGGCTGGATGCAGGGAAATACACCCGTATCCAGTTAGACGGCAATTTCGTAGGCCCGTCGGTAACAACCCAGGGGCAGACAGATGCTTTCTGGTATGCCAACTTCGCCATCCGCCAACAATTATTCAACCGTAAACTGAATGCTACGCTGGCCTTCCGCGACGTATTCAATTCCGCCCGCTATAACAGCCGGATCAATACATCCGTCTTGCAATCATATACCAGGATTCGCCCCAGGTACCCACTAATCATGCTCACCCTAAGCTACACCTTCAATAATTTCAAAACAACATCCACCCGCCAAAGGGAAACCCACGATTTATTTGAAGGAACAAATCATTGATACCATTTAAACAAACGCTAATGGAAAAATATCATATGCACAACAAACAGGCCCGACAGGGAAATGAAAGACGAACTTCAAATGCAAGCATTAATAAAAAAGGAAAGGTATGGAAATCCTCCTGGAGCACTTGGAAAACAATGAAGACATTATTAATACAAAATTAAACAGCAACATAAAATTGTATCAGGAGTTAGTCGTTTTGAAATTTGAAATTCACGGAAAGTCAGGGAGGTAGGTAACAGGGTGAAAGTTTTGCTAAAACAGAGCAACGGCTTTTTATTCAATTCCGCCGTTTAAATTGGTAAAGCTTTTTTTTCAGCTTCCAGCCTGTCTATAAATACTTGTTATACAGAATGAAATCCTGAAAGGAGATATTTCAACCTGTTTTCAGCCGGAAAAGAAGATTTCTTTCCGCAAGTCGTTGACTTGTAGTTAGCTGCCGGTGTTTTTGGGTTTGATATATTTCACATCAAATTTACCAATCTTAATAATTTGTTTTGTGCGAGAGCACTCTTTTTTCTTTTTCTGTTCTTTCAACGCTTTTCCAAAAGAATTTTTCCATTCTTCTTTTGACAATGGTTTTAATTTTTCTCTCTAAGTACATGATAAAAATTTGAAGATCTCTATATTCTGTTTATTTTGGGGATTTAGCAAAATGCTTGCGATTATTGTCAACCCGTGTTTGAATAAGGACTTCTGTCTTCTGCCGTGTTTTTTAATTTTGATATTTTTGATATTTGAGTG
>JAISXD010000080.1 GCA_031270665.1 Tannerellaceae bacterium | reverse complement strand
ATCTAAAAAAAAGAAACGGCTTTGCAAGCTGCTGACCGGCGAAAACAGCAGCGCCAAAGATTTTGATATTTTTTTAGTTGAACTGTTTAAAGCCATTGAATAATTAACGGTCTTTCGTTCAATTCCATTCAATTTCGTTCAATTGTTTTCAATTTTTACTCGTTATTTTATGATGATCGGTTGATCTATATTTCATTACTTTGCCGCCGGATATAAACGTAGTTTTGTTATCATATGAAAAATTCTTACTGTGTAGCTGTATTATTTGCTTTTCTTTTTCCCGTTCATGTATATGCTGATCAAAAACAGATAGATGTTGAAGGAAAATGGACAGATGAACGGGTTCGTTCTTTTGCTCCGGCACATCTTGTAGTATCGTCAAAATTACATCCATAAGATTATTAATGAATAAAATTTATACAGACCCTAAGTATAATAATAGTACAAAATTTTCACTGCAGTAATATAATAAATTGAATAAGACGCGGTTATTCAATTCAGAATTCTTTAACAGATAAATATTATTTTATTTATGAAAAATTTATTATCTTTATTTTCTATTTTGTTGGCGGGAGCCACTTTAGTTTGTTGTCAAAATGAATCCGACGAAATGTTTCAGAAAGATTGGCAAAGTACGTATACAAATAATTATAAAAGCATAGACTAATGAAACGAATCATTCTTATTATTTTTGTGATACTTGCTCCCGTATCAGCGCTTTTTTCGCAAATAAAAAGCCCCCGGTATGGCGTGGAAATTGACGTTATTCCTTTGCACTTTAAGCAATATCCTCGTTATTCCTCCATGTTAGGATTTGCAGGCGGATTTCTTGAGATGAATCTGTCGCGCCGGTTTACAGTGAAATTAACGGCAGGATTGAATAATATACGTTTAAGAGGTTATCCGTTTGTCACGTCGAGACCAGATGTTAAGGAAGAAAAGGAATCCTTCTATTTGAGTACTTTTGAGTTCATTGTAGAACCAAGATATTATCTCTTTGCCGAATCAAAACCCTGGGGAAATCTATTCGGGGCAACCCGTCTGGCAATAGAGACCGGTCCATTCCAAAAAAAGTTCTTCGATTTGCCTACTTATAAAGCGATACCGACTATTGGCTATCGGTATAATTTTTCCAGGCATTTGTTTGCGGAAGTAAATGCCGGTTTGGGTTGGAGCATGGTTCCGTATTATAAGGCAGAACACCGTTTCGACCATTTTTTAGGCATCCGTTTGGGCTTTGCTTTTTAATTAGCCGGGCTTATAGAAAAGCGGAATTTTCATTCGCATAAAAAACAACAAAAAAAGAGAGGGGGCCATTGATGGTTCCCTTTCTCTATTCGTAGCGCCTTTACATTCGTACATGTTAAAAAAAACTCGCATCTTCCGGCTGTCAAAAGGATGCTTCGTCACACTTTTCAATCCTCATAACAACGGCGTATTTTACAGAAAAGCGGCGGCTCTGCTGAAGACCGTCCGGAAGGCGCTGTTGATAAGGGGAGCTTTGGCTTGGGGCGATAGGGGGAATGGGATTTGGTGGCTGTAGGGGTAGGGGAAATCTACTTCTTCCAGCAGGGTGGATGAGGCGCGGCCTAATGCTTTTATGATGCCTGCCGTGGGGATAACGGCGTCTTTCTTCAGAGAGACGGCGCGAATCCGGGCGCCGGCTTTCTCGAAGAAGTTTTCGCGGAAGTCTTTCAATACGTCCGGCCTTATCATTGCTTTGAAGGCCTGTTCCAGTGAATCGTTACGGAACGAGGCGGGCAGATGGCGCCTTTCGGGAAAATCGTTGTTGAAATAAGCCTGTAGCCGGGTGAACGCTTCCTTGTCGAGGATGTCGCGGGCGTTGCCATCCATGTGGTTAAAGATAGAGCCCCCGCAGAACATGAACAGGCGGGCGCCGGAAAACATACCGGCGGGGTTTGCCAGGAGGAGCACCTGCGACAGCAAAGCCCCGATAGAATAAGCAAACAGGTTTATAGAGGCGTCTTCCCTGAACAGGGGATGCTCGCCGTTCTTTATTTCGCGTACAAGCTGGCAAAGATTGTAGGCCGACTCGCGTCCCGAGGCGTAGAACCGGAGGGGCTGCCGGGAGATACGGGCGCTCAGCGCTACGTTGGCAAAGGTAGAGTTGCAAAGGCCCTCTATCGCTTGCTGGCGTTTGGCCACCCAGGGTACGGCGGCGCGCGGGTTGCTCCATTGCTCCGGCGTGCGGTTCATATGGAAAGCGATGGGAAACAGGATAACCGGCTTAGCCGTACACGAGGCCAGATACTCCGCCCAGACGAGGTACTTCTCCCACGAACGCTCATTCAGCCCATGCAGCAGGATGATAGCCTTTTCGTGCCTGTCTTTTCTTTCCGGCGCAAAGACAGGGTAGGCAAACGACTTGTTTTCCTGTATACAATCGTCGGTGACGGGGCAGAAATCAGCCGTTTGCAGGCCTCTCTGGAAATCCCTTATCTCGCCGTCTCCTTCTTTTTGCGTAAACCGGCAGGGGATGATTGCAAGGCGCGAATCTTCCAGCACCGTTCGTTTCTCGTATGAGAAAACCTTCTTTAATTGTTGTGTGCGGATAGCGAGGTCCATACCGTCCATAGGCTAAAAATTTTACGCAAACAAACAACATCTGTGAGAGAACGCCAAATTACAGGTTTGTTTACCTCCCCTAAGGGACAAAAACGCCCATAGAGGGATAAAAATAAGAGATACGGGGTGAAAGAAAAAGGCAATATCGGGATTATTTACTTACATTTGTGGAAAGAAAACGTGTTGAAATGAATTTTTGGACTCAACAACTACCCGGCTATATTTACGAAAAGAGGAACATTATCCGGTTAATTTTATTGACTGCCTTTTTTGCGCTGGTTTTCATCAATATCTATAAGCCTTTCGGTTCGCCGCACTGGTATCCGGTGTCCGAATTTAAGTTCTTTATCTTTTCCAGCCTGATTATCCTTACGGGTGTGCTCGTCGTTGTTATCAGCCGGGTGATTATGTTCTACCGGGGGAAAAAACATGCGGTTACGTTCGGACAATATGCCTACTGGATTTTAGCGGAGATCTTTTTCATGTCATTATTCTACACCATCTATTCGTTATCTGTCAACCCTGCGCGCGAATGGCTGAGCGTGTTCAAAGAATCGGCCGTTAATACCAGCCTCGTATTGCTTCTTCCTTATGCCGCCCTGCACCTGTATTTTTCTTATCAGGATAAAGAGCGCCGCCTTCGTATGCTGGAAGAAAACGGTTCCGGTCAGGCTTCGCGCACGTCTGTTTATAATTTCTACGATGAGAAAGGAGAGCTTCGCCTGTCTGTAAAGAAAGAAAACCTGCTGTATATTGAGTCGGCAGACAATTATGTTCTTGTATGGTATCTCAATAAAGAGCATCCGGCAAAGTTTATGCTTCGCAATTCGTTGCGTTCGCTTAAAGAGTATTTTGCCCAAACGCCTGTCTACCGCTGCCATCGTTCGTTTATGGTCAATTTCGAGCAGGTGAAAGTCATCCGCCGCCAGAAAGACGGTCTTTTTATGGAATTTGATATTCCGGGCGTCCCGGATATCCCCATATCCAAATCGTATAGCGAGAAAGTAACCCATTGGTTTATGACCTACTCGTCGTAACCCGCCTGTCACTTCGTAAGCCAGCGCCCGCCAAGGCGGTATACCGAATACCAGGCCGAAAGGAAACCTATCGCCATAACCGTTACAAAAATAATAAGGATATCTGTGAAGGCTACGCGCACCGGATAGCTGTCGATAATAAAGACACCGGCGTTTCCCATCTTTATCAGCCCTGCTTCTTGCTGGAGGAGACAGAGGATGAGGCCGGTTATAATCCCTGTGAGGGCGCCGAGGCCGGAAATCATCCACCCTTCAAAGAGAAAGATGCGGCGGATCAACGCATCGCCGGCTCCCAGGCTGCGGAGTGTTTTTACATCGCCCTGCTTCTCTATCATCAGCATCGATAAGGAACCGACTACATTAAATAAGGCGATCGTCAGTATGAAACAAAGGATAAGGAATGTCATCCATTTCTCTATCTGCATCATTTTGAAGGAGGCTTCCTGCTGTTCGTAGCGGTCTTTCACCACAAAGCCGTCGCCAAGCAGCGCTTTTACTTCTTTCTTTACGGAAGCGGCCGAGGCTCCTTCTTTCAGCTTTATCTCTATGGCGGATATTTCCTTTTCGTAAGTGAACAGTTTTTTTGCCAGGGCGAGGGGTACGATCATATACTCGTCGTCGTACATCGGCTGGTTTATCCTGAAGACGCCGCGGATGTAGGCATACTCCCGGTTGAAAGAGGCAGCCGGGTTCGACAGGTTAACCCGTTCGTCTCGCTTGGGCGCGTATATTTCGAGTGGATATACAAAATTGGCGTTGACTCCCAAAGCGGCGGCAAGCCCGATGCCGGGCGTGGCATAATCGGTTACTTCGTCGTAAAGGATAAATTCGCCGTCTATCAATACGTTGTCGATAGAGGCGAGTTCGCGGTAATTGTCTTCTACGCCCTTGATTATCCCGATTTGCTGGCGTTCGCCGTACTTTATCAGCGCATGGTCTTGCAATACTTCGCCGTACGCCTCTATCCCGCCAATCTCCATCAGTTGTTGTACCTTTTCCGGGGGTGCGAACACCTTTCCTGTGCGGGGCGTTACCTTTAAGCCGGGGTCGAGGCTGCTGAACATCGATGCGACCAGGCCATTAAACCCGTTGAACACCGACAGGGCGATAACCAAAGCGATTGTAGCCACCACCACCCCGCACACCGACACGATCGATATGATATTGATGGCATTGTGCGACTTCCTGGAGAAAAGATACCGGCGGGCTATGAAGAAGGATATGCTCAAGGTTAATCGTTGAGTAATTTGTCAATGTTTTCCAAATAATCCAATGAGTCGTCTATGAAAAAGGAGAGGTTGGGTATCTGCCGCAACTGCGTGCGGACCCGTTGCCCCAGGTCATAACGGACAGCCTTTGTGTTGGTGCGTATTGTTTCGAGTAGTTCATCCCCTTTGCCGGAAGGGAAAATACTCAGGTACGCTTTTGCCACGCTCAGGTCCGGGCTTACCCGTACGGCGCTTACCGAGATGAGCGTCCCCGGCATCGCCTGGGTTTGCTTTTGGAATATATCGCCCAGTTCTTTCTGAAGGAGGCGTTCAATCTTGTTTAATCGTTTAGTATCCATAGTGTAATGCTTTTATTTTTTCCACATGACGGAAAGGCCGTCGCGTAAAGGTAATATAACTTTTTCTATTCTGGCGTCTTGCCTGATCTTTTCGTTAAATTCGATAATGCCGGCGGTTTGCTTATCTCCCGGGGGAGGCGTCTCGAATACTTTCCCGTCCCAAAGGATATTATCGGCCAGAATAATCCCTCCTTTGCGCACCAGCGGGAATACCAGGTCGTAGCAGGCTGCGTAAAGGCGTTTGTCTGCATCGATAAAAACCATATCGAATGTTTCGCCGAGGGTAGGGATAATCTGCATGGCGTCGCCGAAAAAGAGCTTTATCTTCTTTCCGTGAGGAGAGCGGGGGATATAGTTCATGATGAAATCCTCCATCTCGTCGTTTATCTCGATGGTGTAAATAAGGCTGTCGTCGTCGATGCCTTCGGCCATGCAAAGGGTGGCGTATGCCGTATAGGTTCCTATCTCGAGGATACGTTTCGGACGGAATAGCCGGCAGATCATTTTAAGTATCCGCCCTTGCAGGTGGCCGGACAGCATACGCGGACGAAGCAGGTTAACGTGCGCATCCCTGTAGAGGGTTGCCAGAAGCTCGCCTTCTTCGTCTATATGCGAAAGGATATAGGCCTCCGCTTTGTCTGAGGCCGTCATTTTTTTTCTTTGAATGTGGGGAGCAAATAGTTTTCGGCATTGTCGAGCACTTTTTCCACATTATTGATTTCCAGAAAGGTTGTTCCGCCTCCTTCGCCAAAGCTTCCGCTCAGATAGGCTACCATATTATTACGGGTGATATGCCCGCTATTGATAAGCTCGTGCAGGGCGTCGAAAAAGTAAGCGCGGCGGCTGTCGTTCCAGGCCTGATGAACGGCCCATACCCCGTAGGAAAGCGAAAGCCTCCGCATGACGTTTTCATTATAACAAATGGCGTATACGGGCGACGTTCCCCTGAAGGCTGCCAGGTAACGGGCTGTGCGTCCGGTATGGCTGTCGGTAATAATCGCTTTCACATGTAGTTTGGACGATGACTTTACGGCTTGTTTTGCAAGGAATGAAGTAACATCCAGATCGCTTCCTCCAATCGGTACGCGGATGTCGTTGGCAGCCAGCTTGGTCTTCTCGGCTTCCCGGGTTATTTTCGTCATGGTCTGTACGGCTTCTACCGGATATTTGCCGTAGGCTGTCTCGCCGCTCAGCATCAGGGCGTCTGTACGGTAATAAATGGCATTGGCGATATCCGTTACCTCGGCGCGTGTGGGACGTGGGTTCGTTATCATGGAATGCAGCATCTGTGTGGCTACAATCACCGGCTTTTTTACTTCTACGCATTTGCGGATCAATATCCGCTGGATACCCGGTATTTTTTCCGCCGGCACTTCGATTCCCAAATCTCCCCGGGCAACCATGATGCCGTAAGCCGGTTCCAATATCTCGTCTATATTATCCACACCTTCCTGATTCTCTATCTTGGCGATGATCTTTATCGGGCTGTTGTGTTCGTCCAATATGCGTTGGATATCCAGCACGTCTTGTTTGCTTCGTACAAACGAGTGTGCAATAAAGTCGATATCGTTTTTGATGCAGTAAAGGATATTGTTCCTGTCTTTTTCGGTTAAAGAAGGAAGGTTGATCCGTACGCCGGGGACATTTACGCTTTTGCGGCTACCTAAAACGGCGTCGTTCAAAGCTTCACACACGAGGTAATCAGGGTGTTTCTCTACTATCTTTAAGTCGAGGTCGCCATCGTCAATCAGCATATCGTCGCTCACCTTCATATCGCTCACGAAATTCCGGTAGGATACGCAGATGCAATCCGCTGTGGTTTCGGCCTCGGGGTCGCCTTTCACCTTTATTTTATCGCCCGTTTTAAACGTTATCGGCGCTTGCGCGGTAGTAGTCCGTATTTCCGGGCCTTTGGTATCCATCAATATGCCGATCCTGTTCGATACGGCGCGTACATTATTTACTATCTTGTTAAAACCTTCTTCGTTGAGGTGTGCCGAATTCATGCGTACGACGTTCATCCCCGCGTGATATAATTCACGTATGAAATCCACTTCGCAACGCTGGTCGGAAATAGTTGCTACGATCTTTGTATGCTTCAACATAAAAATGATATTTTAAAGTTGACAACTGCCGGTTGTCAATTGATTAATGCTACTAACGCTAATTCATATGATTTCAGCCCGAAGCCTGCGATAACGCCTTTGCAGGCGGCCGAAATCATGGAGTGATGCCTAAATTCTTCACGGGTATGTACGTTTGAGATATGCACTTCCACTACCGGAGATTCAATTGCCTTTATCGCATCGTGTAAAGCAACGGAAGTATGTGTATAAGCTCCTGCATTCAGGATAATTCCATCATAGCTGAAACCCGCTTCGTGTATCTTATTGATTAATTCTCCTTCCACATTGCTCTGGTAGCAGTCAATTTCACAGGAAGGGTATTGCTTGCGTAAAACTTCCAGATACGCTTCAAACGAAGTATTACCGTAAACGGCGGGTTCACGCTTTCCCAACAAGTTTAAATTGGGGCCGTTAATAATCTGAAACTTCTTCATTGTCTTGTAAGTTTATTACCTTTGTACCGGTAGCTGATAACCATAAGCGGAACAAAGGTAGTGATTTTATGAAAGATATTATACGCAAATATCATATTTATCTTCGTTTGGAGAAGTCTCTTTCTCCTAATTCGGTAGAAGCTTATATGGCCGATTTGGATAAATTATGCGGGTTTATGGAGAGTGAAGGGTTTTCCTATAAGGATATTACCTATGGAAACCTTCAGCAGTTTGTTGCCCAATTGCATGACATCGGTATTCATCCCCGTTCCCAAGCGCGTATTATCTCAGGCGTCAAATCATTCTACCGTTTTCTTTTAACAGACGATTATATAACAAATGACCCGACGGAATTGTTGGAATCTCCTAAAATCGGTTTGAAACTGCCGGAAGTATTAACCGTAGACGAGATTAACAGCCTCCTCGATACAATAGACTTATCCTTGCCCGAAGGCCAGCGAAACCGCGCTATGCTTGAAGTGCTTTACAGTTGCGGGCTTCGCGTATCGGAACTGATAACGCTTCGCTACCCTGATGTTTATTTTGACGAAGGTTTTATCAGGGTAGAAGGGAAGGGGAGTAAGCAACGGCTTGTCCCTATTTCCGAAGTGGCGCTTCGTGAGATTAAAAACTATTTATACGATAGAAATCTGGTGAAAGTGAAGAAAGGCTATGAGGATATTCTCTTTCTTAGCCGGCGGGGGACAGGCTTGTCGCGGATTATGGTTTTTCATGTTATCAAGCAACAGGCAGAGATGGCCGGGATACATAAGAACGTCAGCCCGCATACGTTCCGTCACTCTTTTGCCACCCATTTGCTGGAAGGGGGAGCTAATTTACGCGCTATCCAGGATATGCTCGGCCATGAAAAGATTACCACCACCGAAATATATACCCATATCGGCCGGGAATTCCTTCGTAAAGAGATATTGGAGCATCATCCGCGAAACAGGAAATAGAAAAACAGCCTGGTTCTTTTGCCTCTTATTATGGTTTAAATGAAAAGAGGAGGAGAGGCTTCCGAAATCTTCACTACATTTGTACCCTTTTTTATTTATTAAAACAAAATATTATGAGAATGAAAAGATTCTACCCCGCAATCGTGTGTTTATTGATTGCAAGTATTGGTTATCTGAATGCACAAATCAATGGCGATTTTGAAAATTGGGTTGAAGACTCACGAGGAAACGGAGCCTTGCCCGGACAATACCTGAGGCCGGGAACGCAGCCGGCTGGCTGGGAAGCCTCTAATGTAAACCAAAAGGTATTGATAGAGAAGAAAGAAGTGCTGGTTACTCCCGATGGAGGCAGGGTGGGGGGCGTCTCTGCCCGGATGGAAAATAAATTTGTCGGGATAATGACTATCGGCAGTAATGCGCCTGCTTACATTACATTAGGCGTTCCATGGGTATATGCTGTTGCCGACCTTAGTGCGTGTACCGGCGGAACGCTTGGCGGCATTTCGTATACCGAACGCCCTGACTCGATTGTAGGTTATTTTAAACGTTCGCTTGGCGGAGAAAAAGCGGAGAATGCACTTATTCTTGCTTATGTATGGGAAGGAACAGCCACGTCGACCGTCCCGGTAAACCCAACAGGCGGTTTTTCTTCAACAGAAACGGTGGAAGTACACGATCAAGTCTTTTCTGTTTTGAACAGTTGCGACGGAGCTACGTTGATAGGTAAGGCCGAATATCAAATCAGTGGCGAACTGGGCGATTGGACACGTATTGCCGTCCCCTTTGAATATTACGGCAGCCGCAGGCCCGAAAAGTTGAATGTCATTATTTCTTCCGCCAATTATTACGACCGTGGAGCTATTGGCAAGGAGAATATTTTATGGGCGGACGATGTGGAGTTGGTCTTCAAATCAACAATAAAGCAAACAGAACTATCCATGCCGAATCTGCCTTACGACTGTTTCTACGGAAGTGAAACAACTTTTATCCCTACATCCAATGATACAAATACGGAAATTCAAATCTCAGTAGAAGACCCTGCCATAGTAACAATAGAAAATGGCATCATGAAATTCCTGAGCGTCGGCAGTACCCGGGTGACGGTATCGCAGGCAGGTAATAATTTGTTTACAGGTGCGGAATCAACGATTACGGTTACCGTTAAACCGGCTCCGTTAAATGTCAGCCTGTGCCATATGACTACCGAACCGGACACAGAACCTGTTTACACGTTCATTTACGAAGGGCTTACCGATGTCGATTGGAATATCGTTCAATCAAAGCCGGAAGAAGTATTCGGAACACTTCCATTGGCTCAGGCCTATACGGATAAGGGCGAAAAAGTAACCTTCCCCGCCGAAGCCGGTCTCTATACGATTAAATGGTTGCAAAAACCGGTAGCTTATAATTATACCGTCAGAGTAGATGAAACCGGGAGAACATTAACGGTAACAGAACGCCCCACAACCGGAATAACAGAAATAGGCGAAGGAATCACTATCTATACACATTCGGGAAAACTGTATGTAAATAGCGACAGACCGGTACATATAGCCATCTACACATTACAGGGAAGCAACTATCTCCAAAAGAACATAGCTGCCGGACCGACAAGCGTTTCCCTTCCGAAAGGACTTTATATAGTTAAGATTAATAATAAAGCCCGGAAAGTTGTTATTCATTGAAAGATGAAAGTTTCACCGTCCCTTCCCCATATGCTTGGTTGAATAAAAGTTGAACAGGCTCTTACTGCCGGGAGATTATCTTGTCGTAAATAAAGAGTGAGACGACAGCAAACAGGCCTATGCCTAATAACACCACCCATATACCGGAAGGGTTATACGTATCCCATAGCAGATTTGTTAATCCCTGCGGAGTGAGGTTTACCTGACGGGCTACTTCTTCAAAACAGGCATTGGTGGATAAATTGGGGGGTATCTGTAATCCATTTGCTGTTGCAAAGCGATAGGCGATATCTACTTTGTCGGACATCCGTTGGTAGACAACCCCCGAAACAATCCCGGCCAGTACATTGCCGATAAATACGGGGATAAAAGAATACCCCATATATAACGCTTTCTTGCCGTCGGGCGCTAATCGGCCGATATATTCGGATATTTTGGGTGAACCGGCCATTTCGCCCAATCCGAAAATCAGGATGGCTGCCATTGTGAATAATACGTTCTGCGAAACAAACGTAAGCGCCATACCGATAGAGCATACCAGGAAACCGGCCATCATGGAGTGAAGCGGTTTCAGCCGCATCACTAAACCGGATATAAGTACTTGGAATAATATGATATAAAAAGAATCCATGTTTGTAACAAATTCCGCATCCATTACGCCGGGCGCCGGACTGTAATTCTCACTGATAAAGGGTATACAGGCGTGAAAGAAGTAATAGAGCGGACCGGTGTCTACCCATTGGGCGACAAAAACGGGAAGCGTAAAGAACAGTTGGTTGTACATCGTCCAAAAACCGGCTACAATCAGCAGGAATAGAACAAACTTAATATCTTTAAAGATACCCGCCATGTTCAGCAATAGGCTCCTGAATGTTTCTCTTAATGATTGTCCGGGCTGTTTGTTCCCATCCCGCCCGGGTTCTTTGTAAAAAGGCAGGATCAGCAGATTAAGGCCTACCATTACGGCGGAAACATAAAAGATAAGATGGGAAGAACCCTTAAACAAAAGCGTCACTATCGGGCCAAAAAAGGCGCCCACATTTACCATCATATAGAAAATGCCGAAGCCGATGGAAGAGGTTGCTTGGGTTGTTGTCTTGGCTATTGTGGCCTGTATGACAGGCTTGAACAGGGCGGCTCCTATGGCCAGGTAAATATACATCAGGAAAACGCCGGTAAAGGAGGAAAACAAGGGGAGTAATATAAAAGCGGAAATATATACGGCAAAAGCAAGGAGCAAGACGCGCTTATAACCGTAACGGTCGGCGATAGCTCCGGTTAATACGGGGAGAAAATAAAGGATCCCGGTGCCTACGCCCATGATGGTTCCTTTCTGGCTTTGCGAAAATTCCAGCCCTCCCAAATCGGACGAGCCGGTCAAATAGTTTGCAAACAACATGAAGAAGCCATACCAGGCCCATCGCTCAAACAGCTCAATTGTATTAGCCACCCAAAAGGTGCGGGAAAACTTGTTGAAAATATTCATTTCCGGTAAAAGTTGACAATGTTTGTCTGTAAAGGTAGCGGAATACCTGTAAAACACAAGTCGTTTTTTAATAAAAAATGTACCTTTGCGGGCAAAATACAAATCGGATCAATTAGATAGATATATACGTTATGGGTATCGAACAACAAATTACCGGATCAATTATAGCAGGTATGCAATCGCTTTATGGAGCGGAAGTAGCTGCGGGACAAATTCAATTGCAGAAAACAAAAAAAGAATTTAAAGGGCATCTCACACTGGTTGTAGCCCCGTTTCTCCGTATATCTAAAAAGTCGCCCGATGCCACGGCCCGCGAAATAGGCGATTATTTGAAAGAAAACGAACCGGCCGTAGCAGCCTATAATGTGATTAATGTCTTTTTAAATCTTACGGTTGCCCCTTCCTGCTGGATTACGATACTAAATGACATCCACCATCAACCTGCATATGGAATAAGGGAGGCTACTGAAAAATCTCCCCTGGTGATGATAGAATATTCTTCGCCCAATACCAATAAACCATTGCATTTAGGGCATATCCGTAATAATTTGCTGGGATATAGCTTGTCTGAAATAATGAAAGCCAATGGGAATAAGGTGGTAAAAACCAATATCGTAAACGACAGGGGCATTCATATTTGTAAATCCATGCTTGCCTGGAAAAAGTGGGGGAACGGCGAAACGCCTGAGTCGTCGGGTAAGAAAGGCGATCATTTAATTGGCGATTATTATGTGTTGTTCGACAAAAAATACAAAGAAGAACGAAAGGAACAGGAAGCGAAAGGGCTGACGAAAGAAGAAGCCGAAGCGCAGTCTGCCTTGATGGCCGAGGCGCGTGAAATGCTTCGCCAGTGGGAAGCCGGCGACGAGTCTGTCCGCTCCTTATGGAGTAAGATGAACGGGTGGGTATACGCCGGATTCGACGAAACCTATAGGAGAATGGGCGTAGATTTCGACAAAATCTATTATGAATCGGAAACCTATCTCGAAGGAAAAAACGAAGTGTTGCGCGGCGTAAAGGAAGGCGTGTTCTATGAACGCAGCGATACGTCGGTATGGGCCGATTTGACAAAGGACGGCCTGGATGAAAAGCTATTGCTTCGCGCCGACGGCACCTCCGTTTATATGACACAGGATATCGGGACGGCCAAGCTGAGGTTTGACGATTATCCGATTGACAGGATGATTTATGTGGTAGGGAATGAACAAAACTATCACTTCCAGGTTCTGTCGATACTGCTGGATAAATTAGGATTCGCTTTCGGAAAGGGACTGGTGCATTTCTCATACGGTATGGTGGAATTGCCGGAAGGAAAAATGAAGAGCCGCGAGGGTACGGTAGTAGACGCCGACGAACTGATGGACGAAATGATTCAAACAGCCCATGACATATCGCAGGAATTAGGGAAATTAGACGAGATGACTCCCGGAGAGTCCGAAAATATCGCCCGCATCGTGGGGCTTGGCTCATTAAAATACTTTATACTGAAAGTAGACCCGCGGAAAAATATGACTTTCAATCCGAAAGAATCCATCGACTTCAATGGCAATACCGGCCCGTTTATTCAATATACTTACGCCCGTATCTGTTCTGTATTAAGAAAGGCGGGCGCACAGGGTATCGTCTTACCCGGCGCATTGCCGCCGTCAACTCCGCTCTGTGAAAAGGAAGAGGCCCTGGTGCAGTTAATCGCAGCGTTTGCTCCGGTAGTAGAAGAGGCCGGCGCGGCCTGTAGCCCGGCTTTGATATGCAATTATACGTACGACTTGGTGAAAGAATACAACCAGTTCTATCACGACTATTCCATCCTGCGCGAAGAGAATGCCGATATAAAAACATTCCGCCTCGTACTCTCCGCCAATGTAGCCAAAGTAGTGAGGTCTGCCATGTCGCTATTGGGTATTGAAGTGCCGGAAAGGATGTAAACTTTCAGCTTTTCTTCCTGGGCGCCCGTTTCTTTGCCGCCGGTTTTTTGCCGGCTTCGTTTACGATTTGCATCGCCTCTTCCAGCGTGAGCTCTTTCGGGTCTTTTACCGTTTTGGGGATTTTATAGTTGTTGCCTTTATAGGCGATATAGGGGCCGAAGCGTCCGTTGAGGATTTCCATATCGGGTTCTTCGTCAAACTTTTTGAAGCTGCGTTGCGCTTCTTTGGTCCGTTTTTCGTCGATTAGCTTTTCGGCTTCCGCGAGGGTTATTGTCAGCGGGTTTTTATCCTTAGGAATGGAGATGAATTTACCATCGTGGCGGATAAACGGGCCGAAACGGCCAATGCCGGCAACAACCGTCTTTTCTTCATATTCGCCTACCGTACGTGGTAAGTCAAATAGCCTAAGGGCTTCCTTCAGCGTTAACTTTTCAATGGACTGGCCTTTCAGCAGAGAGGCGAACTGAGGTTTGGGAGCGCTCTTGTCTTCGGGATTCGCCGCCCCTAACTGCACTACCGGGCCGAAGCGGCCGATCTTGACGAAAACCGGTTTACCCGATACGGGGTCAATGCCTAATTCGCGTTCGCCTACTTTATGTTCTGTTTTAACGGCTGCCGTTTTCTCTACAATCGGATGGAATACTTTGTAGAATTTGTCGATTGCTTCGCTCCATTCCATCCGTCCTTCTGCAATCGTATCAAATTCTTTTTCCACATTCGCGGTGAAGTTATAATCCAGTACATCGGGGAAATATTCCATCAGAAAGTCGTTGACCACTATGCCGATGTCGGTTGGCAAGAGTTTGTTGCGGTCGGCGCCGGTGATTTCCCGTTTCTCTGTTTCCGAGATTTTATCGGCAATCAGGGAGATGACCGTATATCGGCGTTCGGCGCCTTCCTTGTCTCCTTTTTCCACATATCCGCGATTCTGTATGGTATGGATGGTGGGCGCATAGGTGGAAGGGCGTCCGATACCCAACTCTTCCAGGCGGCGTACCAGGCTGGCTTCCGTATGTCTTGGAGGGCGCTGGGTGAAGCGTTCGGTAGCTATAATCTCTTTCAGTTTGAGTGAATCGTTGAGATTTACCGGAGGCAGAAGCCCGTTTTCCTGTTCTTTTTCGTTCTCGTCGTCCGTACCCTCACGATACACTTGCAGAAAACCATCGAATACCAATACTTCACCTACCGCTGCAAATTTCTCTTTTGAGCCGGAAATGCTTATCGAAATCGTTGTGCGTTCGAGTTCGGCGTCGGCCATTTGCGAGGCGATCGTGCGTTTGCGTATCAACTCGTACAGTCTCTTTTCCTGTGCTGTCCCGCTTATTGCTTCGTTGCCGATGTAAGTGGGGCGGATCGCTTCGTGGGCTTCCTGTGCGCCTTTTGTTTTTGTGTTGTATTGGCGGAATTTATAGTACTTGTCGCCATAGTTTTTTACGATGGCCTCTTTGGCCGTGCCTAAGGCCAAATCACTCAGGTTGACGGAGTCGGTACGCATATAGGTGATTAATCCCGATTCGTATAGCCGCTGGGCAAGCATCATGGTTTGCGAAACCGAATAGCCGAGTTTGCGCGCGGCTTCCTGTTGCAGCGTAGAGGTGGTAAAGGGGGGAGCCGGCGACTTCCTGAACGGTTTGGTTGAAATATCGTCAATCGTGAAAGCGGCCTTCTGGCAAACCGTAAGCAATGCCCGTACTTCCTCTTTTGTCCTGAGCCGTTTATGGAGTTCGGCTTTCAGCGGCGTAGCGCCGTCCGGCAGGATAAATTCTGCGATAACCCGGAAGGAGGCTTCCGGTACAAAAGCGCCGATTTCGCGTTCGCGTTCTACGACTAACCTTACGGCAACCGATTGTACGCGGCCGGCGGATAAGGCCGGTTTCACTTTCCGCCATAAGATAGGCGAAAGCTGGAATCCTACGATACGGTCTAACACCCTGCGGGCCTGTTGTGCATTCACCAGGTTGATGTCTATCGTGCGTGGCGTTTCAACGGCGTGCAGGATGGCGTTTTTAGTTATTTCATGAAACACGATGCGTCTGGTGTTTTCGAGGCTGAGGTTCAGTACTTCCGATAAATGCCATGAAATGGCTTCCCCTTCCCGGTCTTCATCGGAAGCCAGCCAAACCGTTTCGGCTTTCTTCGCTTCGGCTTTCAGTTCGGCTACAATCTTCTTTTTGTCGTCCGGTATAACGTATTCAGGCTTGTAGTTATGTTCGATGTCAATACTGAATTCTTTTGTTTTCAAATCGCGGATATGTCCATAACTTGACATCACTCTGAAATCTTTACCTAAGAATTTTTCCAGTGTCTTTGCCTTTGCCGGCGATTCCACAATTACGAGATTTTTTTGCATATGTTTGATATTTCTATTGGAAAACGAGTGCAAACTTACATAAATATTTATATTGACAAAAAGTTGAGAGAGAAAACTTTTTAAACTCTTGTAAGACAAGTGGGGAAAGAGTATCTTCGCGGGATGCGGAATACGTAGTGTAAGAGTACGATAGTGTTATCAATACTAAATACAGGCTAATTATGAAAGATCGAATGTCACGCCGTAGCTTCCTGGCTGCTTCGGGGGCCGTTGCGGGAACAACGTTGTTAAATCCGTTGAGGGGGGCGAAAGCGGAAGCCGTATTCCCCCGGGTTAAGATGCAGGAGAAGATAAGAGTCGCTTTGACAGGCACCGGTTCGAGGGGTTGCGGTATGTGGGGAAGCAGCCTCTCGAACGACTATTCCGCTTATGTTGAATTTGTAGGGCTTTGCGATAAGAACCAGGGGCGCGTGGAAACGGGAAAGCGTTTGATAGGCGCCTCCTGCCCGACGTATACGGATTTTGAAAAAATGATGCGCCAGACAAAGCCCGACCTTCTTATCGTTACCACCACGGATGCCACCCATCATGAATTTATTATCCGTGGGATGGAATCGGGCGCAGACGTCATTACGGAGAAGCCCCTGACGACGGACGAAAAGAAAGTGCAGGCTATACTGGATGCTGAAAAGAAAACGGGGAAAAACTGCCGGATAACCTTTAATTACCGCTATTCGCCTCACCGGGCAAAGATATGGGAATTGCTGAAAGCCGGTGAAATAGGAGAGCTTACCTCTGCCGACTTCCATTGGTATCTGGATACGTCGCATGGGGCGGATTATTTCAGGCGCTGGCATCGTTTGGTGGCATGTAGCGGTTCTCTGTGGGTGCACAAGGCAAGTCATCATTTTGATTTATTGAATTGGTGGATAGACAGCGACCCGGAAACTGTTTATGCTTTGGGCGACTTGAACTTCTATGGCAAAAACGGCAGATACAGGGCGGAGAATTGCCGTTCGTGCCGGCATACGAGCGAATGCAGGTTCTATTTTGATATTATGAAAGACAGCTACTATAAGCAACTGTATGTGGATAATGAGCGATACGACGGTTATTTAAGGGACGGTTGCGTTTTCAGGGACGATGTGGATATCTTCGATAAAATGGCGGCTACCATCCGTTATAAGAATGGCGTACAGGTATCTTATTCGTTAACGGCTTATTCGCCGTATGAAGGATACCGCATCGCTCTTAACGGGACGAAGGGACGGATTGATGCATGGATACAGGAGTCGCATCCGGTAAGCGATGTGAATTACGACGAAATCGTGGTGGCCAGGAATTTTTCCAGGCGGGAATATATCCAGGTACCTTTCGCATCATCCGGCCACGGGGGAGGAGACAAACTGCTCAAAGACCAGCTATTCCTTCCCGGCACGCCCGACCCGTTTAAGCAATGCGCCGGCACAAGAGACGGGGCCTTTGCCTGCCTGGTAGGGATAGCGGCCCGGAGCAGCATTGCCTCCGGCAAACCGGTAGACATTGCCGGCCTTACGTCCTTGCAGCCCCAGGCTGTAAAAGAATACAGGCGTATTTAAAAGGGTCGTTCTTCCATCTTCGCCACATACGTTTCATCTTCCCGCAATTGCGGAACCCTCTTCCCGCCGGGGCGAAAGCATCCCTCCGGCGCAGTACGTCTTGCCTGGGCGTAATTCCCGCCTTCCGGCTCTACCCCGGAAAAGACGGCATATCCGGTGCAAAAAGCCTCCTGACTTCGTCACTCCAAAACTCATAAAAATATAATTGTTTGATTGATAAGATGTTGTAAATTCGTGTCACCCGATTTTGGGTGACACGGTTCAATATTTAACATTTATGTTTGTACGACGAAAGAAATATCCCTCCGGTAAAATCGGCATTATTGTAGCAGAGAAAAGA
>JAISXD010000086.1 GCA_031270665.1 Tannerellaceae bacterium | reverse complement strand
TTTGATAAGTATGTTGGATGTATATGAATTGCTAAGGGCAACCAAGCGAATAATTGAAAAGAAACAAAACTCCCCACCTGAATCCCATGGGCAGCTTTTGCTGAACTGGTAATATCAAGAGGGAGGTCTATTGGGAAAAGCCAACTATCGGATACATAGAATCAGATAGTTATAGGCGATTTTATGAGAAATCTGATTTTTAGTCGGACAATAGTGAAATAATATCTTAAAATAAGGTACGTAATTCAGTGGTTATTTATCAAGTATAAGCGTAGAGGGCATTTTCTGGAGCGCATCTTTCCGGTGTTCGGATACATCATTCCAGGTATGGTAACTGATCAGCATGAAATTATATCCGTTAAACAAACCCGGCATAAGGTCTTTATCCGGCAATACCTTCGCTTGTTTGACCGTTTCGGTAAACAGGGCGAAAGATGCTTCTATTTCCTCAACGCCCGGAGTCGTACTGCTTGTTTTATTAACCAAACCGATACTTCCCGATGTAGATAACAGTAACGTACGCGCGTATTCAAGCAAAAACAAATCATCGGGTGAGGCTACAATTAAGATAACGTTGGTAGCCTTCACAAAAGAACGGTTCACAAATACGCCCACCGGGCAATGGCTGTGTTCAATAAAGAATTTTGTCTTATCCTTCAGCAATGAACCGGGAAGAAACCATGAATCGGGCGTTTTGAAACCTTTTAAAAACCGGTTGTTGAAGAGCGTCCGGAAACGGTTTGCAATCACGTCAGCAGGAAGATTACTTAATGAAATACCGGCGCCGACTAAGAGGAAATCGAACCCCTCTTCATTTACTATGTCTACAATTTCCTGTACGCCGCGGGTGGATACTTCATAACGTGTTTTGAGAGGAATACCCAACTTCTGGGCCCCATACAGGATAGGACCAAAACTTACTTCTTCAAAATTATCCGTATGCAAGGGATTCACATCGGCTCCCATCGTCAGGTGGAGAGCGGTAATTTGCAGTTTATTCTTCCCTCTGGAAAATAGCTGATAGGCGGCATCCAGCATAACCTGCCCGTTTCCCGCCCGTCCGAAAGAAAGCAACACATTGAATACGCCCTCCAGTGGCGGCCGCATTTTCTCTTCCAGCATCCTGTCCCGTTTTCGATAACAGTATTTGATGAACGATACCAGCGGGGTGGTCATAAATGTCGTAACCAATGTCATGATTACAAGCATAACGAATACGGGAGGAGTAAGGATATGCATTTCATAACCGATGGTAAGCACAATTAACTCCATCAACCCGCGGGTATTCATCAAAGCTCCTATATATAAACTATCCCTTTTACTCTCGCCAACAAAACGAGCCGACAGATAAGCCCCGCCAAACTTCCCGGCAATCGCTACCAAGATTATAACGCCGCATAGCTGCCACAGTTCAGGCGTATTCAGCAGGCCTATCTCCGTACGAAGCCCGGTAGATACAAAGAATAACGGGAGGAAAAGCGATAAAGAAACGTCTTCTACCTTTTCCGTCATAATCTTCCTGAATTTTATATTACCCGGCATCACCATGCCGGCAATAAAAGCTCCAAACAAGGCATGCAAGCCTAAAATTTCCGTTAAATAAGCCGATCCGACCAATATAAAAAACATGAAAGCCACCAGCCCCTTGTCTACGACTTCTTTATTATGATAGAGATGCCCGAGCGCCTGGAGGAAAGGGCGGACCACAAAAAACATAAACAGCATATAAATGCCCGAAAACAAAATATTATAAACAGCGCTCAGCATGCTTCCCGCCTGAGCAATAGCAACGACCACAGCCAGCAGGCACCAGGCCGTAATATCTCCATTGGCAGCGCTGGCCAGGGTAATCGTTCCCAAATGTGATTTGGTAAGCCCTTTCTCCTGGATGATACGCGCCAACACGGGAAAAGCCGTAATACTCATGGCTATACCTATAAATAAAGCAAATGACAGGAACGGCGTACCCCTGTCGGCATAGATATCATAGATAAAATAAGCGGCCAGCATCCCGAAGAAGAAAGGGACAATGGTACTTGTGTGGCTTATCAGGAGGGTTTTTTTCAAGGTCTTCCTTACTTCGGTAATATCCAGTTCCATCCCTATTGAAAACATAAATAGTATTAACCCGAACTGGCTTAAAATAGTAATATTTACCATAGATTCCGGAGGAAACAGGAAAGAAGTGATTCCCGGGGCAAGATGTCCGAGTATGGACGGGCCTAAAACGATACCGGCCAGTATCTCCCCGATAACCGTAGGTTGCCCCATCTTCATGAACAACCAGCCGAAAAGCCGGCAAGCCAGTAAGATAACAATCACCTGAAGCAGCAGGGTAGCAACCGGGGAAGTAATATGCCCGAGAAGTAATTCCCGGAAAACCGCCAACCCTTCCCCTAAATTATCCGGTGTGCCGGATAAAGACGCTGCAGCCCCATCCAGTTGCCTACTTTCGCCTTGTTTGGCGATAAAGTACATCAACGAACCGAATACAACAATCATCAACAGATAAAAGGTGATATTTTTACTTCCTTTACTCATCGCATGTACGGTTTTTCTGTAAATTAATAATATCACAACCGTTATTATTACCGTTGTGATATTTGCAAATATAATAAATATGCTTTTATTATCCTTCGCCGTCTGCTTTTTTCTTTATCTTTGCATGCAACCATATTCATATTGTATAATTATGCTGTTACTTCATTTAATCGAAAATGATCCCTGGTTATCTCCCTACGGAACTGCTATTAACGGGCGATACCGGCACTACCTCGCAAAAGAAAAGGAACTTACCAATCATGGGCAACAAACATTGAGTGAATTTGCTTCCGGCTATCTTTATTTCGGATTGCATAAAACAGATAAGTGGTGGATTTTCCGCGAATGGGCGCCTAATGCTACCGCTATTTACTTAGTTGGTGACTTTAATAACTGGCAAAAAAGCGAATCATACAGGATGAATCGCCTGGAACATGGCAACTGGGAAATCGTTTTGGCGGAAGGCATGATTTCTCATGGCGACCTGTTTAAACTGTTGATGGAGTGGGAGGGCGGCAGCGGCGAACGTATCCCAGCATGGACTCGCCGCGTAGTGCAGGATGAACAGACAAAAATATTCAGCGCCCAGGTATGGAACCCTGCTAAACCGTATATTTTCAAAAATAAAAACTTCAAACCGGACGTCTCTCCTTTGCTTGTATACGAATGTCATATCGGTATGAGTACAAACGAAGAGAAGGTAGGCAGTTACAATGAATTTCGTATCCATATCCTGCCCCGCGTAAAAAAGGACGGGTATAATGCCATCCAGATTATGGCTATTCAGGAACATCCGTATTACGGATCATTTGGTTATCATGTAAGCAGTTTTTTTGCCGCTTCGTCGCGTTTTGGTACGCCCGACGAATTAAAGCAATTGATAGATGAAGCGCACGCCATGGGTATTGCCGTAATTATGGACATTGTACATAGCCATTCCGTTAAAAACGAGGTGGAAGGATTAGGGCGGTTCGATGGTTCTTACAACCAGTATTTCTATTCCGGTTCCCGCCGGGAACATCCGGCCTGGGATTCTTTATGTTTCGATTACGGGAAGAATGAAGTACTTCATTTCTTATTGTCTAATTGCAAGTTTTGGTTGGATGAATACCTGTTCGACGGCTTCCGTTTCGATGGAGTAACATCAATGCTTTATTACAGTCATGGCCTGGAAGAAAGCTTCTCTAACTATGGCGATTATTACAACGGCCATCAGGACGGCGATGCGATTGCTTACCTTACACTGGCAAATCAATTGATTCACGAGGTCAATCCAAAGGCAATTACTATTGCCGAAGAAGTAAGCGGCATGCCCGGCTTAGCGGCTAAAATTGAAGACGGCGGTTATGGGTTTGATTACCGGATGGCAATGAATATCCCGGATTATTGGATAAAAATAATCAAAGAAAAGAAGGATGAAGACTGGCTCCCTTCTGCTATCTGGTGGGAAACGACGAACCGGCGGGCCGACGAAAAAACAATTAGTTATACCGAAAGCCACGACCAGGCATTAGTGGGAGATAAAACAATTATTTTCCGGTTGATTGACGCCGAAATGTACTGGCACATGATGAAAGACGATCGTAATTACAAGGTAGAGCGTGGAATCGCTTTACACAAAATGATACGGCTGGTAACGGCTTCAACAATAAACGGAGGTTATCTGAATTTTATGGGGAATGAGTTCGGCCATCCCGAATGGATTGATTTCCCAAGGGAAGGAAACGGATGGTCGCACAAATATGCCCGCCGGCAATGGGATTTGATAGATAATCCAAACCTCAAATACCATTATCTGGGAGATTTTGACTGCCGGATGCTTGAGTTGATAAAAAGCGTAAAGGACTTTCAGTCTACTCCTATTCAAAAAGTTTGGGACGACGACGGCGACCAGGTATTAGCTTATATGCGAAAAGAGTTATTATTCGTTTTTAATTTCAGTCCAGGCCGGTCGTATACCCATTATGGTTTTCTTGTGCCGCCGGGAGAATACGAAGTAGTATTGAATACGGATGCCAACTGCTTTGGAGGATTCGGTTTGTCTGACGACTCCATCCATCACTTCACCCTTTTCGACCCGCTGTATAAACACGAAAAGAAAGAATGGCTAAAACTCTATATCCCTGCCCGTAGCGGGGTGGTGTTATGTAAAATAAAATAGAATTAATCGTTAAATAAAATGTTATATCCGTTTACATTCAAACCTATATTAAAGAAGATTATCTGGGGTGGTTCCGGCATTTGTGCCTTTAAGGGGATTACTCCTTTGCAAGATGGCATTGGCGAAAGTTGGGAACTCTCGCATGTTGATGATAACTATTCCATTGTAGCTAATGGCTGCCTGGCCGGGAAAAGTCTGGATGAGCTTATCCATACATACGGCAAGCAGTTGGTGGGGGGTAAGGTAATGGAACAGTTCGGCGACCGGTTTCCTTTGCTGATTAAATTTATTGACGCCCGCGATAACTTATCCATCCAGGTACATCCCGATGATGAATTGGCAGAGAAACGCCATCATTCATTCGGCAAAACAGAAATGTGGTATGTTATTAAGTCTGCCGGAGGAGCGGCCTTGTATTCCGGTTTCTCCAAACAAATAGACGCCGCCGGGTATGTGAAACGGGTAGAAGACAACACAATTATGGAAGTGATGCAACGCTATGAGGTGAAGCCCGGAGATGTATTTTTTCTTCCTGCCGGGCGGGTACATGCTATCGGAGCCGGCTGTTTTATCGCCGAAATTCAGCAGACAAGTAATATCACCTACCGTATTTACGACTACAACCGCAAAGACGCGAACGGCCATACCCGCGAACTGCATACCGAATTGGCTAAAGACGCCATCGATTATACGTATCTCGATGATTACCGTATCCCTTATGAAGCGTGCAAAGATACGCCTGTGCCATTGGTTACCTGTAAGTATTTTACAACCCGTTTGTTGGATATGGATACGGCTGTCAGCCGCGATTTATCGGCTTTAGATTCTTTTGTAGTATATATATGTATGGCGGGCAGGGCTTCTATCCTGGATAATAAAGGAAATACGCTTACCATTCATCAGGGGCAAACCGTATTGCTTCCTGCCGATACGCTGTCGGTAACCATTCAACCGTTGCCTGGCGCTACATTTATGGAAACATACATTGAATAAAAGAATAGGGATATATAAAAGGACCGATGAGGAGGATATTATGTAACATCTTTCTGATTTTATTTCTTTTTGCCGGCCAATTGCCTGCACAGACAGGTGATTGGTATAACGATGAAGGAGGATATACATTTGAAGGTTCGGGTACAAGAACAGAACCCTTCCTTATATCCTCTGTCTCCGGCCTCACTTATTTAGCCGACCAGGTTAATATGACGCCCGGAAATCCCTATTACGGCGCTTACTTTATACTGGCAAACGACCTTGATATCGGCGCTCATTACTGGATATCGATTGGTTGTGATGCAGCCCACCCATTTCAGGGAAGTTTTAACGGCAATGGAAAGACGATACATAACTTATATGTAAATAATTCCAACTCGTCAGGATATCCTGCATCCGGTTTATTTGGGTATTTGGGCAATGGGGCGCGGATTGAAAACCTTACGGTTGAGGGAGGCGAAATAACCGGAGACGCCAGCCAATCCATTTCTTATACCGGGAGCCTGGCAGGCTATATGCTTTGTAACACTGTTGGCGGCGAAGACTCCATTGTTATCCGTAACTGCCATAACAGGGGCGTGACTGTTATCGGCGGCGAAACCGACCATTCCAATACGGGAGGCTTACTTGGCGAAGGATATGCTTTCTGCGACGGAGACGGCGCTGCATATATCCTGATTGAAGGTTGTTCCAATACAGGAAAGGTTATCGCCTCACCCTCTAATTATACGTATACCGGAGGCATCATCGGCAAAGGGCGGGGGCATGGGTATTGTGATGGCGCCGTGTCTTCTTCCGGCTCTTTCATCATTTCTTCCTGTGTGAATAACGGGACAATTACCGGAGGACGTACCAGGGGCGATGAGGCGGTCAGTTCTGCCGGTGGTATATTCGGATATGGATATGCTTCGGGCGACGGGTATGGTTTTAGCGACGGTTCCGGGATTTTTACAGCCTGTTTATGCCTCAATAATGGCTTCGTGAAAGGAGGCGATGCAAGCAGTCCGAATGCCATGTCGTTCGCCGGTGGTATTTTTGGCTATGGAGACGGATATGGCTATGGTGATAAGTCGAGTATTAATGATACGATAAACAATGGAAACGGGTACGGTTCAGGGAAGTTCACGATAACCTCGTGCGCTAACCAGGGGAGTATCGCCGGTGGAAATGCGCCTGGAAAAGAGGCCATTACTTCCGTAGGAGGTATCTTTGGCTGTTCCTCTGCTTCCGCTTCGGGCGACGAACAGGGACAAGGATACGGATATGGCGCATTCAGTGTGCGCAACTGTTACAGTTCAGGCGATATATCCGGCGAAAGCGGTTGTACAGGGGGCCTTGGCGGATTGATCAGTACAAACGGGAATGGTCCGAACCACACGTTGTCGGCCATCGTACAAGATTGCTTTGCCGCCGGTACGGTAAACAAGAACGAACCGTCTTCCGCTGTCAGCGGGGGCATCGTTGGGCGAATACACAAAGCCGATGAAGCCAATACAAGCCCGGGGATAGACCGGTGCGTCGTTGCACTATCTTCTTTGTACGGAATAGAAGGGTATACCTTCCGTATTGTGGGGCAAGTGACGAACGCCCCTGCAAGTTCACGCTTTTTGTCAGATAATTATGCTTATGTATCAGAAGGAAACTGGGGAATGAAAAGCTCCATCCGTAATGGCAGTGAATGGAATGGATTAATGAGCGCTCCTCCGATGGATGAATGGAACTCGGCAGAAAATGCCTGGCAATTCCCACGCTCTAATAATGTAATGCCCCGGCTCAGAGGTTTGTCCGGGCAAACGAATGTCCCTGTTCCGTAACGGTGCGCGAACCGTCCGGGTTTTCAGTGATAGATATATTCACAACATCTTCCGGGAGCAGCGCTTCTATCTTTTCCGGCCATTCGATAAAGCATAACGCGCCGCTGTAGAAATAATCGCCTACACCCAAGTCTTCTGCTTCACTTTGTTTATTGATACGGTAAAAGTCAAAATGATAGATAAGCTCGCCGGACGCTCCGCTCCGGTATTCATTAATAAGCGCAAATGTGGGGCTGTTTATTACGTCAGTTACTCCCAACTCTTCACAAATAGCTTTGATAAACGTAGTTTTTCCTGCCCCCATATTTCCATGAAAAGCAAAAACGGCCCCCTCCCCCGGGTTCCCGTCAATGGGCAGGGAGATATATGTTTCAATAAAAGCCCGGGCGGCTTGCCTGATCTCTTTTACCGAGTTTATTTGTATCTGTTTCATTTTGGATTCATCGTTATGAACGGCACCATCATTTCTTCCATTGAAATCCCGCCATGCTGGAACGTGTTTTTAAAATAAGACACATAATAATTGTGATTATTAGGATAAGTAAAGAAATCGTCATTCACCGCAAAGATATACTTACTACTCAGGTTGGGCGAAGGCAAACCTACTTTTTCGGGTTCCCGTATCTCAAAAACTTCCTTCGGATTGTAGCTAAGGTTCTTCCCTACTTTATACCGCAGATTGGTATTTGTATTTTTATCGCCCACAACTTTTATGGGATCGTCTACGCGAATCGTTCCGTGGTCGGTAGTCAGGATTACTTTATACCCTTTACCGGCAATCCAGTGGAAAAGTTCCAACGTGGTAGAATGTTGAAACCATGATTTGGTCAGGCTGCGATACGCTGCTTCACTTTGCGCCAACTCACGAATCATCTTCATTTCGGTGCGGGCGTGAGACAGCATATCAATAAAATTCAGCACAATGACATTCAATTGGTTTTGTGTAAGCGAATGGACATTGTTCAGTAGTCTTTCGCCATGCAACGAATCATTTATCTTATGATACGAGAAGGTGTATTTCTTTCGGAAGCGGTCGAACTGCGTCTGGATAAGGGGTGCTTCGTTCAGGTTCTTTCCTTCTTCGCTTTCTTCATCTACCCATAACTCCGGGAAAAGTTGTTCTATCTGTACCGGCATCAGTCCCGAAAAGATAGCATTACGGGCATATTGAGTGGCGGTAGGAAGGATTGTATAATACAGGTCTTCTTCAAAAGTAAAGTAGCCGGCCAATAGTTCCTTTATAACGCGCCATTGGTCGAGGCGAAAATTATCTATCAGGATAAAAAACACTTTTTCATCCTTATCAAGCAGGGGGAATACTTTTTTTCGGAACAGGTCCGGGCTCATTAGCGGACGGTCGTCGGGCTGCAGTATCCAGTCGGTATAATGCTTTTTTACAAACTTTCCGAAAACGCTGTTGGCTTCTTTCTTCTGCATACGCAGCATATCCGCCATTTGCGCTTGCCCGTTCTCGAGTTCCAATTCCCAGAATACAAGTTTTTTATATACTTCTATCCAGTCGTTTGCCGTAAGCGAATCGTTTATCTGCATCCCGATGCGGGAAAATTCCTGTTGGTAGCTTACTGTTGTCGCCTCGGCGATAAACTTATCCTTATGTACATTCTTTTTTATGAAGAGGAGTAGCTGGTTCGGATTTACCGGCTTAATCAGGTAATCGGCTATTTTATTTCCGATAGCCTGGTTCATTATGCTCTCTTCCTCACTTTTGGTTACCATGACTACCGGCACGGTCGGGTCTATTTCTTTGATCACCGACAAGGTTTCCAGCCCTGTCAGCCCCGGCATATTTTCATCGAGGAAAATGATGTCGAACGTCTCTTCCTTACACCGGTCTATTGCATCCTGCCCGCTGACTACGGCTGTCACCTCATACCCTTTGTCTTGCAGAAAGAGAATATGAGGTTTCAATAGATCTATTTCATCATCAGCCCAAAGTATCCTGTTTTGTTTTGCTACCATCGTATTTGATTACTAAACAGCGTTAGTTCTTTTTCATTGTATAATCGGTGATTCCTAATGCCTGGTAAGATTGCAGTAAGGCCTCGTCGTTGTCTGAAATCATTAACAGGATATCGCCTTCTTTTAAAATCGTGCTGCCTTTAGGAATAAAATACCGCCCCTCGCGCATCACCATTACCGCCAGGGTATGGTCGGGAAGCGTTAGCTCCATCAGTTTGTTTCCATGCTCCAATACGGTCGGCGTGATTTCTATTTCGCTCATCGCGCTCTTTATCCCGTCGGGAAGTTCGATACCAAAAACATCCTGCCGTTCCGGATCGTCTACCATACCGAGGAATTTAGCCACTGAGGTAACGGTAGTCCCTTGTATCAGTAGCGAAAGTATGGTTATAAAGAATACAACATTAAAAATAAGCCCGGCATGCTCTATCCCGGACGTAAGCGGATAGGTGGCAAATATAATAGGTACGGCGCCGCGAAGCCCTACCCACGATATATAACACTTACCTCTGAAAGAGAAATTCTTAAAAGGGATCAGACACAGGAACACACTCGCCGGGCGGGCGAGCACGATCATGAATATACCCACGGCAAGCCCTGCCAGCGCTACCGATAAAAGCTCGTGGGGATTTACCAGCAAACCCAATGTAAGGAACATAACGATTTGCCATAGCCAGGTAAAACCATCGAAGAACGTCCTGATACTTTTCTTATGGATAAGTTTACTGTTTCCCACCACCAATCCTGCAATGTAAGCGGCCAGATAGCCATTTCCCTTCAGAAGTGTTGTGGCGGCGAAAGTAAAGAGTGCCGCCGCCATAAGAAGAATGGGGTACATCGCTTCGTTGTCGAGATTGATACGGTTAATCGTCCAAACCGTTACCTTGCCCAGCAGGTAGCCTGCCGCAGCCCCCCATACCAATTGAACAACCATGGTTATTACCGCTTCCCCCAAATTCATCCCCCCCGTCTGGATATAGGATATCATCAATAAGGTGAGCATATAAGCCATCGGGTCGTTGCTGCCGCTTTCCAATTCAAGGGCAGGGCGAAGCCTTTCTTTCAGATAAATACCTTTACTTCTGAGGATAGAGAATACAGACGCCGAATCGGTAGACGACATAACCGCCGCTAATAACAACGATTCGGGAAACGAAAGGGCCGGATGCCCCGTTATCCACAAAAACAAATAATAGATAAACCCGCCTGTAATAAAGGTAGTAGCCAATACCCCCACCGTAGCCAGTACGACGCCTTGAGTAGCTATCGGCTTAACATCTTTGTACTTGGTGTCCATCCCACCCGAAAACAAGATGATCGTTAACGCCAGCATACCGATAAACTGGGCTAATCCCGAATTGCTAAACTGTATCCCCAGCCCGTCGCTACCGAATAACATCCCCACACCAAGGAAAATAAGCAGGGAAGGCACTCCGAAACGAAACCCGGCTTTACCGGCAAAAATACTGGCAAACAGTATGACTGATACTATTAACAAGACAGATTCAGTGCTGCTGAACAAAGGATTTAATCCATGAAGCATAAGCGGGATGGTTTTTATTGACAATCTTTTTGTTTTGCAAAATAAGTAAAAAATAGGCAAAAACGCAAGTCTGTAACAATAGAATTATCGGTTATTTCACAGATAACACCGTATTTCACGGAAAATCATTTTTCCTCTCTGATCCCATACAACCTTTACTCAACATCAACAAGTTCGGCTAATCTTACATTTAATACTTGGGCTATTTTTAATAATGTACCGATTGTAAGGTTGGTTCTACCTTTTTCTATGCGTATTAAATTGGGCTTTTCAAAATCACATTTGTCGCTTAAATCCTGGAGAGATAAGTTCTTCGCTTCCCTTAGTTCCCTGATTTTAATGCCGATTTTTACTAAAACTTCGTTTTTCTCCATAAAAATGTGATTTTATGTTTGATAACAAAGTTTTATTTTTACTTTTGCAACATCGCTATCATAAATGATAGTCGATTGAGAAGTAAATGAAAATCCGTTTATAGGATGGGATTGGGCTTGGAAAAACACAAATGCAATACATGAATCCTATACTGAAGTTTTTTATACTTATACTTATACTATTCCCTGCCACAAGTAATGCTGTCTGCATTCCTTATACGCCACAGGTTATTAATTATTCTGTGGCTGATTACAAGGCCGGAAACCAGAACTGGTCGGTATCGCAGCATGCAAACGGGCGAATGTATTTCGGAAATAACCGGGGGTTGCTGGAGTATGACGGAGTGCGCTGGAAATTGTTTATATTGCCTAATAATGCGGCTGTTCGTTCATTGTATATGGCAAAAGATAACCGTATTTATGTGGGTTCTTTCGAGGAGTTTGGTTATTTTGAAGCCGACGCCAATAATCGCTTGATTTATTATTCCCTAAAAGATAAGGTAACGGATTATACCTTTTTCAACGATGAAATATGGACAATTAACGAATACGACGGGGAGATATACTTTCAGTCTTTTTCTTCTTTTTTTATTTATGACGGGGAAAATGTGTGGAGAGAACATTCGGATTTTCCCCCATTTTTCTTCTATTCATTAGACGGCAGCTTATACGCCCATTTTATTGACGAAGGCTTTTATAAGCGGGAGAAAGATTCGTTTGTAAAGCTGGCTTCCGCCGCAGAATTAACCAATGACAATGTTGTAGGAGTATTGCCGTTCAAAGGGGACCTGTTATTGGTTACAGCCCATAACGGATTGTATATTTTTGATGGAAACAGGGTTACGCCCTGGAATATTCCCTGCACGGATATTCTGAAAACAAACGTGGCCAACCGTGTAGCCATGACGTCTGATTCTACCTGTCTGATCGGTACCGTTTCGAACGGAATAGTAGCTATCAATACGGATGGAAAGGTGGTATGGCATATCAACCGGCAAAACCATTTGGCAAACAATACGGTACTTGGCCTGTATGTCGACTCGCAGAACAATCTCTGGGCCGCTTTAGACAATGGGATCGCCCATATCCAAACCCATTCTCCGATTTATATTTATGAGCCTAAGGATGCGCAAATCGGCATGGTATATGATATGACCATCTGGGACGACCGGATGTATCTGGCTACGAATCAGGGAATCTATACGTATTCCGACGGAGATCCCTATCCCCGTCTGTTACCGGAAATAAACGAACAGACCTGGTTTATCAATTGTTTCGACAATCAACTGATAGCCGGATACAACAGAGGGACGCTGTCGGTATCCGGACAGGCAACCCGGGAAATTACCGGGCCTAACGAAGGCGGTACGGCGATGAAACGGTGCATCATACATGGACAGGAAATACTGCTGCAAGCGTCTTATACGTCACTGAGTATTTTCAAGAAAGGGGAGAAAGGGGAGTGGATGTTTAGTCATAATGTTGACGGATTCAGTCATCCGGTTCATTCTTTTGAAGTAGACCCGGCGGGCAATATCTGGATAAGCCATATGTATAAAGGCGTTTACCGGATTACGTTGGACGAAATGCTCCAGAGGGTTCAGACCAACGATTATATCGGTATGATAGAAGAGAAAAATCCGAATGTAAGCGTGAAAGTGATGAAGCTAAGAGGACGAATCGTCCTTACCGACGGACACTCGTTTTATACCTATGAAGACCTCTCCCATCGGATTGTTCCCTACGCCGTATTAAATGAAAATTTGCGGGAGATGGGTGATACCTATCGTATTATTTCCCTGAATAACGACCGGTTTTGGTTTATACGAAAATCCGAGTATGTGTTGGTCAATTATAGCGAAGGACGTTTTTATCCAACTACCCGTATTCCTTTTTCCCTGTTTACAAACCCAATTATTGAAGATAAAGCCAATATTTATGTGGATAAAGACGGTATCTCTTATTTTTGCCTGAACGGCGGGATTGCCCGTTTTGACCCGAAGCAGTTGGACAGGGAAGAATTTCTATTTGATTTTGCCGGCATAAAAGCTTACAACAGAAACAACGAATACAGGTATCTGCCTTGTAACGGAAAGGCGGGCAACCCGGTTATCATAGATTACCGTCACAATCATATCACATTCGAACTATCCCTGCCGGAATATAGCAGGCGCCCGGTCAGCGTATCTTACAGGCTGGATGGGTACGACCCGGATTGGATGCCGGCTCCGCCTGATTATGTGATCAATTATTCCAATATCCCGTATGGGTCTTATACGTTTGAAGCGTTGCTGAGGGATATACAGGGCGAGCCGGTCGTCTCTTTAGCGTATCCGTTTAGGGTAAAGCCTCCTTTTTATCTGTCGTTTCCGGCTTTTGTTTTATATGTCCTGTTGGCGGGCGCCTTATTTATGGTTGGGATAAAGGCGTATACGGCAAGCGTGGTATGGAAGAAAAACAGGCAGGTTGAAGAACAAAAAAAGAAACAGGAGCAGCAGTTGAAAGAGCAAGAGCGGCTTATTATTAAACTTCAAAACGAAAAGCTGGAAAATGAACTAAGCTATAAAAGCAAAGAACTGGCAAGCACCACCTTATCGCTGATTGCTATCAATGATTTCCTTACGGCCTTGAAGAAAGACATACAGGCACAAATGGTAAACGGGAATTATGCAAAGAAGTATTACGATAAGCTGCTCCGGTGGATAGGCGAAAACCAGACGAAAGAGGATGAATGGGATATTTACCAGAATAACTTCGACCGGGTGCACGAACATTTTTTCAGAAAACTAAAAGCGCGCTATCCGGACCTTACCCCGGGCGATTTGCGGATGTGCGCCCTCCTACGCCTGAACATGCCGACAAAAGATATGGCTAAAATGCTGAATCTCTCTGTCCGCGGCGTAGAGGGCGCACGTTACCGCCTGCGAAGAAAACTATGCCTTCCCGAGGGCGAAAACCTGATTGACTTTATGATTACCTTCAAGTAATCTTCGCCTTATTTATCGACAATGAAACCTAATCTATCTAATCCTTCCTGTATCTCGGGACAACTCATAAAGAGTTTCCATAACAAGCCTGTACGGTAATTTTCTATCATAGGGGCTATCGTACATTGGTCGATTGCCAAATAGCGTTGCGGATACCAATCGTGTTCTATACTGAAAGCGTCGTAAAAGCCATACTTCCCCCAGAGCTTATCGCCCAGGTCGAAATAGAAATGCTTCAGCGCTCTAAACGATTCTTCCGGCGTGTACGGATAACTGCTCAGCGCCGCCGTAGGAGTGATAACGCCGTGATCGTTTTGAAAAGGCATGTGAGCGCTGTAGCCATCAACGGAATAGCTGGCTGTAAGCCCCCAGCAGTTGTCGCCATAGCCTTTGAAGCCATTGGGGTTTTGGATGCAATACGCATAATTAATCAGTGCCTGGTTTTTGTTGAGCGTCCAATAGTCAGCATACGCATCATGCAATCCGCGCGGGTCGAGGCCAATGTATGAATAATGCGCCCAGAAGAGCGGGCCGCCGTACGCTTCCGCCCCGTTGAAGCGCAGGATGAGCGGCAGGCCGTATGCCGTCTTGTCGCTTTTGATACCTCCTCCGCGTGCCCATCCGTCATGATAGGCCGGGGCCGGGATAGCGTACGTGGGCGAAGAAGCCGCCAATATGTAGGCAATCAGACATTCATTATAGCCTTCGAGCGGGAAGTTCATCTCCCATTCGTACATCGGGCTCCAATGCCAGTAGAGTACCTCTTTTCCGTTCAGATACCAATTCCATTCCATTTCCTTCCAGAGCTTGTCTATCTTGGCGGCTAATGTTTTTTCATTTTCATTTCCTTGCGAGAAATACTGGCGGGCACAAAGCAATCCCTGCATCAGGAAGGCGCTTTCCACCAAGTCTCCCCCGTTGTCTTTTGTGCCGAAGGGTTTAACCTTTCCCGTAGGGCCTGTAATCCAGTGAGGCCATACGCCATGAAAACGGTCGGCCTTTTCCAGATAGTCCACAATTTTATGCAGTCGTTCCGTTCCTTCTTCGCGCGAGATAAATCCGCGCTCTATGCCTGTTATGAGGCCGGCTATACCGAAACCGCTTCCTCCGGTGGTGATTACGTTGGCGTCGTTTTCGGGATAATCACCGTCTATATGGATGCGTTCGCAGGCCAGGCCGGAGGTTGCTTCGGCGCCTTCCCACATATAGTTGAAGTGCGCCTGCTGAATATAGGTGAGAAATTCGTCGTCTGATTCAAATGCCATCTGCCGGTCCGGCTCCGGCGTCTGGTCAGTATAATCATGCTTCCTGGTTTGTTGGCACGATAGTAAGCTTATTGCCGACAATAAACTTACTATCAGTCTCCCGTATCTTCTTTTCATACTGTCTGTTTTTATGTTATTCCCAACCGGCAAGTACAGCTTTTACCTTTTCTAACTGTATTCCTACCTGCTTGTATTCGTCCTTTCCCGAATGATGTTCTACGCTGTAATATCCCGGATAGTTTGCATCCTTTAATACCTTCAGGCGCTGAAGCAAAGCGGGGTCTTCACAGCAATCCCAGGGGATATGGGTATGGGCTACGTAAGGAGCGGCGGCTTTTTCCAACGCCCGGTTTTCTTCTTTCGTACCCAGCCAGCCGCCAAAGTGCATGCAGATCCCGAATCCGGGATGATCTACGGCTTTGATAAGCTTTTCCATATGAGTCCAGCAACGTTCGGGGCCCCAATGGTTTTCGGCTCCTACCCTGAAACCGTTATCGTAGGCAAAGGCTGCCAGCTCTTTGTAACGCTTTACGATGTAGTCAAACTCCTGCGTTGTCCATCCATCGGCTTCCTGGCGACCTTCGGGCATATAGGGGCCGGCGTCGAAGCGTACGAATCCTACTTTCAGTTGCCTGGCTATTTGCATATAGCGGTCTTGCATCGAACGCAGTTGCTGCGGGTCGTCTTTGCCGGAGGGCATGATGTGGGCGCCGTCTACTGCAATGTTAGGCACGATGAGTTGTCGCTCTTTCAGGGCCAGATGTACGTTATCTGTAAACGCTTGGTCTGTACTTGTAAACATACCGTTCCAAAGGTCGGCAGTATCCAGCCCATAGCGGTATCGGCAGGATTCGAAGAAGTGGAAGATGTCCATCATACCGGCGCCTACAAGCCCGTGGAAAGAATAAGAAAGAGTGGATATACGCAACGGTTGCCTGGCTTTTTTGTTTGCGGTAGTTGCTGCGGTTGCTGCGGTTGTTGTTGCTGCAACGTTAATAGCCGGCGCCGCAGCCATAGCAGCAGCGCCTATGATTGATTTTCTGAAAAAATTACGTCGTGTTGTCATGATCCGTGTGTGTTTAATAAGATTACATTTCCCATCCTTTACGGACGTTGCGGGTAAGCAGCTTGTTGGCTGCCGCATCATTGGTAATAATTCGCCCGGCAGGGTCGTATTCCAGCTTTTTTCCGTTACTCATCAGTGAGACGGAACCTAAATTGAATGTTTCGTTCACCTCTTTTGCATATTCGAACGAGCCGGGCCCCTTGCCTTTCCCCCGGCAACCGTCTATCCATTGCTGCAGCCAGGGTTCGGTTGGCTCTTCTACAGGGCGCGCAGGTGCGACTGGCTTGAGACGGGGATACAAAGACGTCCGTCCGCCGACTATTTTCGGGTCTTCACGCAGAAAGCCGGATACAATGGCTCCCTTATCGCCGGTGAACATCATACCTTCTATCGGCAAGTCATCTTCTTCATACCCTTCGGGTGTCTGAGGTTTCATACCGCCATCATGCCATTGGAGAATGATTTTGCCTGAACCGTCTTTGTAAGGGACTTCAAACCGGTAGGCGGCGGCCATCGGATAGGAGTAATCATTGATAATGGTTGCCGGTACATTATTTTTCAATCCGATAACGCGGGAGAAGCGCGTACTTACGGACGTAGCCGAATCAAGTTGCAAAGCCTCGAACACAGGCCAGAGGCTGTAATACCCCATATCGGCAATAGCGCCGGCGCCAAATTCATACCATCCCCTGAACGTGGCATGCGTATACTGTGGATGATAATCGCGCATTTCCGCCGGGCCGAGCCACAGATCCCAATTGAATCCATCGGGAACAGGCGGTTTGTCGGTAGGGATAACCGGATATTGCGGCCATACCGGGCGGTTGCTCCAGTTGTGGATTTCCTTCAGCCGGCCGATGGCTCCATTGTCTATCCAGGTTTTAATCTGCGCCATGTCTCCGCTGACGAAAGCATTGTGCGCCATCATATGCGTGGATAAGGGCGAGGCTTTGGCGGCGTCTACTACCTTCATGGCTTCCGTCATCTTGTTTCCCAAAGGTTTGTGCATGATGGCATGCTTGCCCCTTCGGAGGCAATCCAGCGCCTGGCGGGCATGTTGATGGTCGGGCGACATGATTTTTACGGCATCCACATCCTTCATCTTATCCAATAATTCCCGGTAATCCTCCACAGCCCGAATGGAACCCTTATATCCGGGGCGGTTCTTGCGGTAATAGGTTTCGATTACCTCTTTCATAATATTCCGGCCTCCGGGAATACCTTTTATTCCTTCTTTCCAGGCCGGTTCTTCAATCAGTCGCCGTATGCCCTCGCGAAGGCCGGTTTCGCTCCAATGGATGTAATCATAACTTTCGCGATTCGGGTCGGCAACGCCGACGATTTCAATAGCAGGCGCTCTCAGCAGATCGCCTAATTCGGATAGTCCTTCTGTCCCGCAGCCGATATGAACCATACAAATCTTATCGCTCGGAGCCACCATTCCCTTCTTTGCCGCAGCAAATACATAATTGGGGATGATGCTGAAAGCGCCGATTGCCATACTTGCGGAAAGAAATGAGCGCCGGTTCATGGTGGGCGCCGAGTTGCCACTTGATTGTTTTTCCATGTTTCTCTGTATATTAGTTATTTTTCCGCATTAAAGATAGACAGAATTTCCTGTTGCGTAAGCGCTTTGTCAAAGATTCTTAGTTCATCTATCAGGCTTTGATCCGAGAGGTGCGCCCAGCCGGTAAAGCGCGGAGCTCCCGAACCAATCGACAGGATAGAACAATCATTCCAGTCTACTCCGCTGAAGTCGCCCTGGCAAACGGCTTCTCCATTGAAGTATATCACGCAGGAAGCCGCGGATATCGTAAACGCCATGTGCACCCATCCCGCATTTGCCGGGTCGAGCGATGCGGCGTCTCCTCCGTCGAACCAGCTCTCGCCTTCTCCGTTGCCTACATTCAGTTTGAAGGTCTGCTTCGTAGCGCTGCCTTCGCGGAAGAACCGGAATCCGCTTACGCGGTTGTTCATTGCCGTCGGATTAGCCGGGTCTTCCGGACTGATTACGAGGATACCGGCACGGTCGGGCGAGGCATTGAGGTTATACCAGAACAGGGCGGTAAATTCAGGCTGTAGCAGATTGACGCCCCTTTCACTGTCTTGTGCCGGGAAAGTAAGGTAGCTATCCGGCGCGCCAGATAGAGCTTTCCCCTTTTTTCCCTTGTCTGCGAGGCCCGGGTTACCCGTCTTTGCCGCATAGCTGATACTTACCAGTTCCATGAAATCGCCGTCGAAAGGCATATAGAATTGTTCCTTGTCGTATACAGGCTTGTAGGGCTGCACCTTTTCAAATCGAACCGACGCCGAGCCTGTTTTGCCCGACAGGTCGTTTGCCGTAACCGTCAGGGTATGCATCCCGTTATCCAACCGATCGTACGTGAATGCCTCCACCGCCCGGCGATAATCCTTAAAGCTGTTGAACGCCATGATTTCCTTGCCATCCAGGTTTATAGACACAGCCTGGAGTTCTATGTCATCTACCACTTCAATCTCAATGTTCACCGAAGTGACGTCTTCTTTCACCCGGATGAGGGTTCCCTCCGACGGGTAATTGATCTTTATGGAGGGAGCCGTCCCGTCTGTTCCTGGAGCAACCGGCGTAATGGGGTCTATACCTTCGTTGCAAGCCGTCAGACAGGCCATTAGCAGCAGACAGGCCGAAATATATTTTATCGTTTTCATACGTGTATGTTTTATTTGAGTGAGTACGCTGTTTTTTTTATTCCCCTTTCAGTGCCGGAAGCAAGTCTGCCTGGTTCTGCGGATAAGGCAGAAACGTAAGATCCGGGTTGAACGTCCTTCCGTCGTAAGACAGCTCGCCGTACTTTTCCAGCCGGATCATATCGTAGAAACGCGTTCCCCATTCCATGGCCAGTTCGGCAAACTTTTCATCCATCACCTGATTGTTTGTTACGCCCGACAGCCTGTTTAATCCGGCACGTGTTCTTACTGAATTGACGGCCTCGTCGGCGCTTATCGACGAACCGGATGCACCCTGCGTCAACGCTTCGGCATACATCAGCAATACTTCGGCATAACGGATACAGATGAAGTTTTTGTTTGATCCGTACTCCGTACGTCCGGGTATATACTGGTCGGTCGGCAGATAATGTTTGCCGCTGGAGAACAGGGCGCGTACGAAATCGTTGATCACGTCTCCCGAGCGCGTCGTATTCGATACCCATTCCGGTAAGGAGGCATATTTCGGGTCGCTCTTTATCTCGGCGATACCCCTGTCGGTAAACAGGACGCTCGTTTCCAAACGGACGGTTTCGCCTCTGTCGAGCATGAATTTAATGTATTTCAGGCTGGGTTCGAAGAATCCCCAGCCACCGCCCAGCCCGGCCACCTTCGGCGTCCAGTTTTGCGGGCCGTAAAAGCCAAAGAGATGTCCTTTGCTGTCGCCCGAACCTTGTCCGAAATCAGAGTATTGCCACTCTAAGAGGTTCTCTTTATTTAGCTTTCCTTTGATTTTGAAGAGTTCATAAAAGTCGGCTTCCAGCTCAAACTTGCCGGATTGGATAATCTGAGACGTTGCATCGGCTACCGCCTGGTAGTTTTTAAGTTCCAGATTGGCCAGTGCCTTTATTGCCAAAGCGGTATACCTGGTAACGCCCCCTTTTATATCCGAACGCTCGCGGGGATGCATATCCGGCAGAAGCGGAACGGCTTCGTCCATAAGTTCGGATATGTATTGCATCACCTGGTCTTTAGACGACAGTTCGGTTGTCATCAGGTTGGTAGGGTCGAAATCAAGCGGGATGAACACGCTTCCCCACACACGCGTGAGGTTAAACATCAGGAAAGCCCGTATTACTTTCGCTTCCGCTATGTACTGTTCGGCCAATTGGCTGTCCGCTCCGTTTTCCTTATACAGTTCAAGCTGGTTGACGGCCGAATAGGTGGTATATATCTTGCCGTAGGAGGCTTCCCAGAGTGAGTTATACATCCAGTAGTCTTTGTTGTACCTGAAAAAGTCGGTCTCCATAAAGTCTTGCTGGTCTCCCAGTCCGCCGGCATTTACATCGTCGCCCCGTACGGCGATAAGCGGGTAACATTCCCAACCCATATCATAAGCGGTAGCATATACGCCAATGATTGGCAATATCATATCGGCAGACCTCGTATAGTCTGTCTCTTCGGTGAACGCTTTGTTTTCTGCCGGCTCGTCCAGCAAATCATGGCAGGCCGTTAAAAAGAGCAGCAGCATTGCAGCGGGATATATCAAATATTTCTTCAACTGTTTCATGTTATTTCTTTTTACGATTAAAACTTTATATTCAGTCCGATGGTATAAGTAGCCGGTACAGGATAAGCCTGCGTGTCGATACCGTTTGCTATCTCCGGGTTAAATCCATTGTAGCTGAACAGGGTGAGCGGCCGGTCGGCAGTGAGGGATATCCGCATGGCAGGCATAGCGAGGCCAAACCATTTCCGCCCTCTGATAGTATAGCCCAATTGGATGTTCTGTATTCTGAAAAAGGCTCCGTCTTCTACAAAATAATCGCTCATTTTCTGGTTCCATCCTTTCCTTAATCCGGCAGACGAGGGATATTTGTCGGATGTCCCCTCTCCGTGCCAGCGATTAATGGCCAGGTCGGCGTCTACGTTGGTATCGTTCGTCCAGATATATTCTCCCCGTTTACGGTTGAGTATTTTGTTGCCCGACTGCCCCATGATATTGACCGACAGGTCTATGTTCCTGTAGCTTGCCCCCATGTGTCCGCCATACATGAAGGTGGGGAAATAAGAACCCAGCACCACCCGGTCGTCGTCGTTCACTACCTCATCCCCGTTCTGGTTCTTGTATCTGAAATCGCCCGGCGCCAGGCCGTTGGCCACTGCGATGGGATCGGCGTTTATTTCCGCTTCATTCTGGTAAACGCCGGCCACTTCATAACCGTAGAAGGCCAGTAACGGTTGGCCTACAATGGAGCGTTGGCGAAACTCGGCGCTTCCGCCGTCTATATAAGGCTGCCCGAACAGGTCGCGCACTTCATTCTTCAGGGTAGAGACGTTAAAGCCGATGCTGTATCTGAAATCCTTCCATACCGTATCTTCCCAGTTTACAGCCAGCTCAAAGCCCGCATTACGGATAACGCCCACATTGCGCATCACCGTACCGCCTACGGCAGGAATATTTACGTTGATCGCTGCGTTTTTGGTGTCGCGTATGTAATAATCGGCTTCTATGTTCAACCTGCTGCGGAGGAAATTAGCCGACAGGCCTACGTTCGTTTCTTCCGTCTTTTCCCATTTGAGCGAAGAGTAAACGCCCGAAACGGTTGTACCCGAAACGAGCACATCGTTGACGGCTGTCGTAACCAGGCTTGTCGTTAAGGCGCCGTCGCTGGCTTGTATCTTGTCGTTTCCGAGCTGCCCCCAGCTTGCCCGTAATTTCAGGTAGTCCACCAGGGCGTTATCTCTCATAAATCCCTCTTCGGACAATACCCAGCCGGCCCCAATGGTGGGGAAATAACCCCATTTTTCCTGGTATTTGGAACTTCCGTCTGCCCGCATGGTTCCGTAGAGCAGGTATCTGTTGGCGTAATTGTAGGAGATACGCCCGAAATACGACATCCCATACTGGCGCGTACCGTTGTCTTTGACATCGTCTGCCGGGACGGTTTCGGCCTGATCGATATACCACGACTGTTCCTGTCCGAGCGGGAAGTTCAGGCCTTTCGCTTCAAGCAGCGTATAGGATTCGTCGCGGAAAGAAGAACCGGCCATCAGCGAGAAGTTGTGGCTGTCGATTTCTTCCGTATAAGTAAGCAGGTTATCCCAGGTGATATCCGAATAGGTGATGGCCCTTTTGATGATCGAAGCGTCTTTCCGCTGGAAATTATCGCCCAGATAGTAAGGAAGCAATACCTCCCGCTCGCCGAGACTGCTATAGGCCTGGTTGTAACTGGTCTTAAACGTCAATTTCCGGGGAACCAAGGTGATATTGGCATAAAAGCCGGCGAGTAATTTATTGATTGAATGTTTTTTATTCGAGTAGGCGAGCGTGGGGAATGGGTTCTGCCCGCCCCGATAGCCTAAATCCTGTGCATTTGCAAACCTGTCGGGCGTTGCCGCTTCGTTGGACTCGTCGTAGACGGGAAGAATCGGCACGGCGAAATAGGCCTGGTTCCAGGCGCCGGCTTCTTCGGGATATTTGGTCGCCTGGCTCCAGATTACGTTTCCTCCCAGCGTAAGCCAGTCGGTTGCTTTGTAATCCAGCTTCGTGCGGAGGTTGAAACGTTCATATTCGTTCTTCATATCCAGGATGCCTTCCTGTGCGAAATAATTTGTTCCGATGGAATAAGAAGCCCTGGAGCTTCCTCCCGATACGTCCATGCTGTAGTTTTGGATACTGGCCGGGCGCAGTATTTCTTTGTACCAGTCGGTATTTACGTCGGGTACGTTCGGGTTGATGCGGCTCCGTCCGTAACGCAGCATCGCCTTCTCGATATTGCTGGCGTCGGAAGCCGATCCCGATTCCATTGCCATGCCGGCGTATTGTTCGGCATTGGCCATTTTAAGTACATTACGGGCTACCTGGTAGCCATAATAACCGTCGAAGCTAACCTCCGTTGGCTTGTCGTATCCTCCTGATTTGGTTTCGATAAGGATAACGCCGTTGGCCGCCCTCACGCCATAGATAGCCGCTGCCGAAGCATCTTTCAGTACAGACATGGATACGATGTCCGCCGTGTTCAGGAAGTCTATATTGCTGTAAAATATCCCGTCCACCACGTATAGCGGCGCTTCATTGTTGTTCTTCCCGTCATTGCCGGGGTACGACCCGACCCCTCTGATCCTCACGGAAGGAGCATTGCCCGGGCCGCCGCTGCTTACTATCTGAAGCCCGGCCACCTTACCCTGTAATGCCTGCATGGCCTGCCCGGAAGGCGTTTTGGTAAGGTCGTCCGAGCGCAGGGTGGTAATAGAGGAGGTGAGGTCTTTCACTTTACTGGTTCCGTAGCCGATAACTACCACTTCCTCCAGCCGTTGGGTGTCTTCCGTCAGTCCGGCGTTTATGACGGCCTTCCCCTCGACGGGGATTTCTTCCGTCAGCATTCCTATATAGCTGAATACAAGGATAGCGTTTGCCGGGACGTTGGCTAACGTATAATCCCCCTCCAGCGTTGTTATCGTACCACTTGTTGTTCCCTTTACCTGTACGTTTACGCCGATGGCAGGGAGTTGGGTGGCTTTTTCAGTTACTTTACCGGTAACTGTCAGTTTGGTTTGAGCAAACACCCACAGGGTGGATGTAGCCAAAAACAGACAAAGCAAAAATTTAATTCTCATCAATTACAATTTTAGGTTTAACATCATGTTTTCGATAGTGTTTGCGCAAAAGAACTTTTAATAGGCAACACGCACAAAATTTACCATACGTCAACATTACGATATGAAAACAAAACGCTTTCCTTCACTACGTTTTTAGTACGACACGCCGCTTTATTGTTATGATTCTCAATTTGGTAGGACAAAAGCGTAAATTCCTTTTCCCCCCCGTAAAATGAAAATTCCGTGGAAGAGATAAAAAGAAACGCCTAAGAAAACGGTTTTTTCAGCCTTTCCGGCAACCTGCCGGCAACAATAAGAAAGCCTGCTTCAAAATTTGAGAAGCAGGCTTTCTTATTGCTTAATTACTTGTTCCCGTTCAGACGGGGGAATCGGTCAAAACGACTTCACCCTGGCGGTGTGCCGTAAGCTGACATGGTCTTTAGGGCATCGCCGGCAGCGTCCAACCCTCGCGATAGGTATGCCTTATGTATTCGGTTGCGGCTTCCAGGGCGTTGAACGTTACGTGTTTGACAGCCGAAAAAGGATGGCCGTCTACTATCTTAAATTCGTTTTTGGAGATAATCCTCAATTCCTCCGTGGGGGATATGTTCGTAAACGTCATCGTTTCACTGTCCCATTCCAGTATCTTTTTCAGGTTTTGCAGGCGGATGGCCAATACGCCGAGTAATACCATTTCGTTGAACGGGCCGGCATAGGCAAAGTTGCCGGAAGTCTCCGTCCGGTTGGCGGGCGATTCCTTGCAGGCTCTGATAAAGTCCTGTTCATGGTAGCCGTCGTGGTATCCGGTGGCCCCCGGAATACGCCGGAGCGTTTGCCGGACATGGGGGACGCGCCCGGACAGCAAACGCGGATTGTATCCTCCGCAATCGCACAGAATCGAATCTTTGGAGCCGATAAACAGGCAGCCTCCCAATCCGTCGCGCATGAGGTCTGTGCCATCCGGAATCAAATCCGTCCGGTTGGGCAGCAAGCCTCCGTCGTACCAGTGTACCTTTACGGCCGGCATCGTTACTTTGGGCAGGTTGTCGCGCGGGGGGAAACGGAACTCAACACATTCCGATTGCGGGGGGGATTCTACGTTTATGAGCGAGGAAGTTCCCTGAATCCGGTCCGGATGCCCCAGTTTCAATACCTGGTAAACGGGGTCGAGCACGTGGCATCCCATATCCCCGAAAGCGCCCGTGCCGAAGTCCCACCAGCCCCGCCAGTTCCAGGGCGTATAAACCGGGTTGTACGGACGGTAGGGAGCCGGGCCGAGAAACAAATCCCAGTCCAGATGAACGGGCGGTTTCACGTTGCCAGCAGGGCGTTCCAGTCCCTGGGGCCATAGCGGGCGGTCTGTCCAGGCGTGTACTTCTTTTACTTCTCCTATTTCGCCGTTCCATACCCATTCGCAGAGTTGCCTTACGCCGTCGCCCGAATTTCCCTGGTGTCCCATTTGTGTAGCCACTTTATGTTTTGCGGCCAGCCGCGTGAGCAAACGGCTTTCGTAAACGGAATGGGTGAGGGGTTTCTGGCAGTATACGTGTTTGTCCATCGTAAGGGCCGTTGCGGCAATCAGGGCATGCGTATGGTCGGGCGTTGCCACCATTACCGCGTCGATGTCTTTTCCCAGCTCGTCGAACATGCGGCGCCAGTCTTTGTAGCGTTTGGCGTTGGGAAATTCCTTGAAGCAGCGATCGGCATACTTCCAGTCTACGTCGCACAGGGCGATAATGTTCTCCGTGTTCATCCCCACTAAGTTCGGATGTCCTTTTCCTCCTACCCCTACGCCTGCCACAGACAGTTTGTCACTTGGCGCCTTATGGCCAAGCCCGCTGATTACATGCGAAGGCAGCAGGTATAACCCGGCGGTTGCCGTCGCCGTTTTTTTAATAAAATCTCTTCTTAAAGTCATCGTTAGCTGTTTTAGAGTTCTTTTAACTTGATATTTCTGTACCATACTTTCGTTCCGTGATTCTGCAGCGAAATATGTCCTTCGTCAAAGTTGCCGTAATGGGGATAGTCTGCCCATTTTCCGCTGTTTCGGCGCTGGTTCCAGTCGTCCGAATACTTTTCGTAGGCCACCGTCACCACTCCGTTCAGCAGTTGTGTCACCTTATTCCCCTCTACAACGAGCATTAGCCGGTTCCATTCGCCCATTGGTTTGTAGGGTTTTTCCACGGGGGGATACATGGCGTAATTGCTTCCGTTTATCTGTACGTCTTCCAGCGGATCGGGCCAGTTTTCATGGTCTATTACCTGAAATTCGGGCCCTGTTTCGTAAGCGAATGTATAGGCGCTGTCTTCTTTTACGTGGAAAAGAACGCCACTGTTGGCGCCTTGCGTCATTTTATATTCCAATGAAAGGGCAAAGCTTTTGTACGTCTTGTCTGTGATGAGGTCTTGCTCTTCACCGCCACCGATGCTTTGCATGGTAAGCGAACCGTCTTCGAGGGTCCAGCAATCCGGCATTCCCTGCTGGTTGTAGCCGTGCCATGAGGTTCCGGTTGTTCCGTCGAACAGCAATGTCCAGCCTGCCGATTTTTCGCCGGCAGACAGTGTATTGGGTTGGGCCTCACACCTGATTTCGTTGTAGAGACTTACCGGGTCGGCGGTCGTTAAAGGTGTTTGTCCGTCCTTTTTGCCGGTGCATGCGAACAGTAAAGACGCCGCCAGAAAATAATGGATTGTTTGCATATCGTTGTTTGTTGTTAATAGGGTATAATACATAAACAGTAAGAGTCCTTCATAAAGCAATTACCGGCCATTTGAAGGAAGACTTGAGGGATATCCGTTTTCCTTGGGCTTGCGACAGGCGGGCCGCTTCTATGATTTCCAATACATGTAAAGCATGTTCGGCATTGATAAGCGGCTCTTTACCCGTAGCTAAACATTGGCAGATAACCGAAGCGCCTTCTTCCCATACGAATGTGCCCTTGCCGGTGGCGTAACGGTGTGTTTTTTCATCGTCTGTCGTTGCCATGTCAACGCCGGAGGGTTTCCAGTCGTAACCCACCATGTGCATATTACCGGCTGAGCCAACGACGGATAGGGTAGGGCGTTCCTGGCCTGTTCCTTCGTGGCCGTAAGGATCGAAATAGTTGAACCCGCACTGGATATGGGAAAGGACATTGTTTTGATGTTCCATGACAAGCATGGCATTGTCTTCGGCTACTACCCGGATATATCCTTTATTGCCGGTATTACGCGTGGGGTTTACGATCGTTGTTATCGCTACCAGCGATTTTACAGGGCCTACCAATCCGGTGAGGGTAGAAATATTATAAACGCCCAGGTCGGGAAGGCTGCCGCCGCCTTCTTCAAAGAAGAAAGCCGACCAGTCAGGCCCCTGATGTCCGTAATGTGCATGCGCTGCGGCAATACGCCCCAGCTTATTTTCGTTGATTTGTTTTGCCATAAAGGCAAACTGCGGACTGTTTACTACCGCCGGGGCTCCCCAGAAACGAACGCCCTGCTTCTTTGCCAGTTCGTATAATTCGCGTCCTTCGGCATAGGTATTGGCCATGGGCTTTTCGCTCCATACATGGCGTTTGGCTATTAATGCCTGCCTGTTGAGCCTGCCATGTTCCTGCATATCCGTAAGGTTCACGAACAGGTCGAACGCTACTCCGGCAAGCATTTTGTCGATATGGGGATACCAGTTCTTTACGTTGTATTTGCGGGCCGCCTCCTGTGCGCGTTCGGGGATGCGATCACATAGGCTGACAACTTCGGCATACGGACATGTGGCAAGATGCGGTAAATACATGCCGGAAACGCTTCCGCAGCCAATAACGCCGACACGTATTTTCCCTCCGTTACCCACTACCGGCATCTGCGCTTGTGAAGACGCTGCCGCCAGGAGGGAGGTGTTTCCGGTAACGGGTGCCGCCAGAGCTGCCGCACCGATTGTCCCTAACTGGGAAATAAATTGTTTTCTGTTCATGTTTGTTATTTTATGGGATAGTCTTCTTTTTGTAAATTAAAACAAATGTATGTTGTGTAAATGAATCGCATAATAGCCTAAACAGATAAAAAAGATGGATTATATTTGCACTGTATGAAATTTACAAAAGGATACATTGGTATGGTTAAAGTGAAGCATGGTTTCCAGGGACAACGTCTTATCGTTTTACCTTTCAATATCATTGAAAAGGCATTGAATAATCCCCTTACTTCAGACCTGGCCATTCACTCGATGGGCTTCTTCCCGAGGGCGGAAAACCACTGCATTGAGCGAAAGAACGGCTGCGGCGAATATCTGTTGATCTATTGCACCAAAGGGAACGGCTGGTATAGGCTGAACGGGCAACTGCATATCGTGCCGGAAAACCATTTTTTTATTTTACCCGCCGAGCAGCCCCACGCATATGGTTGCGGCGAAGAAAATCCGTGGTATATATACTGGATTCACTTCAAAGGGGCCAAGGCGCGTTATATATACGAAATGCTGCCGGGCCTCTACCGGATAGATTTAGACGAATCTTCCAGAATTAACGACCGGATATCCTTTTTCGAAGAATTGATTACGGCGCTGGAGCTTGGCCACAACGACGAAATTATTAACTATGCCAATCTTGGCCTGAATCATTTGCTGGCTACTTTTCTGTATATACAGTCGTATCGTGATGTGAAAACCCGGAAAAAAGGCAATCCGAATACCTTTTTCATAAGTTCGGCTACGCATTATATGAACGAGAACATTGAGCGGAAAATCGCGCTGAAAGAGATGGCATCGTATTTCGGCTATTCCGAATCCCACTTCTACCGTTTATTTCTGAAAGAAGTACATTACTCGCCCATGCATTATTTTCTCCGCTTGAAGATAGAGCGCGCCTGCCAGTTTCTGCTCAACACAAGGATGAAAGTCAATCAGATATCGTTCAAATTAGGATTTGAAGACCAGTTCTATTTCAGCCGTATTTTCACCAAGGTCATGGGCGTGTCTCCGAAGAAATACCGGGATGAACATGCCCGGCCCCCCAAACCCTAAGGCGAACGGAATGGGTTGAGGGGTATATGAAGCCCCATGCTTTCGCCCATTTGTTGTAAGGGAAACAAATCTTCTTTTGTCAGCATTTTATTGTGAGGGAATGTGTAGCTTAGCCCTAATTGCCCGTATTTGTCTTTGCCCAGTGTGTGAAAGGGCAGCAGGTGCACTTCTTTTATTTGCCTTTGCCGCGCCAGCTCAAAGACAGATGCTATTTCTTCCGTATAGAAATTAAAGCCGGGAATAACCGGTATCCTGATAATTATTTTATTGGGGTCGCGCCCTGCCGCGTAATCGAGGTTGGCGAGGATCGTATCGAGGCTGGCGCCGGTTACTTTGTGCAAGACGTCTTTGTTGGCATGTTTGATGTCGTACAGCAGGAGGTCTATTAAGGGATAAGCCTCCGTGATGTTTTCCAAACGGGTTTGTCCCGACGTTTCTACAGCGGTGTGAATCCCTTCCTCTTTGCAACGGGTTAACAATTCTGTTAAGGCTCTGTGCTGCATAAAGGCCTCTCCCCCGGAAAATGTTACCCCTCCTCCGGAATTGGCGTAATATTCCTTATCTCTTTTGATTATTTCCATAATATAAGGTATCTCTGCCTTTTCCCCTGAAAACCGGATGGCCTCCCGGGGGCATGCACGGGCACAGGTTTTGCAGGCGGTGCAGGCTTCTCTTTTGAACACAAGTTTGTCATCCCGGAAAGAAATGAGCCCGTTGGGGCAGCTATTGATACATTGTTTGCACGTTACGCACCGTTTTTCCAGATGCATCAGGCGGGTCCCTCTTTTTTGCGACTCCGGATTGGAGCACCACGGACAATGTAGCGGGCAGCCCTGGAAGAAGACAACCGTACGGATGCCCGGCCCGTCGTGTATTGCAAAACGTTCTATTTCTATGATGGATACGAAAGGCAATCTGCCGGACTTGTCAGTCATACAATACCCGGCTTAGCAATTCTTCCTGTATATTGGGCGACAAATCGACAAAGACGGCAGAGAAACCGCTTACCCTTACAATCAGGTCGGGGTACTTTTCCGGATGCTGTACGGCGTCTTCCAGCGTACCTTTATCTACGACCGTTACCATTAAATGACATCCTCCCCGGTTGAAATAGGTTTTAAATAAACTTTTTATAACGGGCCTGTTTTCATTGAACATAGCGGGCGAAAACTTAATATTCTGTACCGAACCGGCGTGATACCTGGCGTTGAATTTCCGCAACGAGTTAAGCAATGCCGTCGGGCCGCTTTTGTTTGCTCCGCCTTGCGGATTATTGGCCGGGTTCATATACATGCCCGATAAGCGTCCGTCGGGCGAGGCAGCCGTATGGTTTCCCCACTCCGTGTTCAACTGGTTATTGCTGATAACGATCAGGAAGTACTGCATTCCGATGGCTATTCCACGCTCCCGTACACCTTTGGCTACATACTCGTACAGGTCGTTGGCCATATCGTCTGCCGTATCCAGGTCGTTGCCGTATTTGTCGCAGGCCAGGCAATCCTTGCGGATTATTTCGTATCCGCTGAAATTGGCCAGCATCGCTTCGTGCAATTGTTTTAATGTATATTTTCGCCGGTTGAACACCAAATCCCTAATGCTCCATAGGGAGTCGGAAGTATTGATATTTCCGTATGTTTCATTGGTTCCGCCAAGGTATCGTACGCCGCCGTTCAGCAAGGTTTTCCCCCTTGCGATACAATCGTCTGTCAGCAGACTGGTGAAAAGGAAACCAACGTATTTGTTCATCAGTTCGTAGGAGTAATACTGCGCCCTGACCGATAAATCGAGGTAATGGTCGAGCAGGGCTTTATAGCCTGAATAGAAATCTTCGAATGTTTGATATTCGCCTAACGGTTTAATGTTTACGCCGTCGGCCTTATACTTGCCGTCGGCCGGGTCTATGCCCCGGTTCATGTAGATGGTAAGTAATTTCAGCAGATTGATACAGATATTGGGCGTCCCGGTGCTTTGGCCCTGTATGACGAACTCGGTGCAGCCGAAAGGTACATATTGTTCGGCAGCCTTTTCGTCGATTCGCATACCATACGCCACTGCGGGGATATTGACCTCGTCGTTGTACAGGGTAGGGTAGGTGGCTCCCGCTCCCAGGGCATCGAAGGCTGCGTCCCAGATTTCTTCGGAAGTATCCCTGTCGAACCGCAAGGTAAACTGAGGCTCTGTGTAGCGGGCGTTCTTGGCCACCTTCATGGCGTAGTGCAGGAATACGTCTGCTTCTTGGGGATGTTTGCGGCCTTTTCCGCCCACCACTATCCGTCCGTTTACCGTTGTTCTCCTGTTTTCAATCATTGTCCATAGGGAATAGACATACCTGTAGGCTTCTTCGTCCGTCAGGCGTCCGGCCTGTAAATCCCCCGCAAGGAAAGGTCCTAAATAATCGTCTAACCGTCCGTAGTTAATAACGCCCGACAACAGAGCGTACAGCCATATAAGTTGCATGGCTTCGTGGAAAGTTTCCGGTTTTCCGGCTTTGATCTTTTCCAGGCCTTTGTCTATCCTCTCTAATTCTTGCTGCCGTTTGCTGCTGCTGTGGGGCATTTGTTCGCGGGCATTTACCTGCAGGTAAGAGGCACAGGCTACAAAGAGGTCGAGACATCCGAGGGCAGCCTTGTAGAAATCGTTGCCCGTATCCTTGCCTGAGCGTTCGCCTATCTCTTCACGCAGCCCGTCGATCCCTTTGGACAGGAGCTTCGGATAATCGAGCATCATTCCCGACAGGCGGGCGGTGGCTATCATCGGAAATTCGCAATCGATAAACATCCCGGTTGTATCGTCTGTCAAGACGTCTTTTCCGAACTGTGTTTTCAAATCATGGTCCAGCCAGTAATCGTATAGGGCGTCTACGCGCTTTTTGTGTGCATCGTCCAGTTGTTGTTGGAATGTGCGTAGTTTTTTAAACACACAATAATGCCCCACACCTCCTTCAGAGGTAACGGAGCCAAATCCGATGGGCAGAAAATCAATCCGTCCGGCAATGAGGTCGCCCGGGGCGATGTTGCGAAACAGGGTGGGATAGAGCACGCCAAGACAGGCTATCTCCCGCAATTCTTTGGGTTTATCAAGACACGACTGATGCATGGCGGTATATTGTTCCATAATCTCCAGCTGCCTGGCGGGAGGCTTTTCGCATGGGAATTTTTTACTGACCTCTACATTCTGTATACCTTCTACGTTAAATTTCGGCATATTTTGCGGTGGGTTTATACAATGAACAAATAGTTAATGCTTCGCTCTCTCTGCTTCCAGCCAGTTGCTTTGATAGCCTGTGAGTAAATCAACAAACCGTTTGGTTATCAAATGCGGGCGTGTAATTGCACTGCCTACCACCACGGCATGGGCTCCCAGGTAGATACACTTCATCGCATCTTCGGGCGTATACAGATGTCCTTCCATAATAACATACGCTTTATCTTTGAAGTCACGACACATACGGGCAAATTCCCTTAGGTTGGGTTGTTCGATATGTTTTGTCTCCTGTGTATAGCCGTAAAGGGTAGGGCCTACAATATCGGCGCCTAAAGCTACGGCTCTGGCAGCCTCGTCGTAATGAGCCACGTCGGCAAAAATAATTGCTTCGGGAATTTCTTTTTTCAGGATTGGCAGTAATTCATAGGCCGGTCTCCCTTCGTGCGTAAGCTGGCCGGTACAGTCAATCGCAATAATTTCGGCGCCGGCTTGCCATACCGCTTTGGCGGCATCCAGTGTGGGTGTGATAAAAACGTCCGTATCGTCGTGCCATATTTTCCATAACCCGATTAACGGCAAATCCACTTCCTTTTTGATAGCCCTGATTTGTTCGGGAGTATTAGCCCGTATACCTACGGCGCCTCCCCATTGGGCAGCGATGGCCATCTTTACTACAAATTCTTCCGAATAGACAGGGTCGTCATGCTGTACCTGGCAAGATACGATAAGTCCGTTTTTGAAAGATTCGATCAGTTCTTTACTTTTTGTATCCATTTGTAATTGATTTTTCTAAAAAGGCAGCTCCTATTAAGCCGGCGTCGTTTCCTAACTTTGCCCTTATAACTTGGGGGATACCGATTTCTTCGGCTGCAAAGGTGCAGGTATACAACCGTTCGTTTAATGATTCCAGCAGGAAATCGCCGGCATGGGCCATTCCTCCGCCCAGAATAACCACCTCGGGGCGAAAGATGGTGATGAAGGAAGAAATACCGGCTGCCAGGTAACCGATGTACTCGTCAATCAGGCCGCCGGCCAGGGTATCTCCCTTTTTGGCGCATTCGAAGATGATTTCCCCGTTTATCCGCGATTTGTCGTGCCCGCACATTTCCATTATCAGCGAAGAAGGCGTTGCCTCTACCGCTTCCCTGGCGCGACGGATCAGCGCCGTAGACGAACAGTATGATTCCAGACACCCTTTTTGCCCACACGTGCATCTTATGCCGTTGTATACTAATTTCGTATGTCCGAGCTCTGCTCCCATATGGTCGTGCCCGGCATATATCTTTTTATTTATGATAATGCCGCCCCCTACGCCGGTGCCGAGCGTCAGCATAACGGCATCCGTATAGTTGCTGGCCGCTCCGGCCAATACTTCCCCGTAAGCGGCGCAATTGGCGTCGTTCTCAATATATACGGGCAGGAGGGGGATATGTTTTTCCAAATGTTCGTAAACGGGTACGTTTTTCCATCCGAAGTTATTGGCATGGACGAGCAAATTGGTTGTAGGATTTACATAACTGGGCATACCGATCCCCCAGGAGGATATATCGGTCAGTTGCAAGCCTGCTTTACGTACAGCCTTTTTACTTACTTCGGCCATGTCGGAGGTAATCTCTTCAACGGAGCGTCCCGCATTGGTGGGGATGCTCTCTTTGGCTATAATCTTACAGGTATCGTCTACAACGCCGGCTACTAAGTTTGTTCCTCCAACGTCAAGGCCTAAATAGTATTTCATCTGCTTTTACTTTATATTATATTAAATAAGAAATAATGGAAATAAATATTGTCAAAAGTAGAAGGAATGTATCTTGCCTGCAATGTGGTATTGATGCAAAAAGAATGGATTATATTTGTAAATCACGTCCGACTCCTCCTTTTTTTTTTACCTTTGAGCGGCAATAAAGCCTAAGGGATTGACAGCAAAGCTCCAAGTCCCGGATTTAGGGCCTCAGGTTCCGGATTTAAAGCCTCAGGTTCCGGATTTGGGGCCTCAGGTTCCGGATTTAAAGCTCCAAGTCCCGGATTTAGGGCCCCAGGTTCCGGATTTAAAGCTCCAGGTTCCGGATTTAAAGCTCCAGGTTCCGGATTTAAAGCCTCAAGTTCCGGATTTAGGGCCCCAGGTTCCGGATTTAAAGCCCCAGGTTCCGGATTTAAAGCCCCAGGTTCCGGATTTGGGGCCTCAAGTCCCGGATTTAGGGCCTCAAGTTCCGGATTTAAAGCTCCAGGTTCCGGATTTAAAGCTCCAAATCCCGGATTTAAAGTCCGGGTGCCATAATAAAATTAGTAAACATTAAAATAGTTACATCATGAGTGCAACACGCAAGCCTTGGCTGCCGCAAAGCCTGGAAAAAAAGTATCAGCTGATCATAAGGACTACGGTTCCTTATGTAGACTCAAACCGCGTTACATTCGGAATGGGCGCCGATACGCCGCTGGGTAAATGGTACGACGACGTATTTACCGCCGTGGGCTTTACGCTCTTTAGTAATGCCTACGCCCACTGGAGCGATCCAACCAGGCGCACCCCCGTGGCAATTGCCCAAATGCGGAGCGCCGAAAAGGAGGCCGACCCGCTCTTCCGCGAGCTGTACCGCATGCTCAAAGCCAATCCCAAAGTAACGAACGCCGACCTTACGGCCATGGGATTGCCCGAACGCACAGTGCCGCAACACAAACCGTCGCCCGTGGCCGATACGGCGCCCCAGTTCGGTATCGTCCCCCTCACGGGCCACCGGATACAGGTAGACTACTATCCTGAAGGGGCCACCCACAAGAAGGGCAAGCCCGGGGGGCAGCATGGCGCGGAGATACGCTGGGCGTTCTCTGAAACGCCTGTAGACGATGCCAACCGTCTTGCCAACTCCGCCTTCGACACCGCCTCGCCCGCCATCCTCGCCTTTGAGGGTCACGAGCGCGGACGCACCGTTTACCTGGCCTTGCGCTGGGAAAATACGCGCGGCGAAAAAGGCCCCTGGAGCGATATTGCCGTTACCACCGTCCCTTGAACGTGGAAGGGGGGGAGCACAATCAAATTAAAGCGTAATCAAATTAAAGAATAATCATGAATAAAGAAAAGTGTGTAGCCATTTATCTGGGCGTTTTTCTGCTAATTAGCGCCGGGTGCAACAAAGCCAATCATTTTATTACCGACAAAGTAATCAGGGAACAGGTAGCAAACGATTTTCAAAAGAAACAGGCTATCCTGCCCCATGGAGATTTATTCTCCGTATTCAATGAACCGCTAACGGGGGAAGAACGAGAGGCGCTTTCCTTTCTGTATGCTTATATGCCTTTAGGGGATATAACGGATTACAGCGGCGAATTTTATCTGAAGAATATCCGGGCCACCTATCAGGCAAAAACAGCAATGCCCTGGGGAAAAGACATACCGGAAATGATCTTCCGCCATTTTGTGTTGCCCATACGGGTCAATAATGAGAACCTGGACGAGAGCCGCCTGCTTTTTTATGACGAATTGAAAGACCGGGTAAAAGGGCTTTCCCTGTACGAGGCCGTATTGGAAGTAAATCACTGGTGCCATGAAAAAGTAATTTATACACCATCCGATTCGCGCACCTCTTCGCCCTTGGCTTCTGTGAAAACAGCCTATGGGCGTTGCGGCGAAGAATCTGTTTTTACCGTTGCCGCCCTGCGCTCGGTAGGTATTCCCGCCCGCCAGGTATATACGCCTCGCTGGGCGCATACCGATGACAATCATGCGTGGGTAGAAGCGTGGGTAGATGGCACATGGCATTTCCTGGGGGCATGCGAGCCCGAACCCGTATTGAATATGGGCTGGTTTAACGCTCCGGCTTTCCGGGGAATGTTAATGCATACAAAAGTGTTCGGCAGTTATAAAGGCCCGGAAGAGATCATGGAAACGACCGGTTGCTATACGGAAATAAACGTGACGGAAAATTATGCTCCTACCGCCCCATGCACCGTTCTCATTACAGAGGCCGACGGCGCTCCGGCGGAGGGCGCCCTGGTTGAATTTAAAGTATATAATTATGCCGAATTTTATACCGTAGCCCATAGATTCACCAATGCCGAAGGGAAAACATTCCTTTCCGCCGGCAAGGGGGATATGTTGGTTTGGGCAACAAAAGACGGCAGGTTCGGCTTTGGCAAAGTATCCTTTGGAAAAGACGCCGGCCTCATCTCTATTGCGTTAGATAAAAAGCCGGGGGATACGTTTGATTTGCCGCTGGATATAATTCCTCCCGTAGATGGATCCATACCTGCACAGGTTACAGAAGAACAAAAAGAAGAAAATACCCGGCGGATGAGGGAAGAAGATATAATCCGTAATCAGTATACAGCTACTTTCTATACGGAAGAAAAAGCGCGTTCATTAGCAAACGAACTGGGAACAGACCTGGAGAAAACAACACAATTCTTACTTAGCAGCCGTGGCAATTGGATGGAAATAGAGAACTTCCTGCGTTCGGCGGCTACCGACAGGCTTCCCTCTGCCATGGCATTACTGGAAGCTGTTTCTTCCAAAGACTTACGGGACAGGCCGGCTTCGGTATTTACAGATCACCTGGTAAATTCATCGACAGACAACAGCCCTTTATTTTACGACTATGTGCAAAACCCACGGGTACGGAACGAATTGCTAACAGGCTACCGTTCTTTTTTCCGGCATGCGCTACAAGCCGAATCAGCTTCGCAGGCGAAAGAGAATCCACACGTATTGGTGGAATGGGTAAAGAAGCATATTCGCATAAACGATGCGTTAAATCCGCAACGGATTCCTGTTATGCCTGTGGGCGTATGGAATGCACGGGTGGCCGATACGAATTCGCGGAATATATTCTTTGTAGCCGTCGCCCGAAGCCTGGGCATACCCGCACGTATCGAACCGGTGGCAGGCAAGGTACAATATTTTGCCGCTCAGGGCTGGGTAGACGTAGATTTTGAAGCAAGCGCCCCGGTTGTATCCGGGCAAGGTAAAGCACAGGCGTCTTACACGCCTGTCAAAGCGCTCGACGATCCCAAATATTACAGCCATTTCACTATCGCTAAAATACTGCCGGACGGCAAGCTGCAAACGTTAGATTTCGAAGCCGGCAATCAGGTAGATATGGGCTTGGGCGATACATGGAGCCAACTATTCAAAAAGCCTCTTCCGATGGATGAAGGCAATTACATGCTGGTTACAGGCGCCCGTATGGCCAATGGAAATGTTTTAGCCAACCTTTCATCTTTCCGTATCCTGCCGGGCGAAACAACCGAAATCTCTCTGGAAATACGGGGCAATCAGGATGATATACAGGTAATCGGCAGTATTAATGCCGAAGAAACATTCATACCGGACGGCAGTGGGGAAGAAAAAAGCATCTTGTCTGCAACCGGACGGGGTTATTTTGTAATAGGAATACTTGGCGCACGGCAGGAACCAACCAATCATGCCATGCGCGACATTGCCGCCGTAACAAAAAGCCTGGAGGAATGGAACCGGAGCCTCATCTTATTATTTAAAGATGAACAGGGCCGGAAAAATTTCGATCCAACAGAGTTTGGAACGCTTCCTTCTACCATTATTTATGGTATAGACAGCGATAACCGGGTTGCAGATATGGTAGCTTCGGCCATGAAATTGCCGGACAGTACGATATTGCCCATTTTTGTGATTGCCGACACGTTCGGGCGGGTGGTATTTGTTTCGCAAGGATACACCATTGGTTTGGGAGAACAAATGTTACAGATAATACATAAGCTGTAAGAATTTCATTTAGCCTGGTTAATTTGCGAATGAATTGCTGATTATTAAATTATTAATTATATTTGCCTTTAATTAGGAATCATAAACAGGAAGTATATATGGGGCATCATCAGTTAGATACGTTAGACGAAAAGATATTACAGCTTATCATCAATAATGCCCGTGTGCCTTTCCTGGAAGTGGCGCGGGAGTGTAACGTTTCGGGAGCTGCCATTCACCAGCGTATCCAGAAACTTACCAATTTAGGGGTAATAAAAGGTTCCGAATTTATTATTGATAATACAAAAGTAGGTTATGAAACATGTGCGTATATTGGGCTGTTCCTTAACTCGCCGGGACAATTTTCCGAAGTGACAGCCGCATTAAAAGAAATCCCGGAAGTAGTGGAATGCCATTATACTACCGGGCAATATGATTTATTCATAAAGATATATGCCAAAAACAACCAGCATTTATTGAATATTATTCATAACAAGCTACAACCGCTGGGGCTGGCGCGTACCGAATCGCTAATCTCCTTCAAAGAAGCCTTCAAAAAACAAATACCAATTAATTTGGAAGAAGACTCCTGAAACTGACAGGTAACGCCGAACAATTGCGAATTAAAATTCACAATTGTTCGGCGTTCTGGGGAAGGGTATTACGTCGCGGATATTTGCCATACCGGTTACAAATAGGAGCAATCGTTCGAAACCTAAGCCAAAGCCCGCATGAGGGGCTGTTCCGAAACGGCGTGTATCCAAATACCACCAGATATCTTTTGTAGGCACTCCCATCTCTTTGGCATGGAGGGATAGTTTTTCGAAATCCTCTTCACGCTGCGAACCGCCGATTATCTCGCCAATTTTGGGAAATAACACATCCATGGCGCGAACCGTTTTGCCGTCGTCATTCTGTTTCATATAGAAAGACTTTATTTCTTTTGGATAATCCGTCAGGATAACCGGACATTTAAAATGGTTTTCCACCAGATAACGTTCATGTTCCGACGCTAAATCCGCTCCCCAAAATACAGGATACTCAAACGTATGCCCATTAGCAACCGCTTCTTCCAGGATTTTTATCCCTTCGGTGTACGGCAGCCTGATAAAATCCTGTTTTAATACAAAGTTTAAACGTTCAATCAGTTCCTTATCTACCATCTTGTTAAGAAACTGTATATCATCCATACAATGATCCAACGCCCATTGGATGCAATATTTAATAAAGTCTTCAGCCAATTGCATATTATCTGCAATCTCATTGAAGGCAACTTCCGGTTCAACCATCCAAAATTCGGCCAGGTGGCGTGGCGTATTCGAGTTCTCGGCACGGAAAGTAGGGCCAAATGTATAAATAGCGCCTAAAGCCATAGCGGCCAATTCTCCTTCCAGTTGTCCCGAAACCGTTAAGCCGGCCTGTTTACCGAAGAAATCAGTTGAATAATCAATAGCGCCTTTCTCATTCTTCTTTAAATCATATAAATTCAGGGTCGTCACCTGAAACATTTGTCCGGCTCCTTCACAATCGGAAGCCGTAATTACGGGTGTATGAACATAAAAGAATCCCCTGTCGTGGAAAAACGTATGAATGGCGATAGCCATATGATGGCGAATACGAAATATTGCGCCGAATGTATTTGTACGTGGGCGCAGATGGGCTATTTCGCGGAGGAACTCAAAGGAATGTCCTTTCTTTTGTAGCGGATAAGCAGACGAGTCTGCTGTCCCGTAAAGCTGAATTTCTCTCGCTTGGATTTCGGCTTCCTGTCCCTGTCCCTGCGATTCTACCAGTATGCCGTTTACACTAATACAGGCGCCGGTAGTAATTGGTTTCAGAAACTCTTCCCCCCATGTCTCCACATCCACAACGATTTGAACATTATGTATTGTAGAACCGTCGTTCAACGTTATAAAATTGACTTGTTTACTACCTCTGCGGGTACGCACCCATCCTTTCACGTTAACGGTTGTGCCGAATGCTTTACTTTTAAGCACGTCTACAATCTTTGTTCTTTTTATTGCTTCCATATTTGTCTTAATTAATAAAAGCCTCTCTCCGCCTCCCTCTGAAGAGAGGTTATAGAGAGGCCATGCTATTTGTTTTATTTCATCCTTTTCCCTTTTGGGAGAAGGGACGTTTTTTACTCAAATGCTCCCATCCTAAGTGCGTTTACTTCCCTTTCGTTCAGATAACGCCATTTTCCGCGTGGAAGATTCTTTTTCGTTAAACCGGCAAAATAGACGCGGTCTAACTTCATTACGTGATAACCTAACGATTCGAAGATGCGGCGCACGATACGGTTGCGACCGGAATGGATTTCGATACCTACCTGGCTTTTATCTTCTTCACTTGCGTAGCTGATAGCATCGGCATGAATTTCGCCATCTTCCAATTCCAAGCCATTTGCTATCTTTTCCATATCTTCAATAACTACATTCTTATCCAGCCATACATGGTAGATTTTCTTTTTCTTGTAGGAAGGATGGGTAAGTTTAGAAGCCAGATCGCCATCATTCGTAAGTAAAAGTACGCCAGTTGTATTCCGGTCTAAGCGTCCTACCGGATAAATACGTTCCGTACAAGCATTTCTAACCAGGTCCATTACCGTTTTACGCTCTTTCGGGTCGTCGGATGTTGTCATTGTATTTTTGGGTTTGTTTAATACAATGTATAACTTACTTTCGATATGAACCGGGCGTTCACTGAACAACACCTCATCCTGACGGGTAATTTTCGTACCTAATTCCGTTATTACTTCTCCATTTACTTTTACAAGGCCTTTCTGTATAAATTCGTCCGCTTCACGACGTGAGCAAACACCTGCATTCGAAAGGAACTTGTTCAAACGGATCGGTTCGTTCGGATCTGCCAATACCTCTTTGTATTTTAGCTGCTTCTGTACGCTATATTTGGCATTGGGATTATAGTCCGACGAGCGGAATTTTTGTTGCTGAGGCCTTTTGTTGTTTGCGCCATACCCTCCTCCACGGTTATTATTGCTATAGGAAGGACGAGCACCTCCTCCGTTGCCTCCTCCACGGTTATCATACGTGTTTGTTCGGGTATCGCCTACGCGAGGCCTTCTTTTCTTGAGGCCTTCTCCAGATATTCCATCACCCGTTGGAGTAGCCGAATAGGCTCTTACAGGCCTGTCACTATATCCTTCCTGGTGGGGGCGATTGTATTGGCGATCATTATTTCCGTATGAACGGTTATAATTAGTATTCCCATAAGAAGGACGGTTGTTCCCATAAGAAGGCGTACGGTTGTTGTTGTATCCTCCTTCACGATTATTATTGTATCCTCCCTCACGATTATTATTATATCCTCCCTCGCGGTTACCGTATCCTCCCTCACGATTGTCGTAACGGGGACGGTTTGGGCGATCTCCATAGGGCCTATAACCACCTCTGTCATCTTGCGGGCGGTTATATGATCTCCGTTCATAGTTTCCATCAGGTCTGTCATATCCCTGATTGTAAGGTCTTCTTTCACCTTCCTGGTCTGTGTTTTCCCTCCGGATACTTGGTATCACTTTCTTGGGGCGCGGTCGAGTTTCATCTCTTTCTTCTGTACTCATTGTTCTAAATTATAATAAATTAACACTAGCTTTTGTGGCCTCCCGGCTACTCTTTTTAAATTAATACTAAATACCTGTATAATTATGTGGCGATATCGCCTTTAGTTCTGCTTTTACTCTGTCATCAACATTCAAATTATTAATAAAATTATAAATAGACTTTTCCGTAATCTCATCGTTTGTACGTGTTAAAGCCTTTAATGCTTCATATGGCTTCGGGTATCCTTCTCTTCGCAAAATCGTTTGTATACCTTCTGCAACGACAGCCCAACATTGTTCTAAGTCTTCATATAATGCCGTTTTATTCAATAACAGTTTACCCAGTCCTTTTGTTAAACTTTTAAATGCAATTTCAATATGCGACAACGGCACGCCTATATTCCTTAATACAGTAGAATCCGTTAAGTCTCTTTGTAAACGTGAAACCGGCAGTTTTATTGCAAGATGGTCTAATATAGCATTAGCAATCCCCAGATTACCTTCTGCATTTTCGAAATCGATAGGATTTACTTTATGAGGCATGGCAGACGAACCCACTTCGCCGATTTTAATCATTTGTTTAAAATAGTCCATTGATATATATTGCCAAAAGTCTCTGGTTAAATCTGTCAAAATGGTGTTGATTCGCTTTAATCCGTCGAAAACGGCTGCAAGGTTATCATAGTTTGATATTTGCGTTGTATATTCTTCACGGGATAATCCCAATACATCATTCACAAAATCAGTAACAAATGATTTCCAATTCAGTTCGGGATAAGCAATCGTATGGGCGTTCAGATTACCGGTAGCTCCTCCGAATTTTGCCGATAAAGGTATTCCTTTTAATAACGTCAACTGCTGTTCTAAACGATAAACAAAGACCATCACTTCTTTTCCCAAACGGGTTGGCGAGGCCGGTTGCCCATGAGTCCGGGCCAACATCGGAATATCTTTCCACTCATCAGCGTACTTCTTCAAAATAGCGATTACATGCTGAAGCCCGGGATAATAAACCTCATCCAACGCTTCTTTAAGAGAAAGGGGAACAGATGTGTTATTGATATCTTGTGACGTTAAGCCGAAATGAATAAATTCTTTATATTCTTGCAAGGAAAGTAAATCAAATTTTTCTTTCAGAAAATACTCTACAGCCTTCACATCATGGTTGGTCACTTCTTCTATTCCTTTAATGCGTAAAGCATCTTCAAGTGAAAACTCATAATAAATGGCACGTAGTGATTCTTTCTTTTCCTTTGTAAGTAGAGTTTTTAATTGTGGAACAAATTCCATAAAATAAATAAAATACTCTATTTCAACACGTACCCTATATTTAATAAGGGCATATTCAGAAAAGTAAGACGCCAGTTGTTCCGTTTTATTTCTGTACCTCCCATCAACAGGAGAAATAGCTGTTAGTGTTGACAACATCATATAATATAAATTCCTAAATAGGGCTACAAAGTTAATGTTTTTATCTAATATAAAAGTAACGGAGAGAATTTTATCAACTTAAAAATCAATAAATATTATCTTTTGAGAGGAAGCTTATTATACACTTTACTATATCTTGCTTATAAGCAATTCTACCTTTTCCTCCAAGCTGTTTTTTCAATGAGTTCGTCTTCCAAATAGGAATAGATGAAGCCATATTTCAATCCTAATAACGCTCTCCGGCATATAATGTATTATCTATTTTTCCTTCCTCATCCAATTTCAGCAGTGTAATGTCTGGCTGGTAAGCTAATTCAACGTATGCTGTTATTCTGCTATCTTGGCGAAGACATTAATAGCCACTTGTGCGGGCTAAAGGAATCAAATCATCGAACATGAGAAATACGACGCCAAACGAACATACAAACACAATACCGGTTATTTTCCGGGGGTGGCCCCACTATTAGCAACCTAAATTTCTTATTCATAATCAATACATTTACTATATCCTATTCAGTTTTTCATAAAAATATTTTCAAATATATTTGGAGATAAAAGAAAAAGCTATATCTTTGCAACGCTTTTCAGGGGAAAAGTTGTAAAAAAGAAACAAAACAAGGGCGTTTAGCTCAGCTGGTTCAGAGCATCTGCCTTACAAGCAGAGGGTCGGCGGTTCGAATCCGTCAACGCCCACCGAGACATAAAATTGGTGGAAGTCAACAAAAGACAGAAACTTCAATTAAGAGACAAGAATCCTGTTAATCAATAGATTAGCAGGATTCTTCTTTTTACACGACAGGCACAACAGGACGGAAAAAGACAGATTAAGACAGTGGGTTTGTGTGCAAACCGTGTGTGAAAATCAACCTCAATTTCTGCACACGAATAGAGAAATAACCAGCTGGAATTAAGTGTCTTACAAAGACCTAAATTGGCGTTTTCAGGGCGATAAATCCTTTAACGATAAACTATAATTTTGTCGAACTAAAAGGAGAAAAAATGAAAAGTACCTATCGTGTTCTGTTCTACATTAGAAAAACAAGACCTAACAAAGACGGTTTAGTAACAATTGCAATCCGTATTACGATTGATGGAGAATCTATTGAGTTTAATCCAAAGTTGTTTGTAAATCCCTTAATCTGGAATCCAATCGGACGAGCGGAAGGAAGAAACAGAGAAGCAAAAGAAATAAATGATGCTTTAGATAAAATCCGTTCCGACTTGAAAAATCATTACCAAGAGATTTATGAAAGAGACGGATTTGTTACTCCGGAAAAATTACGTAATGCCTATCTCGGCTTAGATATTCAAAAATATACCTTATTGTTAATGTATGACAGTTTGGTAGAGCAAAAGCGCAATCTCGTGGATAAAGCTATCCGAAGTACCACCCTATCAAAATATACGGCAACGAGGAAACGGATAGAAGATTTTATTCTTCACCAGTACAGCAAAAAAGATATGCCTTTGAGGGAAGTTAACTATCAATTTATTTCCGATTATGAGATTGCGCCGATTTCAATCAAAACTTTTTCTTGAATGTAACTGCTGACATTAAACAATGAATCATAATATACTTCAATGATTTGCGGGTCTTTGGTTGTATCCTCGCTTTCTGCAACTGAAACGGAATAACCGCTTATTCCCGCATTTTTCAGTTTATTGTCGAGTTCTTCTTTCAACTGTCCGCTGATGTAGGAACACGAGAC